>CAJKWK010000007.1 GCA_905203555.1 uncultured Lachnospiraceae bacterium
TAACACAAAACTGGTGTTTCCTTTTCTATGTGTCCTACAAAAATTTTACGCTAGCATCCCCGCTCCACTCGTTCCGTTAGTTTCATAACACTCCAAATGCAAGCCAGACAAACTGTTATGTAAACATATCTTGGGATAGATAATTCTGTAAAACAAAATAAAATTGCAGTGATGCAGAGAATCACACCTCCGACCCATAAAATAATTCCACTTAAAACTGATTTTTTAATATACATAAAAACACACCTTTCTTTGGTAAAATAAAGTCTTCTTTTTCAACTGCCTCTATCTTACCAAATCAGGTGTGTCATAAAACGGACTCAATTCATCTACAGATCCAAAAACGTAATATCATCCTCTTCTTTTTCCTCATCCTCTTCCTCTAACTCTTCAACCATCGCACGTGCTTTTTCCACTTCATTTTCCGCAGAATGCTGTTCTCTGATCTCCTCCGCCTTTTTTAGGCTCTGTTTCTTTCTTTTTCCGGATTCAAGTACAAACTGAACCCAAATGCCTAAAACAGCAAACAAAACCGTCCCCACGATCCGAACGAGATTTCCTTCCAAAGGAATAAAAAAACATAATGCATTTCCTAAGACCAGTGCGCCAAGCGCTCCGGTAACAACCATCGTTACCGGTTCTGCATATATGATAGTCAACAGGGCAATAACCAATCCAATCCCCAGACATATTGCCATCCACAACACACTATCCGGTGTAAAAACTTGAATCGCCAGAACCGTTCCGGCCAAAAAGACAACGATAAACACTCCAACCCGATACAAGATCGATCCCAGACACGCAAGAATAATACCTGCCGCAAGACCTATGATCAAAAGCATCCTGTCTTCCAGCGCAAATTCGGAAGCAATCTTCCACGCCGCACCAAATCCAATTGCAAATCCCATAATTGCCGACCAGATCCGTACCAGTTTCAGTCCCAAAAAGCACCAAAGTACTCCGATCAGGACAGCAATTCCCAACACAATCAAACCAGTACTGCTCAATGTCCCTACAGAAATATCAGCCTCTTCCAGAAAGTTCTTCCATACATTACTTTCTTCCATTAATATATTCATACTCACCCAATCAACTCCTTATCTATTAGTTAATAACACTCTCCTCTAAATTTTCGTCTCTATTTTAACAACACATGAAAATGGATGTCAACCACTGATTCTGATCAACATCCATTTTCATTCTGATATTTCTATCATTTTTTCTACCTCTTCCTATCCCTCGGGATAGTTTTCTGAATTTAACTTATGTTTTCGGTGGTCCGTACCTCCTATTCATAAATTTGCCACTTACTCCTTATCCCTGATAAGAATTCCGTCCCATGATGAATTTTACTTCTCTCATAACTTTCTCGTCATTATGATAATTTCTTCATCACTTTCTTATCGTCATCGAGATGGATTCGGCATTTTTTAAAACTCTTTTGAACAATTATTTAAAAAATAAATATCTTTATCTTATAAATATTGTTCAATCAGTTTTATTTGTTAGTTATATATTAGCACTCTATTTCTTATTTGTCAATATATTTTTTGTATTTATTTTATTTTAGTTTTTATTTTCTGAAAATATATTTATTTTTTATATTTTATCTGTTATATCAAATTGTCCGGGCCAAACCCAAGAGGCAGCAATTCTTTTAATGTATAAACCTTATAATCCTCCTTCCCCGTTGCCAACACTATCTGAAAGTTTTCCGGATTACAAAATTCCATCATCACTTGTCTGCACACACCACAAGGCGCTGTATATGCTGTCAATTTCCCTTGTTTTCCGCCCACAATACAAATTGCATCAAACGCTCTCTCCCCCTCGCTGATTGCTTTGAAGAATGCAGTCCTTTCCGCACAGTTGGTCGGTGTATATGCCGCATTTTCAATATTGCATCCTGTATAATATTTTCCGCCTTTTGTCCGCAGCGCTGCACCCACACAAAATCCAGAATACGGAGCATAAGAGTATTCCAGTTGTTTCACTGCAAGTTCAATCATTTCCTCTATTATTTCTCTATTCATTCTTTTTCCTTCTCTTTCCTGATCAATGAACGAATCGCTTCTATCGCAATCCGAATTGCCATATCCGTATCATGCACAACCGGATTATATAAGCCCTGTTTTTCCCTTTCCTGATTCGCAATCACAAGAAAGCAGGAGCCTACCCGTACCCGCAAAGAACTTGCCACTACAAACAATGCTGCCGATTCCATTTCGGAAGCCAGACAGCCTAACTGTTTCCAAGCCTCCCATTTATTTACCAGCTCGTAACTTACAGGTTTTTTCTCCGGCTCATGTTGTCCGTAAAAAGCATCTTTACACTGCACCACTCCGGTATGATATCTGCATCCTTTCTCTTTTGCAGCTTCCACAAGCGCATTCGTCACCTCCAGATCCGGAACTGCAGGGAATTCTATCGGAGCATATTCTTTGGAAGTTCCTTCCATTCGAATTGCACCAGTCGCAATTACAACATCACCGCTCTGTACCTCTGTCTGCATTCCGCCACAGGTTCCGATTCGTATAAAAGTATCTGCACCACATCGATACAACTCTTCCATGGCGATTGATGCAGAAGGTCCTCCGATCCCGGTAGATGTCACACTTACTTTTACCCCTTCCAGATAGCCGGTATACGTAATATATTCCCGATTATCCGCAACCAATACCGGAGCATCCAGATATTGTGCAATCTTCACACATCGTTTTGGGTCTCCCGGCATAATAACGTACTTCCCGACTTCACCTGCCGCCACCTGTATATGATACTGCCGACTCGCATCTTCTGAATAATTTTTCATTTTTTCTCCCTGCCTTTCTCTTTCTTTCAAACATCCTTTTGCTCCTGCCCGTATTCTTTCTTCCATTATTTTATAATCTTCTGCTTACTTTCTATAATAGAACTTCTATACTATTTTGCAAGAATTAGAATGAAGATTTCAGAAAAATATTTGACATCTGTCTGGATGCTCATTAAAATAGGGGTATCTGTGAATATTCTGCAATGTTAAAAGCATAGATACTATAGAAAAGGAGTTTTGAGATATGGAACATTTAATAATACCTGATGGTTATTCCTCTCCTCTGACAATCCGGGAAACCGAGGTTGCTATCAAAGAGATCAAAGACCATTTTGAACGCTCACTTGCAAAAGCACTGCATCTGACTCGTGTATCCGCACCTTTATTTGTAACGCCGGAGTCCGGTTTAAACGACAACCTCAACGGTGTTGAACGACCGGTATCTTTTGGCATCCGCGAACAGAACGAATCCATTGCCGAAATCGTACACTCGCTTGCCAAATGGAAACGCTATGCGTTAAAACACTATGATTTCCATTCCGGTGAAGGCTTATACACAGATATGACTGCAATCCGCAGAGATGAAGATACCGATAACATCCACTCTCTTTATGTAGATCAATGGGATTGGGAAAAGGTCATTTCCAAACAGGAACGTAATATGGAGACACTGGAATATACCGTTCGCAAAGTATTCAGTGCATTAAAAGAAACGGAAGGTTTCATATCCAGACGTTACAATTACATAGAACCGCTGCTCCCGGATGAAATCTTCTTTATCAGTTCTCAGGAACTGGAAGATATGTACCCAGACTGTACACCGAAAGAGCGGGAATATAAGATTGCCCGAGCAAAAGGCGCTGTTTTCATCACTCAAATCGGCAAGGTACTTGCTTCCGGAGAAAAACATGACGGACGTGCACCGGATTATGATGATTGGGAACTAAACGGAGATATTATCGTTTATTATCCGGTACTGGATATCTCATTGGAGTTATCTTCTATGGGAGTGCGTGTAGACGAAGAGTCTTTGACAAAACAATTAAAAGCAGCCGGCTGTGAAGAACGACGGGAACTTGCTTTTCAGAAAGCCCTCTTAAACTGTGAACTTCCTTACACCATCGGAGGCGGCATCGGTCAGTCCCGTATCTGTATGTATTATCTGCGAAAAGCACACATCGGCGAGGTACAGGCATCTCTATGGCCAAAAGAAATCTCCGAATGTGCATTGGATAACGGCATTCAATTATTATAAATATTATCAAAAAAGAAACACGTCCTGTCTGTGGGAAATCTCCCTCTGCAGGACGTGTTTTTCAAAATCATTCCATAAAAATCAATTCATATTCTCTGGAGCCCAGCCCAATCTTTTCCGCATGGGCAAGACATGTTTTATACTCAGAATTCGGAGTCGTATTTTCAAAATGATCGTGATGATCACAAAAATCGGCATGCTGATAATTATCTGACAGCTGACTGTTCGGCAGCGGTGTCGCCTTTAAACATGCATCCACGCAAGCCTGATCCAAAGCCAGCGGATCAAACGATGCAAACATTCCGATATTCGGAAGTATCGGTGCATCATTTTCCGGGTGACAGTCGCAATTCGGAGAAACATCCAGCACTAACGAAATATGAAAATTCGGGCGTCCATCCACTACTGCCTTCGTATATTCAGCCATTCTACAGTTCAGCTCTTTTGTTGCCGCATTATCCTGAAAAGAAATTGCATCGAAATTACAAGCTCCAATACATCTTCCGCAACCCACACAATGTACGGTATCAACTGCCATTTTCCTTGTAGACTCATCATATACAAGCCCCTGATTTGCACACTCTCTCATACAACGTTTACAGCCTCTGCAATCTTCTGTTGAAATCACCGGCTGTCCGTTGGCATGCTGATCTTTCTTTCCCGCACGAGAGCCGCAGCCCATACCGATATTTTTAATCGTACCGCCAAAACCAGTTGTCTCATGCCCCTTAAAATGCGTCAGACTAATGAACACGTCTGCATCCATAATTGCATGACCGATTTTAGCCTTTTCGATATATTCTCCTCCGTTCACCGGAACTTCAATATCATCTGTTCCCTTCAATCCATCGCCAATCAGAACCGGACATCCTACGGTCAACGGTGTAAAACCATTTTCCCATGCACAATACAAATGTTCCAATGCATTTTTACGACTGCCGGGATACAGTGTATTACAATCTGTCAAAAATGGATTTCCTCCCAACTCTTTTACAACATCTGCAACAGCTTTCGCATAATTAGGACGTAAAAAACTAAGATTTCCCATTTCACCAAAATGCATCTTAATTGCAACAAACTTATTTTCCATATCAATCTGTTCAATTCCAGCTGCGTGCAGCAACCGTTTCAACTTTGTCGGAAGCCCTTCCCCCAGCTTTGCACGAAAATCGGTATAAAATACTTTTGATCCTGCCATCTGCCATCTCTCCTTTTACATTCTTTTTTTATTATATAAAAACATAACAACCGCCATAGAACAAATAATCGCATACCCAATCCAGCTATACAGATCCGGCAGCTGTCCAAACACTACAAATCCAAGAACTGCCGAAAAAAGAATCTGCGAATAATCGTATACTGAAATCTCTTTTGCCGGTGCATGAAAATATGCCGCAGTAATGCTAAACTGTCCTCCCGCTGCGGATAAACCTGCCAATATCAAATACAGCAGCTGCATTCCAGACATCGCATGATAATGAAACAGCAGATACGGCAGAGTCACCACACAGGAAAATGCTGAAAACACAAAGACTACAAATGGTCCTTTTTCTCCCTTTTTCCCTAGTACACGCACATAGGTGTAAGCCACTCCGGCTCCCAGACCTCCCAGCAATCCGATCAACGCTGCCGGAGAGCTGAAAATCGCCGTCGTCGGCTTAATAATCAGAAGGCTCCCTAAAAAAGCGCCTGTAACAATCAATGCCTGTGGCACACTCACCTTTTCCTTCAATATAAAATAACTGAATATAATCGCAAAAAAGGGAGACATCTTATTCAGCATAGATGCATCTGACAGCACCAGATGATCTACTGCATAAAAATTACACAAAATCCCGATCGTTCCAGCCGTTGCGC
The DNA here is from genome assembly GCA_905203555.1 of uncultured Lachnospiraceae bacterium. GTDB lineage: Bacteria > Bacillota > Clostridia > Lachnospirales > Lachnospiraceae > Schaedlerella. The sequence continues at coordinate 5,925 of CAJKWK010000007.1, forward strand.
GCAGAAAAAGATACTTAATATTCTCTTTTTTCCCTGAAAACCATACCTTTTCTCTTGCCAGAATGATTCCCGCAAACAACAGAGATACAAGATTCCGAAAAAAGCTCTTCTGTATAGAAGGGATATCTCCTGCAAGCCGCACAAACATAGCCATCAGCGCAAAGAAAAATGCTGCCAGTACAATATAAAGAATCCCTAAATACTTATGTTTATTTTTCATTCATCTCAATTCCATTTCCAAGAAACACAATCACTATTTCAAGAAATTTTCGATAATTACTGCTTCTGCTTCTTCAGCAGACATACCGAACGTACGCAGCTTTATCAATTGCTCATCATTGATTCGACCGATTGCGGCCTCATGTACGATCTGTGCATCAACATGCTTTGCGTTGATCTCCGGAATCGAACTGATCTCCGCATGATCCATAATAATAGAATCGCACTGCACATGTGCATGACACTGATTTTCCCCTATTGCTTTCGGATGGAAAATCTGTTTTGACGTCCCCTTTCCGACAGAACGGGAAATAATCCTCGCAGAACTGTTTTCCCCTTTTAAAACAATTTCCATATTTGAAACTGCAGTCTGATCCGCATGTGTCATTAACTTTTCCGTCACATTCAGCTTAGCATTTTCTTCCAGTTCAATATAACTTTCACGTTTTGTAGAATCTACTCCTTTGATCTGTGTTGTCTCAAGCGTAAATACTGAGTTTTCTCCAACATAAATCTTAGTCACAGGATTCAGCACTTTCTTACCGCTGCCTTCTCCCTCTGCGTAATGATTCTCCACATACTTTACATTGGCATTTTTTCCAACATGAAAAGAATGAATCCCGTCATGTCTGGTCTCACTGCAGCCGGAACCATGAATCCCACAGCCCGCAACAATCGTAACATCCGCTCCGTCTTCGATATAAAAATCGTTGTACACTTCATCAATTCCAGCTTCTGTCATTACAACCGGTATATGCACCTGCTCAGCTTTTGCTTCTCCACTGATATGAATATCGATTCCCGGTTTATCTTCCTTTTTCACAATCCGGATATGACGGCTGTCTCCATGACACACAGCCATTCCGTTCAAACGCAGGTTATAAGCGCCTTCCTGCTTAAAACCATACGAATCAATTACATCCAATACACCTTCTGTTACCTTATTCAACTCCACAGAGACTACCTCCTTTTTGCTGTCTGCATGCACATGCTTGTACTTCCTCACCAAAAAGCTGAGGCATGATTGCTTTCGCTTCTCCAACAGATTCCACTTTTCCATCAGATATTACCATGATCCGGTCTGCCATCTGTATAATCCGCTCCTGATGTGAGATCAAAATCAAACTTTCCTTCTTATCTTTGTGAATCTGTTCAAATCTCTTGATCAACATTGAAAAACTCCAAAGGTCAATTCCAGCCTCTGGTTCATCAAAAATACAAATATCATGATGTTTTGCAAGTACTGTGGCAATCTCTATCCGTTTCATCTCACCACCGGATAAAGTTGCATCAGCATCGCGATCGATATATTCCATAGCACACAATCCAACACTACTTAATAAATTACAGCATTCCTCTTCGCTCAGAGTTCTTCCTGCTGCCAGATGAAGCAGTCTTCTGACTGTCATTCCCTTAAAACGTGGCGGCTGCTGGAAAGCAAACCCAATCCCCGACTTTGCCCGCTCGTCTATAGACAGATTGGTAATCTCCTTTCCATTCAACAGAATCTTCCCCTCTGTAGGCTGATTGATTCCCATCAAAATCTTTGCGAGTGTTGACTTTCCTCCGCCATTCGGCCCGGTAATCACAAGCATCTCACCCGGATTGACAGAAAAGCTGATATCAGATAGAATCTCTGACTGCCTTCCTTCTTCTTGTACATCATATGATAAATGTTCTACTTGTAACATATTTACCATTCCCTCTTCTTTCTTTTTTCACATTTTCGCCCAACGTTCCCGACACTGTTCAAACCATTTTCGATATCGTTCTGCAGATGGATTTTCCTTTTTCCAAACAAATGTAAAATCATGGGTCACGTGAAAATCTTTTAATCTAATCTCTTTTAATTCCCCGCTCTTCAGTTCTTCCGAAATTGCAGGCTCATATAAAAATGTAATACCACATCCGGCTTTTGTCAACTCTTTCAAGCCTTGCCGACTGCTGATTTCAATAACTTTTGCAAAATCTTCTATGGAAAGATTCTGCACCGATAAAAAATGCACCAATGTTTCACGTACACTTTCCCCCGCTGCGCCGAACAGCACCGTTGTTTGTAACAAATCCTGAAATTCTTTGAAACGATATTTTTTTAAAAATTCAGGCGCACAAACAGCCGCCAGCCTTCCTCTTATGAATGGGCACGACGCATAAGCAGACGCCTGAATCATCCCATCAATCAATGCAAACTCGATCTCATCATTCTCCAAACTCTGTAATAATTCTGCTGTATTTGCCGTCTTTAACCTCAAAAACGAAGACTCTGTATCTTCCAGGGCATACTGCAGCACATCTGCTCCTCCCAGTGTTCCAAGAGCCGAGGTGATTCCGCATCGAAATTCCAACCTTTTTTCAGAACTCCCCTGCATCCTGTTCTGTAAAGACAATTCATCATGAAGCATCGTCAGAGAAGCATTGCGCAGCATTTCTCCCGCCTCAGTCAGCCCCAGTTGTTTGCCTTCGTATTGAAATAGCTTCTGCCCATAATACTGTTCCAAATATCGAATGTGCTGCGATACTGCCGGCTGTGTAATATGCAGTTCTTCTGATGCCCGCGTATAATTCATACACCGGCAAACAGTCAAAAACGTATTCATCCGAAAATCAAGCATAGTATGTCCCCCTTTGACATAAACCGAGGGCGGAGCTTTTTGTTCCAAAAGCCCCGCCCACATATCTTAACTACTCCCTGCATTAACTATAACATAATATTATTATATTGTAAATAACTATAATATTTATTTATGGTTAATAATCTCATTTTCTACAAAGTTCTCCAGTGTTTCCGATTCTATTACTCAAACAGTCCACCGGACTGTTTTATCGCATGCTAAGCGAACTCAAACAAGTTCTGCTATTCTGGAAACCCCCACAAAAATCTCTGAAATTTTAAACCATGTACGAAAATCCACCATTCCGGTTTGTGGAAGTCCAAATACAGATTGAAAAACCCGAACTGCTTCTGCCGTAGCAGGACCATAAATCCCATCCACCTGTATTTTAGGAATTGCCGGATAAGCACTCGCAATTGTATTGAGCTGTTCTTGCATCTGCCTCACTTTTTCCCCTCTGGAACCGATTTCCAATGTAGATCCCGGCCAGGATGACGGAATCCCCGATATTTCCGGAGCTGTGTTGATGTACATGTTGTCTCCATAATAATAGCGAAGAATCTCAATTGGGCTGTAACCCTGCTCCCCTAAAGACAAAGACCCCCACTGTGTCATCCAATTAGGACACTGCACCCGTCTGCCATCACAATATTGTGTTAAAATCGGCTGACGCACATTGGGTCGGGACAAATAATTGCCAAACAATTCATCCACCACTGCCGAAATCGTGTCGTAGATATTTCGCTCCGGAATCCACTTATGGTCAAATGCGGTAGAGGATGTAATCGTAAAGTCATATCCTTTATTTCGGTACCATTCTGTATAAACTCGGTTTAATGTAAAAGACATAATCGCCAGCACATTTGCACGAATAGTATTTTCCGGCCACGTAGCATATATTTCACTGGAGGCTACATTTTTAATATAGTCTTTATAACGCACGTAGTAATTCTTTGCTGTCGTATCCCTCGGTGACCCGTCATGCACTACAATATATTCCGGAACAACCACCCGGCTCAAAACAATTTCTCCGGTTTCATTGGTTGGTTTGATTTCATCTTCTGCAATTTTAGGAGGATATTCTTCATATAAAGTATGCCCGGGAATCACAAAAACATCGACCTCTCCCACCGGATTGACCGGCCGAAGATGAACATTCTGGATAGCTGTCACCTGAGGGAGAAGTTCTGTTCCCGCTATACTCATTGTCTCGTATCCCGGTGCCTGTATCCTCAGGGTATACTCTGCATACGGCTGTGCCTGTATCTTCGGATCCAGACTATATTCCAACGGTGGCGTATCCAATTCAATCTCCTCGGTCATTCCGGAACGATCTGTTTTTAACTGTTCCAACGGACGTTCTTCCGGTACTCCGGTATAAGAAATCGAAACAGATGCATCCTCCACCGGATAAGAAGTAATTTCTGATGTAACCGCAATTCGAAGTTTTCCCTTATCCGTCCCCAGTTCTGTATTCTCATTCTGCATCGTATTCATTCCTTCACTGCCTCTCTAACAAGACTCTCTATCACTATATGCCGGAAATTCTAAAAAGATTAAAAAGGATTTATTTAATTAAATTATAGGAAATAAAGTTTACTTTCCCCACTGACAGACTTATAATGTTTATTACAATCCGGATAGATTTGATCACTTCTTTCCTTAAAAATCGGAGGCCGCAATACGGACAATCGATTCCTCGGAAGTTATTCCAAAAGGTTCTTATAAATAAAGCTCCCTTTCAGGCAACAAGTTTTATAATTTCACTTGTCTGCCCAAAAGGGAGCATCTTATTTACTTCTATTCTATGCCAATGAATATAATTTCAAGAACTCCTGTCGTTCTTCCAGATCCATCTTCACAAAATCCGTAAACTCCACATCCACCTCATACATTGGCTCTCCACAGCAGATTGCTCTGCTCCGCTTATTTGTATAATGATATTTCTTGCATTTTATGCAGTAAAATACACGCATCATTTGTGCTGTTCCTCCCGTCTTCTCTCCACGTATCTGTTTTAAAACAATTTCATGATGTCATTATACATCACAACGACCATTAAAATCATTAAAAACGCAAATCCCGCAAAATGAACCATTCCCTCTTTTTCCGGCGGAATCCGTTTTCCGCGAATCGCCTCTAAAATCAAAAAGACCAGTCTGCCTCCATCCAGCGCCGGAATCGGAAGAAGATTCAAGATTCCCAGGTTCGCCGTCACCAGAATGCAAAGATTCATCAGATTCAGAACCACACTCTTCACTCCATACTGGATCGAATTTTGGTACGCATCATCTACTACATTCACAATTCCTACCGGACCCGATAGATCTTTGATTCCCACTTGACCTGTCACCAGCATTTTCAAAGATTCAAATGTATAATCAATCCAATATTTTACTGTATATGCTCCGTATTTTAAAGAGCCGAAAAAGCCTGTTCTGGTATACTCTGACGGACCTGCAATTCCAAGTCTCGGAAAGACATCCTCTTTCAGCTGTCGTGGTTCCAGAAGTACAGTCGTTTCCTTCCCCTCTCTGGAATACGTAATTTTCACAGGATCTCCATCTGTATTTGTAATATTTTTTAAGCTGATTTCTTCCCACAAATGAATCCGTTTCCCATCAATTTTAGTCACCACATCTCCGGCCTGAATTCCTTGTTCTGCTGCCGAATAGCCTTCCTCTACACCGGTTATAACAGGAGCCACATATCCGATCCACACCGTCATAATCACGCAGAGAATCCATGCTAAGATCAGATTAAACAACGGACCTGCCACGATCACTGACATACGAGCCCATACGGATTTGCTGTTAAAACTGCCCTCCGACAGATCATCCGCATCATCTTCTCCCATCATGCAGGCGCCGCCAAACGGCAGCAATTTGATAGAAAACTTTGTTTCTCCAAACTGCTTACCGAACAGAGTCGGTCCTAACCCAAGGGAAAACTCATCCACTCGGATTTTATTTGCCTTGGCTAACAAAAAATGCCCCAGTTCATGTATGATAATAATCGCACTGAACAAAAGAATTGCCAATATAATACCCATTCAATTTCCACCTTTACTATCTTTTACTATCTTTCTTTCACTTTTTTATCAATATAAGCATACACATCCTGTTCCGTTTTCAGAATTTCTTCTAATGTCGGACATTCAATCTTCTTATGCTGTTCCATGCATTCCTGTATCAATGCCGGAATCTGTAAGTATCCAATCTTCCGTTCCAAAAACAGTGCGACTGCCTTCTCATTTGCCGCATTGAAAACAGTCGGCATTGAACCACCGGCACGCCCGGCTTCAAAAGCAAGCCTTAATCCATAAAATGTATCCATATCCGGTTTTTCAAATGTAATCTGTGACAACGTTCCGAAATCCAGACGCTCTCCCGGCAGATATCTTCGTTCCGGATAATACAGTGCATACTGAATCGGCAGCTTCATATCCGGTGTTCCCAATTCTGCAATAATCGCCCCGTCTTCATATTCTACCATAGAATGAATGATACTTTGAGGCTGAACCACAACTTCTACCTGATCGATATCTACATCAAAAAGCCATTTTGCCTCAATCACTTCCAGACCTTTATTGACCATCGTCGAAGAATCAATGGTAATCTTTCTTCCCATTTCCCAATTCGGATGTTTTAACGCATCCTCCACCTGAATGTGTTCCAGATCTTCCCTCTTTTTTCCTCGGAACGGTCCCCCGGAAGCTGTCAGAAGTATTTTATGAAGCGCCTTTCTCTGCCCGCCCTGTAAGGATTGAAAAATCGCACTGTGCTCACTGTCAACCGGAAGGATTGATACGCCATGCTCTTTTGCAAGCGGCATTATAAGATGACCGGCAGTCACCAATGTTTCTTTATTGGCCAATGCAATATCCTTGCCTGCCTTGATCGCCTCGATCGTCGGACGAATTCCAATCATCCCTACGATTGCTGTAACCAAAATTTCTGTCCCCGGCAAAACCGCCACTTCCAGAAGGCCTTCCATGCCGCACACGATATTCACATCCAGATCGCTGACCTTTTCCCGCAGCTCTTTTGCTTTTTCCTCTGTCCAGACAGCCGCCAGCTTTGGATGAAATTCCCGGATCTGTTCTTCCAGAAGCCGGATATTATTTCCTGCTGCCAGAGCCAGAACTTCAATATCACCATTTTCTCTCACCACTTCCAATGTCTGTGTACCAATGGAACCGGTAGACCCTAAAATCGCTATCTTTTTCATATGTCATCCTCTTCTCTACAATAATACAGCCAGATAATAAATAATTGGCGCTGTAAAGATCACACTGTCAAACCGATCCAAAATTCCTCCATGTCCCGGTATGAGCTTTCCGTAATCTTTGATATTATAATTACGTTTGATTGCAGAAGCTGCCAAATCTCCAATCTGGGAAATTGCTCCTCCAACAGCTCCAATAATTGCAAATTCAAGAATCGATGCACCGGCATTGCCCCAGCGATTAATAGCCAGTGCATACAACGCCCCGATCAGTGCCGCTCCGACAATTCCGCCGATGCCGCCCTCCACAGATTTTTTCGGGCTCAAGACCGGCGCCATCTTATGCTTTCCGATCAACATCCCCACACAATAAGCACAGGTATCACAGCCCCAGGCACAGATAAATACGAGCCACACCGTAAATACTCCGCCTGGCAAGAGTCGGATTCGATAAATGTAGGACAACATAACAGCCACATAAAAAAATCCAAAAAATACCGCCATCAACTGACTGGGATGATATTTAGGATAAGCAAATACCATCGCTGCCATAAGGCAGATTAAAAATGCCATAAACAGCATGACAGACCAATCTGCCAGCCCACCAGGCAATGTTCCCATTCCACTGACCAGTATCAAGGCATAATACAAAAGTGCAAAAACGTATCCGATCATTCCCAGAGCCTTATTTTCTACATGGAAGATCTGATACAATTCTCTCAGTCCAATCATACTGATTGCCGCTACAGTTACAAACAATACCGGTCCGCCCATGATCAATGTAACCAATGCAATGAACACAAGCAGTATTCCACTCAACAGTCTTGTCTTAAACATCCTGCTCCTCCTTTATTCCACCATAACGTCTGTCTCTACTATTATACTGTTCGATTGCCCGGATCAATTCCTCTTTTGTAAAATCCGGCCATGGAACATCTGTAAAATAAAATTCAGAATATGCAAGCTGCCAGAGGAGGTAATTCGACAACCGCTGTTCTCCGCTTGTACGTATTAAGAGATCCGGATCCGGAATCTCTGCTGTATCCAGATAGGTTGTATAAAGAGTCTCATCTATTTCTTCCGGTTTTACTTTTCCTTCCACACAATCCGCTGCCAGCCGTCGTACTGCGCGTACCATCTCATCTCTGCTCCCATAATTCAAAGCAATGGTAAAATTCAATCCGTTATTGTTTTTGCTGGCTTCTTCCAGCTCCTCGATTCGTTTCTTAATGTCATCATCTAATGCAGCTTTATCTCCGATCACACGAATCTTCATATCATTTTTCTCTGCCGTCTTTAAACAGGTTTTCATATAATTGCGGAGCAATTTCATCAATGCATCCACCTCTGACTTTGGACGGTTCCAGTTTTCCGTAGAAAAAGCATATACTGTCAAATATTTAATTCCAAGACGCCATGCCTCCTCACAGATGCGTTCAACGTTCTTACTTCCCTGTGCATGACCGTAATTTCTCGGCATTCCCTTTGCCTTTGCCCAACGACCGTTTCCGTCCAATATAATCGCAATATGCTGTGGCACATTCATATTTTTATCCTCCTATGATAAATACGAAAAGGGGACTAAAAGAAGTCCCCTCATCATCCCACTTTTCTTTTAAACAGTCATAACCTCTTTTGTCTTTGCTTCTACTGTCTTATCTACTTCTTTGATATACTTGTCTGTTATCTTCTGAAGCTGATCTTCCAGATCTTTGATACCATCTTCGGAAATCTCTCCGCCCTTTAATTTCTTAAATGCGTCATTTCCATCCCGGCGGATATTCCGGATTGCAACTTTAGCTGCTTCTCCTTTTTTCTTAACATCCTTTGCCAGTTCTTTTCTTCGCTCTTCTGTAAGTTCCGGGAAAATCAATCGGATAGAAGAACCGTCATTGGTTGGATTGATTCCAAGATCAGATACCAGGATTGCCTTTTCAATTGCTTTCAGCATGCTCTTCTCCCAAGGCTGGATCTGAATCATACGCGCCTCCGGTACAGAAACATTTGCCACCTGCTGAATCGGTGTCGGTGATCCATAATAATCAACTACAATCTTATCCAGCACATGCGGATTTGCACGTCCTGCACGAATCGCACCCAGCTCTCCCTGTAAGCTGTGCATTGTTTTTGTCATCTTCTCGTCATATACTTTTAACTTCTCATCCATTTTTACTTCCTCCTTCTATGTTGTCTCTATATCATTTATACAGTTACTTTCGTTCCGGTAAACGTACCGCTCATAGTCTCTACGATACTGTTCTCTTCGTTCAATCCAAATACCAGCATCGGCATCCGGTTCTCCAGACAAAGAATCGATGCAGTCAGGTCTACTGCTGCCAGTTTCTTGTCAATCACTTCCTGAATGGAAATCTCATCATACTTTTTCGCTTCCGGATTTACCTTTGGATCACTGTCATAAATACCGTCAATTGCTTTTGCAAGCAGCATTGCGTCCGCTTCAATCTCTATCGCACGAAGCACTGCGCCTGTATCTGTTGAAAAATACGGATGTCCTGTTCCACCGGCAAAAAAGATTACCTTTCCCTCTTCTAAAGCCGCAACAGCCGCATCTTTGGAAAACAAAGTAGTAAACGCTCCACATGTAAACGGTGTAAAGATCTCTGTTTTCATTCCTACGTGCCGGAAAATATCAGACACATAAATACAATTCATAACTGTAGCAAGCATTCCGATCTGATCTGCCTTTGTACGATCAATCGTTTCACTTGTACGTCCTCTCCAGAAATTCCCGCCGCCGGTTACGATTGCGACCTGAATCCCTTCTTCTGTCAACTTCTTCACCTGCTCTGCAACGCCAATACAGGTAGCCTCATCAAAACCGGTTTTCTTATCTCCTGCAAGAGCTTCTCCGCTTAACTTCAGCAATACTCTTTTCATATTATTCCATCCTCCGTATCTGATCTGTAAGATGCACTCTAAAAATTCGTACAATCTAAAATGAAGTATAACATAACTTTTCCATTTTGTCATGTACATATCCGGCATCTCTTTCATCTGTCATCGTTGTCAGCCGATCCCCTGCCATCAGCTTTGTTTTTCCTTTCGGAATCATCTCTTTTCCATTCCTCTCCAACGCAACCAGCAGACAATTATCCGGCCACGTAATCTCCTGGACAGTACGCCCTTCCAACACAGAATCCGCCATGATCACAAAAGAACTGAGTATCTTTTGTGAACCTGCGTGAATCTCCGGCTCTGCTTTCTTCTCTTTTTTCAAAATCCGTTCCAAAAGACTTTCATAGATCGGTTCTGACCGGAGCAAGGTTGCTACAATATAAGCTGTGATTGAAACAATACTCAGAGAAAGCATCTGACTGACAGAGCCAGACATTTCAAATAGTAAAATGATTCCCGTAATAGGCGCTCTTACAATCGAAGTGAAAAAACCTGCCATTGCAAGCAGCACGAAATTGTTCAGATATATCTCTGGAAGTCCAAAATACGCACTACCAATCATAGAAAAAATCCCGCCGAGCAAAGCGCCGAGAATTAATAACGGAAAAAAGATTCCGCCCGGAGCTCCTGAACCGAAACTGACTGCCGAAAACAAAAATTTTACAACCAGTGTCAGCACTGCAATCTTCAAAACCATTTCCCCGTCCGTCAATGTCTCGATCAGATTGTGTCCGCTGCCAAGGACAGAAGGCATCACCAATCCCAATATTCCCGCCGCCAAAAAGGCGATGAGAATCCGTCCGGTTTCATTCAGCCACGTTGGTTTCTTATATAATTCCTGCGCTTTTAACATTGCCCAATTATAAAACACACCTGCCGCACCAACGACCACACCAAGCAAAAGAAGCATCCAATAATCACTCTGGGGCAGAAAATGTTCCAATTGAAACTGAAAGACCGGTTCCAGTCCAACAAAGTGAGAGGCAATAAAATCAGCTGTTACAGATGCCGTCATAACTGAAATCAACACAGACACCGAAAAACCTTTGTGGATTTCTTCAACCGCAAAAATAATTCCGGCCAGAGGTGCATGAAATGCAGCCGCAAGTCCTGCACTTGCTCCACATGTCATCAAATAGCGTTCCTCTGTCTTACTGCGGTCAAGAACTTGTGAAATCCCCTTCCCTGCCATCGCTCCAAGCTGTATAGACGGGCCTTCTCGTCCCAGAGACAGACCGCCCAGCATACACAAAAATCCACCAAAGAATTTGGCAGGCAGCACTCGTTTCCAGTTTTGCTTTAACTTTCCAGTCACTTCTCCTTCTACTTGCGGAATCCCACTTCCCGAAATCATAGGTTCCCACTTCACCATCTTCCCGACAAGTACTGCAAATAGAATCAAAACTGCAAACCACCCAAGAATCGCAAGCGGCCGTCCTTTTATATAGAGAAGGATCTGATTCATCCACTCTCCCGCATAACGCAGCGCCACCCGGTACGCAAGCACGATCAATCCGCCTATAATTCCAACCAAAAGCCCCTCGCCAATTAAAATAACCGGCAGCCGGCTGGCTCGCTTTATCACATACGATGTGTCCTTTTTCATGTTTTACCACCCCATTTTCATTCTTCATTTATTATAACTTTCACTCTTCATTCATACAACCCGGAATTTTAGATTCACTTGATTAAATTATTTTTTTAGGGTATATTTATTGACATTGAAAACTGTTTACTTTATTATAATTAATATGTTTTCACGCTTTAAACAGTTAAAGCGTTATGGAGGGTTATAGATTATGATTATTGTATTAAAACCACGCACAAGTGAAGAAAATATTTCACGTGTTGAAAACCTGATCAAGCGGCATGGACTGGATACGCACACTGTCCGCGGTGCCGAAATGACAATCATCGGATGTATTGGAGATACCACTTCGGTGGACCCAAGATTATTTGAAGTAGATACGTCTGTCGACAAAGTCATGCACGTACAGGAACCTTATAAACTTGCCAATCGTGCATTCCACCCGGAAGATTCTATCATCGATGTTTCCGGAGTTCCGATTGGAAAATGCCATCTGGGACTGATTGCCGGACCTTGCTCTGTAGAATCTTATGAGCAGGTTCTGGAAATTGCAAAAGCTGCAAAAGCAGCCGGTGCAAACTTGCTCCGCGGCGGTGCATTCAAGCCGCGTACCAGCCCTTACTCTTTCCAGGGACTTGGTCTGGAAGGTCTGGACATTCTCTGCGCAGTAAAAAAAGAAACCGGACTTCCTATTGTAACTGAATTGATGTCCCCTGATTATTTGGATATTTTCAACGAAAAGGTCGATCTGATTCAGATTGGTGCTCGAAACATGCAGAATTTCGACCTGCTCAAGCAATTAGGTAAAGTCGATCGCCCGATTCTCTTAAAACGTGGGCTTAATGCTACATACGAAGAATGGATTATGTCAGCCGAATATATCATGGCATCCGGAAATGAAAATGTAATCCTCTGCGAACGCGGTATTCGTACATTTGAATCTTATACAAGAAACACATTGGATCTGCAGAGTATTCCGGTTCTTAATCGTAAGACTCATCTGCCGATCATCATCGATCCAAGTCATGCCGGCGGAAAATGGTGGCTTGTAGAACCTATGGCAAAAGCCTCCATCGCAGCAGGCGCTGATGGACTGATGATCGAAGTACATAACAATCCGGAATGTGCACTTTGCGATGGAGCCCAATCCCTAAAACCGGAAAAATATACAGAATTATTGAAACAGATCCGACAGATTGCTGCTGTCGTTGGAAAACAGATTTAACACGATGGAGATTTAATTATGAAACTGATCGTAAATTTGGATACAAACAGTTACCCTATCTATATAGAAAACGGGCTTCTTGCTGCTGCCGGATCTTATCTCACCAACATATTTTCCGGCAAAAAAATATTTATTATTTCAGACGACAATGTCTTTCCTCTCTACGGCAAGACACTGCTGTCCTCCCTCTCCGCCTGGGAATGCCATTCTCTTGTACTTCCACATGGAGAGCCAACCAAAAGTTTCCAATCACTTCCGCAGATTTATGAGGCACTCCTAAATGCAAAGATTTCCAGAAGTGATTTGATCATCGCATTGGGTGGCGGCGTGATCGGTGATTTGGCCGGATTCGCTGCATCCAGCTATCTGCGCGGAGTTCGGCTGGTTCAGATCCCAACCTCACTGCTTGCTCAGGTAGACTCTTCTGTAGGCGGTAAGGTTGCCGTCGACCTGCCACAAGGGAAAAACCTTGTCGGAGCATTCTATCACCCAAAACTGGTGCTGATCGATCCGGAAACCTTAAACACCCTCCCGGAGCGTTATGTAACAGATGGTATGGGTGAGGTCATCAAATATGGCTGCATCAAAGACGCCGCACTGTTCCAGACACTGCAGAGCCACTCCTCTTTTGAAGATTTGAAAGAACTGCTTCCGGAAATTATTTTCAAATGCGTCGATATCAAACGCAAGGTTGTCGAAAACGACCAATTTGATACCGGTGAACGTATGCTCCTGAACTTTGGTCATACATTAGCTCATACATTGGAACAGTATTTTCATTACCAAAGAGAAAGCCATGGGGAGGCAGTTGCCATCGGAATGTACCAAATCAGCCTGCTCAGTGAGAAACAACAGCTGACAGTTCCGGGAACAGCCGACGCTATCAAATCTTTACTGAACACCTATGGACTTCCTCACGAATGTGGGCTCCCGATGGAAGAACTTCTCGATGCGATTACGTTAGACAAAAAAAATCTAAACAATCGTTTAAATGTAATTTTACTGCGACAGATTGGAGACAGTTTTATTTATCCTACCACAACAGATTTCTTCAAACACACCGGCAATCTGTAATTTTCCATCTTAAAAAGAATCACAATAAATACAAAAGCTGTAATGGTCTTCCCCTTTCAGGGTCTGCCATTACAGCTTTTCCAATCTGTCTCAAATTAACCCGTAATGCTTTAATGCACAGGCAATTCCATCCTCTTCTACCCGTTTTGTTATAAATTCCGTATACGGTTCCAACCCTTTTGCATGATCCCCCATCGCAATCGTATGATTTGCAAATTCAAACATTGACAAATCGTTTAAACTATCTCCAAACACATAGGACTGTTCTCTGTCAATATCAAATTTCTCCAATATAGCTTCGCATGCCGTTGCCTTGGAATATCCTTTCTGAATCACCTCATACATCCCATCGCCTCGATCTATCGCTTCCATATCCTGCTCTATAAACTGAAACAACGTTTTTACATCACTCTTTTCATCTGTATACAAAAACAATTTATCATATTGACACTTTTTACTTTCAATATATAATTTCTTTCCAAGCCCAAGACTTCCAAAATGTTCTCTGGCATTTTCAAGTTCTGCGAATCGGGATTTTGCCTCCGGAAAATAAACATCTTCCGAACTTTCCAGCACCACTCCGATCTTACATTCATATACTTTTTCAAGGATCTCATTTCCCCTTGGCAAATCAATATGACTTTCCAGCAGCACCTCATCCCGATACACCAAATAGCAGCCGCAGCCACATAAATACCCATCAAAATCAAATGCATACAACTCCTTTGGCAGCGCACAAATGGTCCGTCCGGTATTTACAAAAAGTAAATGTCCGTTTTTCTGTGCCTCAGCCATCGCATCTAATGCGCTTTGCGGAATTGTATGTGTATCATTGCTTAAAATAGTTCCATCAATATCAAAAAATAATGCTGCTCGTTTCTTCATTCTCTCTTTTATCTCCTGTCAACTCTATCTGAACAAAATTTCGTACCAACTTTATCACATTCTGTATTATAAATCAATCTTCTGACATATATTAAAACAAAAACTTCTGGTGAATCATGAAAACAAAACGGATCCGCATTCTTTTACTTTTTCTTCTCGCATTTCTTTTCGGAAATCTGGCAGCATACATCCGAACTTCTTTTTCTCCAAAAACAGTCCCGACTGCTGCTGAGGGAAACTGGGGATTGAGTTTCCAGCAAGATGGAGAACCGCCTGTTGCCAATGCCTCCTTTGAAGAGCTGAAAAAATATAACGCATACTATGCAGAAAACACCACCGAGAAAAAGCTCTATCTCACATTTGATGCCGGTTTTGAAAACGGAAATACGCCCGCCATTCTGGATGCCCTGAAAAAGCATGATGTAAAAGCCACATTCTTTGTCGTTGGAACCTATATCAAAGACAATCCTGATCTGGTCAGGCGAATTCATGAAGAGGGACATATCATCGGAAACCATACATATCACCACCCGGATATGTCCCAAATTGCCACAAAAGAATCCTTTGAAAAAGAACTTTCCGATGTAGAATCCCAGTACAAAGAAGTCGTCGGAGAAGAAATGACCAAATTCTACCGCCCTCCACAGGGAAAATACAACGAATCCAATCTACAAATGGCAAAAGATCTGGGGTACCATACTTTTTTCTGGAGTCTTGCTTACGTCGACTGGTATGAAAACAATCAACCGTCCAAAGAAGAGGCCTTCCAAAAACTACTTGGAAGAATACATCCCGGTGCAATCGTCCTGCTGCACAGCACTTCCAAAACAAACGCAGACATCTTGGATGAACTTCTTACAAAATGGGAGGAAATGGGATACGAATTTGCTTCTCTTGAAACTTTAATCTGATCCCTCCGTCTGCTATAACACTCAAAATAGTCCACCAGACTGTTTATCACATGCGTAGAAATCAAAAATCTGCCGACAGAATATCCTCTCTGCGGCAGATTTTCATTTTTCTACTCTATCTTACTGTTCTTCTGCATCCCGTAATTTCTTCATATCATGTTTCATAATATAGAAGTACATTACGATCAACAATGCTGCTGCAAAAATCCAGGCAATCGGACTTGCCATACACACCCCTGCATAACTCTTCTTTCTTGCTGCAAGAACCGCTACGATTCCACGACCAATCAACTCTGCAACCCCCGCCATCATCGGAAGTAAACCATATCCCATTCCCTGTATTCCATTTCGATACAGATTCACTACCGCCAACGGAATAAAGAAAATACCGACGCATTTCAAATAAATATCCACTGCGTTCATAATCTCTTCCACATTTCCGGAAACAAAAAAATACGTCATATATTTTCCAACAAACATAATCAAAATTCCTGTGATTACCGCATAAACAAAGGACATAATGGTAGCGGAACGGAATCCCTGACGGATCCTTTTGACTTTACCGGCACCAATATTCTGAGCAGAATAGGTCGCAAGAGTCGTTCCCAACGCCACAAATGCCTGTGTTACAATCTGCTCAATTTTTGATGCGGCAGTAAACGCTGCCACCAGCGTTGATCCAAGAATATTCAGCGCCGTCTGCACCATCATTGTACCAATTGCAGTAATGGAATACTGCAATGCCATCGGAAATCCCACTGCCAATTGTAGTTTCAGCAAATGTCCTTTTGGCCGCCAGTCATCTTTTTCCATTTTCAGGATTGGAATTTTCTTAATAATATATATCAGACACAAGATTCCCGAAACACCTTGTGAAATTACCGTAGCGTACGCTGCCCCCGGCGCTCCCATACCAAATACAAGAATCAATACCAGATCCAGCACAATATTTAACAACGCAGATAATATCAAAAAATAAAGTGGAATCTTACTGTTTCCCAAGGCTCTCAAAATACTTGCCAGCAGATTATACAGCATCTGCGCTCCGATCCCTGCACAGATTACCATAATATATGCATATGCATCTTCAAAAATATCTGCCGGAGTCTGCATAAAATAGAGCAGAGGTTTCATAAACAACATACTGATTACTGTCAGGATAATCGTCATAATAATACTCAAAAGAGATGCGCCGCCAACCGTCTGCCGCATCGCTTTCATATCTCCGGCCCCAAACTTCTGTGCTGTCAGAACAGTAAATCCTGCTGTCATTCCCAATACAAATCCCAAGATCAAGAACATGATCGTCCCGGTGCTTCCTACCGCGGCAAGCGCCTTTGTTCCGACAAACTTTCCAACGATCACCGTATCTGCCATATTATAAAACTGCTGAAAAACATTTCCCAGGAAAATGGGAAATGTAAAGTCTAAAATAATTTTGCCCGGATTCCCGGTTGTCATGTCTTTCTGCAATGTTTTCATCGCAATCCTCCTCTCATTTTTTTCATCTTACTATCATTATAAAAAGTAGGCCAATCCTGACCTACTTTTTGAACATTTCTACAATCTCAACCATCTCTTCTGATGGATTGGAAATCACCGCAGAATTAAAAATTCTGCAAGGAGAAGATTCCGTCACGCTCTCAACTGCCGCTGTCACCGCCGATACACTTCCGCTGACAAATACAAGAGCATGTCCGCCACACTTTGTATCTTTAGCTTCATACGTCACATCCGCCGCCTTCAGCATCTGATCCACTACCAATACTGCATTGGCATCTCCCAGGACTTCTACAAGTCCAAATGCACCATATCTCATATATGTACCTCTACTTTCCATTATATTTATTTTCCCTGTCTATCTCCCAATCGTCATTGCAAGCGCTGTCTCTGTGTCTTCTGTCGGCGCTGCAATCACCGTATGGGAAACAATCTTGGAAATCGGTGCAGCTACTGAAAGAGCCGCCTCCATCGCTGCTTTCACATCAGATACCCTTCCTCGCATCTTCACACATGCACCTGCGGAAAGTCGATTTCTCTCCACTCCCTGTATCTTTACCGCTGCGGCTTTTGCTGCCGCATCCAAAGCTACAAAGCAGGCACACTCACTATCCAGTTCAAATACGCCTACCGCCATTCCTTCATATTTTCCTGTCATCCTGTCCTCCAGTCCGGGACTCTTTCACATCCCGTTAACCCATTTTAGTTTCGAATTCTTATAAATTTATATCATTTCTGTCTTGCATTATCTTCATTATAAATGGAACAACGATAGATTTCAACTTGATTTTTCACTTTCTATCCTACCCCTTCCACACACTCCATGCAAACAAAAAAACTTCAAGAATCATCCCGGTCTGCAGAAATACTCCAATTGGAATCAATGTATTCTTTGTTTTCCCTTGAGACAAAAGCCATATCCCATAAAAGGCTGCTATAATAACTGAAAAAACAAAAGACTTCCATATAATTTCAAATCCCCAGAAGAGACCACAGGCTCCCATGAATTTTATATCCCCGCCGCCAAAGCTCCCCTTTTTCCCCAGAGATAACATCAGCATCGGAACACTGACAATTCCACCGCCTGCCAATCGTTCTCCTATCGATATTTCCGTCATTACCGGAGCTGCCGCAAATGCTAACAGTGCAATCACACAACAATATTGATTTGGAATCTTATGACAAGAAGAATCACTTCGAGCCGCCAGATTAACAACATGAAAAAACAGCGCAATAAGAATTGTAGCTACGATTTTCTTTGGAAAAGGTACTCTATTCTGAGCGTAGATGCAACTATAAAAAAATGCACAAAGCAGTGCTGCACCCTCCCCGGGCAGCACCGCTTTATTCTGTATCAACCACTTTAAAACTTTTTTTCTATTCTGTCTCACGTTTCTCTTACTTGCGATAGACAACAGAGTTCCACATTAACTCATTTTTAAAATTACGGATTGTAGTATCCTTATCAATATAAACCGCTTCGATTCCCATGGCAGCCGCCCAGTCACCCATCTGTTCTGCTGTCAAATCATAGGAAAATGCAGTATGGTGTGCTCCACCGGCAAGAATCCATGCTTCTGCGCCGGTCTGCAGATTTGGCTCCGGTGTCCAGAACGCTGTTGCCACCGGGAGTTTCGGCATCGGTTTCTCTGTCTTCTTGCAATTCACATCATTGATGATCAGACGGAACCGGTCACCAAGATCAATGAGTGAAGTAGCAACCGCCGGACCCTCTTTTGCTGTAAATACAAGTCTTGCCGGATCCTCTCTGTCACCCATAGACAATGGCTGTTCTTTAATACTGATCGGACCATCTGCAATTGTCGGACAAACTTCCAACATATGCGCCTGAAGAATGCCTTCTTTTCCCGGCACCAGATTATACGTGTAATCTTCCATGAAAGAGGTTCCCTTCGCATCTTTCATTCCCTGTGTCATAATCTTCATAATCCGAACCATGGCAGCTGTTTTCCAATCTCCTTCAGCACCAAATCCGTATCCCTTTTCCATCAATCTCTGAATTGCCAGTCCCGGAAGCTGTTTCAGACCTCCCAGATCCCCAAAATGTGTTACAATTGCCTGATAATTCTTTTCTTCCAGAAAACGCTCAAATCCAATCTCAATTCCAGCCTGTACTGCAACATGTTTCCGGAATTCTTTTTCATCTCTTCCTTCTAACAAAATCTGATATTTGCTGTAATATTCTTCTACAAGAGTGTCTATATCAGCCTGAGAAACCGCATTTACTGCTTCTACGATTTCATTAACAGGATATGCATCTACTTCCCAGCCAAATTTCAACTGAGCCTCTACCTTGTCGCCTTCTGTAACAGCCACATTACGCATATTGTCTGCAATACGCATCACACGTACATGACTGCTCTCAATCACACCAATTGCAGTACGCATCCAGGAACCGATCCGTTTCTGCACATTCTCGTCTTCCCAGTGTCCTGCAACGACTTTTCGTTCCATACCAAGACGACTGAAAATATGCCCAAACTCCCGATCTCCATGAGCAGACTGATTCTCATTCATGAAATCCATATCAATGGTATCATATGGAATTTCCCGATTAAACTGTGTATGGAGATGAAGCAATGGTTTTCGAAACTCCTGTAAGCCCAAAATCCATGATTTTGCCGGAGAAAATGTATGCATCCATGTAATCACACCTGCACATGTATCATCCATATTTGCTTCATTGAATGTTTTACGGATTAATTCATTTGTAATCAACGTAGGTTTCCATACAACCTCATATGGAAGATTTCCGGATTTATTCAGTGCCTCTACAATAATCTTAGAATGTTCTGCCACATGCGCCAGACATTCTTCTCCATAGAGATCCTGTGATCCGGTACAAAACCAAAACTTATATGCTTTTTGCTGCATGCTTATTTCCCTCCTTGTCCATAATATGCATTTTCACCATGTTTTCTATAATAATGCTTATCCTGCAGTTCCTGCGGTGCAGACTGATTTTTTGGATTTAACATCTCACAACGCGCAGCCATCTTCGCAACCTCTTCCAAAACCACTGCATTATGAACTGCCTCATTGGCATCTTTTCCCCATGTAAACGGGCCATGATTCTTACATAACACAGCCGGAACCGCAACATAATCCTTCTGTAAGCGTTCAAATTCATCCGCAATCAGAACACCTGTATTCCACTCATACGCCTCATCAATTTCTTCTTTTGTCAAATTTCGCACGCAAGGAACTTCTCCATAAATATAATCCGCATGGGTTGTTCCATAACATGGAATATCTCTTCCTGCCTGTGCCCAGCTGGTAGCCCATGGGGAATGTGTATGTACAATTCCGCCAATATTCGGAAAACGGTTATACAGCACTACATGAGTAGCTGTATCAGAAGACGGATTATACTCGCCTTCCACCTTTTCACCTTTCAAGTTCACAACAACCATGCTTTCCGGTGTCAGTTTCTCATAATCTACCCCGCTTGGTTTGATAACAAACAGCCCTTTTTCACGATCAATCCCACTTACATTTCCCCATGTAAATGTAACCAACCCATGCTTTGGCAACAGCATATTCGCTTCATATACCTGTCGTTTCAGTTCTTCTAACATGACCTTTATTCTCCTTCTCTTTCTTACTCTACATTCTCCACTGCCGCCCGTTCAATCGGAAGACCTGCTGTATACAATTCCATAAATTTCTCAAATCCATCTACGTCAGAAACAACCGGTTCCATCCGTTCACCTTCTTCTCCGCCAAAAACTTTCTGTGCCAAATAATCTGTCAGACTCTCTCCTTCGCCCTTATGTGTCATATAAGAAGCAAGCAGTGCAATTCCCCAGGCTCCGCCTTCTCCTGCTGTTTCCATAACATAAACCGGCGTATTGATCGCTGCTGCCAGAATTCTCTGACCTACACCTTTTGTCTTAAACAATCCGCCATGACCAAGCATCTTATCCAACTCTACATGCTCCTGCTTAATCAGAATATCCATTCCCGTTTTCAACGCACCTAAAGAAGTACACAAATGCACTCTCATAAAGTTAGCCAATGTAAATTTACTGTCCGGTTTTCGAACAAACAGAGGACGGCCTGCCTCAAAACCTGTAATATGTTCTCCGGAAAAATAGTTATATGCCAAAAGTCCGCCGCAGTCTGCGTCTCCTTCCAATGCCTTGTTATACAATGTTCCAAACAATGTATTCATATCCACTTCATGTCCAAATGCCTCCAGACATTCTTTGAAAAGACCAACCCATGCATTCAAGTCAGAAGTACAGTTATTACAATGCACCATTGCAACCGGATCTCCTGCCGGCGTTGTTACCATATCTATTTCCTCATAAGGCTTTGTCAACGGTTTTTCCAGTACCGCCATTGCAAACACACTGGTTCCGGCTGATACATTTCCTGTACGAACTGCCACACTATTCGTTGCGGTCATTCCGGTCCCTGCGTCACCTTCCGGCGGACACATTGGAACACCTGCCTCCAGATCTCCTGCCGGATCCAATAATTTCGCGCCTGACTCTGTCAATGCACCGCCATTGTCTCCAGCCACCAGCACTTTTGGAAGAATCTCTTCTATCTTCCAGGAAAATCCTTTTTCAGCGATCAATTCATCGAACTGTGTCAACATTTTACCATCCCATGTATGGTTTGCAGAGTCAATCGGGAACATACCTGCTGCCTCTCCGATTCCCATAACCTTCTCTCCGGTCAGCTGCCAATGAATATATCCTGCCAGAGTCGTAATGAAACGAATCTCCTTAACATGCTCTTCTCCATTTAAAATTGCCTGATATAAATGCGCCACGCTCCAACGCTGCGGAATATGGAACTGGAATACCTCTGATAATTTTTCAGAAGCTGGTTCTGTAATCGTATTTCTCCATGTACGGAACTCTGCCAACTGCTTACCCTCTCCATCAAAAGGCAGATATCCATGCATCATTCCACTAAATCCAATGGCACCTAATTTCGTTACTGTAAGATCGTATTTTGCTTTTACATCTTTCTTCATCTCTGCATAACAATCCTGCAGGCCATTCCGGATATCCTCCATAGAATACGTCCAAACATTATCTATCAGACGATTCTCCCAATCATGACTTCCTGAAGCGATAGTCTGATACTCCTCATCGATCAATACAGCCTTAATTCTTGTAGAACCAAACTCGATTCCCAAAACAGCCTGACCACTCTCAATACAGTGAATTGCTTTTTCCTTATTCATACTAAAAAACTCCTTCCTTTTTACTTCTTTTCGCTCTTCATTTCTACCTCAAAGTATAGCCCAAATCAATGCATTATGAAAGAACTATCTTATCCTATTCTAGACATTTATTAACCTAAGTTGTAAAATAAATATAAATATATCACTCTTTTTCGGAAAGGAGTTATTACAATGCTCGCAAATTTTGAAAAAAGGAATTACAAAGGCAAAGAACAGGTCTGGGCAGGACGTTATCGCCATCTGCAAAATCTTCCTCACTGGCACCTGGAGTGTGAATTGATCTACGTGGAAACCGGAACCATCACCGTCTCCCACAACCACCAGAACTACCAGCTAACAGAAGGAGACGCTATCTTTCTGGACAGTGGTGAAATCCACTATATCAAAAGCGAGGAACACAGTATTGTTGCTATTTTGATGTTCCATCCGGCACTGATTCATGATTTGCTATCGCAGTATAAGTTATCCACTGCCCAGCTGAAACACCCCTATCCAATTTTATCGTTCCATCACCAGATTCAGACAGAACTTGCCGAACAAAAACCTTTTTATGAACTTCAGATCCGTCAGTCTGTGATTGCCTTGATGATTCAGATTTTTCGCGGTGAAACCTGCACTCCGAGACAGATTGACAATGAACATTCTTCCATTGCAAACTACAAACATCTATTGGAAGAAATCGATAAAAAATACAGCTACATCACCTTTTCTGATGCAGCTGCATATATGGGGTTCTCAGAACCATATTTTTCGAAATTTTTCCGGAAAATATCCGGAATGACATTTTCCCAATATTTGAATACGGTACGTCTGGAAAAAGCAATTGACCTCCTCAATCAAAATCAGGAACACCTGTCTATGACAGAAATCGCATCCCGGTGCGGTTTTGATACCATTCGACACTTCAATCGAATCTTCAAAGACATCACCGGCATGTCTCCGCGGGAACTTCCTCCGGACTATGTGTTGGAAATCCAGCCGATCCGTACCATCGAAGCCGCCTTTGATCCAACGCTCAAAAGTTCCGAATTACTTTAGAAACGAATGGTCTGAATCTCTTTCTTCTCAATCTTGTGCTTTTTCACATATCCGGTAAGTATCATCGTAAGAGCGCCGTCTCCGGTTACATTACATGCAGTACCAAAGCTGTCCTGCAAAGCAAAGATCGTCAACATCAGAGCAGTTCCAGTTTCATCAAATCCAAGCACACCGGTAATCAGACCAAGAGATGCCATCACAGTACCTCCCGGAACTCCCGGCGCTCCAATTGCAAACACACCCAGAAGTACGCAGAACAGTACCATGGTACCCAATGACGGAAGTGTTCCGTACAAAATCTTAGAAACAGTCATGACAAAGAATACTTCTGTCAGCACCGAACCGCACAAATGAATATTTGCAAACAGCGGAATTCCAAAGTCAACCATATCATCCCGCAGAGTCGGTTCTGATTTCTTTGCACAACGAAGTGCAACTGCAAGCGTTGCTGCTGAAGACATAGTTCCTACCGCTGTAATATATGCAGGTCCATAATTTTTAATTACATTGAGCGGATTGCTGCCCGAATATGCACCTCCAAGAGCATACAGAACTGTAAGCCAGATAAAATGCCCAACCATAACAATCAACACAACCTTCAAAAATACCGGAAGTTGTTTGGTAATGGTTCCCTCATAAGAAAGTCCGCAGAATGTCAATGCTATAAATACAGGAAGCACCGGAATCACCACGCGTTTCACAATCTCCAGTACGATATCTTGAAACTCATCCAGTATATTTGTAATCGTATGCGCCTTCGTCCAAGTTGCCGCCAGTCCGACCAGTACAGAAAAAACAAGCGCACTCATCACAGACATGATCTGAGGAATATCCAGTTGGAATACTACGTCCGGCAGTTTTTTCAGGCCTTCTACCTCTGTAACAATGGACAGATGCGGAATCAGCCCATAACCGGCTGCCATAGAACCAAGAGCAGCCGCAATCGAGGACAAATAGGCGATGCTGACTGCCACTCCCAGAATCCTGGATGCATTATTTCCCAATTTCGTAATAGACGGTGCTATAAATCCAATAATAATCAGCGGCACACAGAAATTGATCAATTGTCCAAGTACATACTTAAATGTAACTACAACATTCATAACTGCTGTATTAGCCACCAGTCCTGCCAAAATACCCACAACCACACCAAGCAATAGTCGAAATGGCAGACTCTTCCATAGTTTTTTCATAGTATAAACCTCACTTCCTTTTTTCTCTACTTCTAATTATATGTTCCCTATTATAACAGATTTCTTATTTCTTTCCAGTTTTTTTACAAGGCTTTGTCCACTCTTTCTTATAACTCAATCCATTTTTCCTACAAAAATGACCGCACAACAGATGCGGTCACTTTTTTCACATATTTTTTTATACTCTTACCTTTACCACAATTTTTTTAACCTGACAAGCTCCGTTCTTTGTCATTCGTCGCGGTGCATGTCCATCTTCCGGCGGTACGATTGCAAAATCTCCGGCTTTCAATACGACACAGCCGGCCTCCTGTGGTTCTTCATAAAAGATCAAATCTCGTTCTTCATCATATTCCATAGAAGGCGTCAGAAGTTCCACTTCCTCATATCCAAAACACTCTTCTCCTTCTGCCACATACTGTACATCAAAATAAGCTCGATGACTTTCAAACGGACATTCTTCGGGAGTCATCGTTTGATAACTCTGTACATTTGCAAAAACCTCTTCTCCATCAATGGGAATATTCCCCAATGGAAGTGCAGCCAAATCCGTCTCGCGCAAAAAAGCAAATGCTTTTTTGAACTTCTCGCTGAGATAATCATATTTTTCCGCTAATTGAATCTTTGTCGTCAGCATCTCCAACTCTCCTTGCTGTTATATTTTGTATTTCATCATATAATCCCCAGGCTGTATTCTGATCATATACATACACCAGAAGTACATCCAGCATATACGGAGATACTGTCAGTCCCAGCAGCTCAGCAGCAAATGCCATTGCCGCAATCTCGGACAAACATACGATTGCAGAACGATTTGAAAACGGTTTTCTCCAAAGTTCCACCTTCTCCGTACGGGTATAAATTTCCTTTTCGTGAAGTTCCTCTACGGCATGAAACAGCTCATGAGCCAGCAGAATCTTTGTCAGTGTCTCTTTTTCCAAAAGTGCACACCCACATTTTTTCTGTAACTGTGCAGCTTTTTCCACACAATCCATAAAAATCGTAATTTCATCCGGCTGCACATACTGTGCAAATAAAACCACACCGCCTCCTGTCGGTACATTCGGCGTTTTTATGTGCAATCCCATCTGCCTTGCCAAAAGATGAGGATCTCTCGTACAATATACATTTGCAATACGCTCTGCCCACTGACATCCGCATGCATTTGCCTTTCTGATATATTCGCTCTTTTGCTCCTCTGTAAATTTTCCTTCCAGAGGTTCTCTGGCAAATGCATATCTCCCCCATACTTCTTCCGGCACCTGCTCTAAAGTCTGTACCATCTCCTCCAACGGCACTTCCCGATATTTCGGTCGTACATCGGGAGTGCCATGTCCGGATAAGGCATCCAGTAAACGATTTCTTTTCTTCTTTTCCATAAACAGCACTCCCTTCTATCCTGCTTTCTATAATTACAGGCTGTTTTTTGCTCCTACAATAATCACTTCATCTGCCGGATTGATCATCTGCATTTCCACTTCCATCAGCATCATAATCTTGTCCAGATCAACGGATCCCGAGAAATCCATCACACGTGCTCCGGCACAGATGTAATAATCCGGTCTTAAAATAGCATCCTGCTGATAGATTGCCAGTTCTTCCCACATCTGAGATACTACGTTTCGATAACTTCCTGCCTTGGTAAGAATTGCCTTTCCATCGTTTCTCTGTACTTTGATAAAGCCTTTCTTATCCAGAATACGCACCGGATGTTTTCCTTTTCTGTCTGTACCAAATACATAGAAATTCTTTGTCGCACACTCTTCTGTAATCGCTGACGGTTCTTCTTTCAAATCTTCTGCCGCCAACTGACGAGCCTCCTCTGCTGTACACTCCTTCAGCAGATCCGTTGTCTTCACCTCTGTCGATCCCAATGCAATGGCTGTCAATTTGGAAGTCTGCGGATCGATTTCAATATGTACATCTACGCTGTCTGCCGCTGCTCCACTTTCCACTGCTTTATCAATTGCCTCCGCTTTGATGGAACGGATATCCTCCGGTGTCGGATTGGGAACTACTCGTTCTACCACATCACGTACCATCGCCAATGCCACACCAATTGAAGAAATTACTTCGGCATTATCCGGGATTGAATAGCGAAGTCCCATCTTATCCGAACAGAATCCAATCAGCGCCGCAGCTCCTCCGCCAACACCGACCAAACTGATCTGATCTTTTTCCAGACGGTATTTCTCTGCCAGCTCCATGATGATCGGTTCAATTTTTTCATACGCTCTTGTCAAAATCTGTGTCGCTACTTCCTCAACCGTTTTTCCCATATAATCAGCCAAAGGCTGCATTGCCTTACGCGCTGCATTTGCATTTCCGTATGCAAAATATTCCGGTTTGATCAATCCTAATACATTGGCTGCACATGTATTGGTAATTGTAATCCGTTTTCCGTTTTTCAGCTCAATTGCTACATAGTCGGCAGGATCTCCTTCTTTTGGACTAAAGAAGACAACCTTCGGCTCTACGATTTCCTCTTCCGGAGTAAATACTGCATAATCCATACCTGCGATATGTGCGGAACGCGGTCCTACATCTTTCACTCCGCTCTTATCTGCACGCACCATACTTCCTCCTGCAACACCCAGAACCCGTACGTCCAGACTGCTGATATAAGTACGGTGACCGCCTACATTTGAATAGTCAATGGCAGGACGTCCGTCTTTGATAACACCGATATTTGTCGTAGTTCCACCCACTTCAAAATAAACGCCATTGGATGCACGCAGATACATCAAACTTCCCATAACAGAAGCTGCAGGACCGGATAACATCGTCAAAACCGGACGTTTCTTCATCTCACTGATTTCCATAACTCCGCCGTCACCACGCATGATCATAAGCGGCACTTCTACTCCTGCACTCTTAACACTCTGCTCTGTAGAATTTGCTGTATTCAACATCTTCGGTAAAATCGACGCGTTGATCGCAGCCGTACGTGTTCGTCTTGTCAATCCATACAGCTTTGTGATTTCACTGGCTGCAGTTGCCTCCAGCCCCATATCTTTCGCAATCTTACAGATACCGGTTTCATTTTCCATATCATCCACACCATAAGATTCACTGGCAACAATTACCTGTGCACCCTCACTCACCAGAGATTTGATCGTATCTGTCACCAACTGATCCGACAGATTTTCATCACAGATAAATCGGTTTTTCAGACGAATAAAGCGTCCGGAGCCCAAATTGATATCCTTCATATTTGTCTGTGCTTTTGCAATCCATCCGCCTACGCCCTTTGGTCCCACACCTACTACACCAACATTGGCAACGTCGCCTTCAATCAATGCGTTGGTTGCCTGTGTTGTTGAATGTGCAACGAAAATGACATCTTTTGGATCTATATTATTTTCTTTTAAACAGTTCTGAAAGGCCTGAACAACTCCTGCTGCAACGCCTGCCTTATCATCATGTGTTGTTTTTACGGAAGATTTTCCGATAATTTCATGTGTGGCATTGTCAATGGCTACTGCTTTCGTATGTGTTCCGCCAACGTCAATTCCCATACGTACTTTTCTATCACTCATTTGAAATTCCTCCTTAACCGAACATTATGTAAGTGATTGCCTGCATGATGATACATACGCCCCATGCAACCGGCAGTGTCTTTTTCAGATGTTCTCTGGTAGATACCTTTGCATAACTTACACCCCATGCAATCCAGCTCTGTGTCATACAGATAGAAACATTCATTGTAATTGACGGAATTACCATCAATGCAAATAAATACGGAGTGGAAAATCCGATTCCTTTTAAAATTCCCAAGGTTGCGGCTCCACATCCAAACAAGGTCAGCGGGCCTCGGAACAGTCCCAGAGGCGCCAGCAAAGCAAATGCAATACTGATTACCAATGTATTGTTTGGAATGATATTTCCAAGCAATGCATTAAAATACGGAACACATAACTCTGCCGCCTTGTTGAACATCGGAATCATCAAAAGAAATCCTACAAGCGGAGCTGTATCTACAACACCATCATAAAAATCCTTGTTCAACACTCTGCATGCGCCGCGGAAAGACTTCAGTTTTCCACAGACAAAGAGTGCATAAAAACTACCAATGGTAAATCCCAGAATAATCGGTACATTAAACACCACCAGAAGTACAACCGGAAGAATCGGTGCAATCAGTGCAATTGTCGGTACATATCCCGGTCGTGCTTTTCTCGCTGCGGAAGCGCTCCATGCATGTACTGTTTTTTTCTTTCTCAAAGATACAATACACATAACAATTACCATAAGCAGCTGCACTGCAACTCCGATTCCAGCCCAGCGAAGACGAGCCGGATCGTCATAAGTGATCAGCTGTTTTCCGTCTTCTCCAAGGAAGAATGCCAGAAACTGTCCGGTCAGCACCGGGTTCAAGTACATGCCTGCACCAACGCTCATCATAAAAGAACCAATCGCCAAGGTCTTTGGAATTCCGATACTCATCAGAATCGGCAGAATAATCACACCGATCGCAACGACAGCTCCGGCTCCAAACAATGTAGAAAAGATTGCAGTTGTTACAGTAGACAACAAAACACAGATGATTACCGGTTTATCTCCACCAAGCTCTACTGCTTTCCGGATCAATGCATCCGCAATCCCCGTCTGCAATAAAACTCGACCGAACCAAGCACCAAATACAACATTGACCAAAACGCTTCCCCAGCCTTCCGGACCGGACTGGAAAACTTTCGTAATCGCGTCCACAACGCTGATATCCGTAACGCCCGGATATGCGGCAATAAATTCCGGATTGGTTGCAAATGTATTTCCGATCAATGGAAGTACTGTCCAGACAATCCCCATGATCAACATGCCCATCATCAGATTTCCGCCGCGAACAGCATAGATTGCAAGTCCGGCAAATGAGATAAGCAATAGAATTCCTATAATATATTCCATGATATTTCCTCCTGTCTCTCTGTTTCCATCAGATTTAACTTACATATTTAAAACAGATTCCCATACTTCCTCGATTACCGGGATTCCCTGTTCTTTATTCTCTTTGATACTCTTTAACTCTAATTCACCCGGATAGAATACTTCTCCACCTTCTGTGATCGGCTCAGAAGATTTTACATCTGCCAGAATTTCATCTACGATGGCATCGGTTTCTTCTACCGTATTAAACTTTGTCGGATCGATTGCGATCATAATCTGGGTCAGTCCGATCTCATCTCCGAATGTTCCGATTTTCTGTACAGAATTTCCATTTGTCAAAACTGTAGCGATCAGATCCAGTACAATAGAAAGTCCACTTCCCTTCCAGTATCCCATCGGAAGTACCCGCCATGTTTTCTCAATCTCTGCCGGATCTGTTGTAAGCTGTCCTTTTGTGTCATATCCTCCCGGAACCGGAAGCTGTACACCTCTTAATTTACAATCTTCAATCTTACCATATGAAAATTGAGAAACAGCACAATCAATCATCGCATGTTCACCATTTGAACGCGGCACTGCTATAATCAGTGGATTGTTACCAATCTTTCGATTCAATCCGCCCCATGCCGGCATATTCGGCATTGTATTGGACCAGCAGATCCCGATGCAGCCGTTATCCGCTGCCAGCCATCCATATGTACCGCCGCGCATCCAGTGGTTATTATTTCCCAAAGCCACACAGCCAACTCCATATTCTTTGGCCAGTTCGCAAGCCCGATCCATTGCCCGTTTTGCATTCAGCGGTCCAAATCCACGATGTCCGTCCCAACGCTCGATTGCTCCCATCTGCATCTCACACGTTGCTCTCGCGGTTGTATCAATCTCTCCCTTTTCCAAATAGCTGACTACACGAGGGAAACGATTCAATCCATGTGAAAATACGCCTGCCAGACTGTTCTGGGCAAAAATAACTGCTGCATTCTCCGCATCTTCATGAACAAATCCCTTCTTCTCCAATACTCTCGTAAACTCCTGTACCATAACATCATACTGAACTCTCATGATAAACTCCTTTCGATTCTGACAAATGAAAATTTTTGAAAGTTTGTAAAAGCGCTTTCTTTAATTTTCATTATATTCACTTTTTCATATTTGTCAACATTACGGAGTAAAAGCGCTTTTATTTCGTCATTTTAGATAATTTTATGTATTTATTTTCGTGCAATATTCACCGTTTCTTTGTCAAAAAAGTATGAAAGCGTTTTTATTTTTTATCATTTTAAAAAAGAGAGGATTTTTATCCCTTTGACAAAAATCCTCTCTTTTCTATTATTTTATTCGTTCAGCTCGTCTGCCCGATCACCAATTCCGGCTGTATCGTACAAGAAGAATACGCATCCGCCTTCTCAATCAAGCTGGTCAAAAGCTGTACACTCATCATCGCTACCAACTCCGGTTTGTTATCTACCGTTGTCAACTGAGGTTCGCATATTCTGGCATATTCTGAATTATTATACCCGGTCACAGCCACATCCTCCGGCACTCTGAATCCATGACGCAGCAAAGCTTTTACCGCTCCTGCGGCTGTCATATCTTCTCCGCATACAATACCGGTAATCTCACGCTTTTCAGCCAAAAGCTTTTCCACTGCCCGCATTCCGCCTTCAATGCTCAATTCCGTTTCCAGTACACGTTTCTCCGCATCCTGAATCCCATGCTTTTCCATTTCACTGAGAAATCCCTCACATTTTAACTGTGCACTGACCGTATTCATATCTTTTAAATAATAAAGCTCCTGATGTCCTTTCTGAATCAAATGCTCCACTGCAAGCGCAACTCCATATCGATCATCCACCAATACGGAATACGAATTTGGCAGTTCCAGCTTTCCATTTGCCAAAACAACCGGAACTTTCTTGAGCAGACTGCTGATCTCCGGCTTTTTACAAATTGTATTGAATACCGAACCTACCAGAACAATTCCGTCCACCTTTTTTTCCAGAACCGTCCGCAGATACTTTTCTGTTTCTTCTACTTCTCCGCCTGTATTGCACAAAGTCACTTCATATCCACGCCTGCTGAATTCCCGTTCTATCGTATACGCCGTTCTTGAGTAATGCGGCACCCGGATATCTACAGTTAAAATCGAAACAGTCTTCATAGACTTGCTTACCATCCCACGCGCAATTGCACTTGGTTTATAATCATATTTCTCCAGAATTTCCTCCACACGCCTCTTTGTCTCCGGATTTACTCTATCTTTATGGTTCAACACTCTGGATACGGTTGATATGGAAACTCCTGCTTCTTTTGCTATGTCATAAATGTTCATAATGCTCCTCTTTCCGCTTTTGAAGCAGGGTAGAAATGGTACTGTATAAGAGCTGCATATCAACCGGTTTTGCCTGCTTAAATTCATCTACAGCCTGCTGCCCATCTTTTTTTACTACAAAAGTCACACCTCGCATCTGCAAAAGTTCACCAAGTATTTCAGAATTGATCTCTTTATCCTCCACCAAAAGGAAATGATACCCTGT
Source organism: uncultured Lachnospiraceae bacterium (assembly GCA_905203555.1). Taxonomy (GTDB): domain Bacteria; phylum Bacillota; class Clostridia; order Lachnospirales; family Lachnospiraceae; genus Schaedlerella. The sequence continues at coordinate 37,958 of CAJKWK010000007.1, forward strand.
CAAATCCTCCTTAACATTTTGAGGACAGTCTCTGGATTCCTCCTCTTCTGAACGCTGTACCTGTTCAAACTCCAACTCTACTTCAAACGTTGTTCCTTTATTTAATTTACTTTCTACACGAATCTGTCTGCCAAAATCATACGATTCATCTTCGAATCATCAACAATTAAAATCTTATCCTTTTTACTTTTGCTATACATAATGATTTGCCCTTCTAAAAACGCCCTCAGAAACTCTTATATATTGAGTGTAACATAAAGTAAAGTAATTGTATACTACGTTGTTTTTCAATGGATACTCTCGTTGTCATTTTCAAAAAATCTTCATTTCATCCCCGATATTTTGTTTTATACCCATGATTTTCTTCCGGTCTAAAGTCATTTGGATACATCATATCTGAATAAATATCCTTTTGAAGTTTCTTTACCAGATGATACACTTCCGCATAATCTGAAATGCTATTAATCCCCAGTATGGCGGGCATATTGTTTCTTGTAAATTGATTTGTTGTGATTTGAACATCGCCTACATGAAACATTTGATCAAAAATACCTCTATGCAGATTTACACGTGACAATTCCGCAAAAGTTTTCATCTCCAGATTCATCGTAAAAATCCCGCTCGAAATATACACCGCATGGTCTGTGACTATATAATATGTATTTTTATATTTTCTAAATGAGAAAATCACCCCTGCCAAGTAAATCCATACCGGCATCATATGAAATAATAAAAACGGAATCATGATAAACTGCATATGCCCCATCGCCACGCCAAAAAATCCTACATCAAATACCGCCCATACAATTGCAATCGGTAATAATGGATTCAAAATACTTTCAAAAATAAAACACCTTTTATCCGGTTTCCCCTCATACAAAACCGTTTCATCCGTTCCCACCATACGCTTTAATTCTTTTGCAACTTCTCCACCAGCCAAAACAAACACCTCCTCAACAAAAATCCAACAACTGGTCCATAATACTTTTTATTTCAGAATAATTCAGGATGATTCTCTAACAAATCGTTTTCTGTTATATTTTAACATACTTCCTATTCTTTAACATTACTTTTCCCCAAAATTTAAAGGGTATCTGCCTTTTCCATCTAGCCCCAAATTCCAAAAAGCCCTGGTAGCTTTTGAACTACCAAGACTTCTTATGCTTCAAATATTAAATTCCTTTAATCAAAGCAATCACACCAACAATGACTAAAATCGGCAGGGCAATATAGATCAAGCCCCCTATCACCAACAAAACTAACACTATTGGAAGAATCACCAATGTAAGTACTACATGTGTTATCCCCCATGCTGCTTTCACCGATAATTTTAATAACTTTCCAAAAACCATAATCATCAAAACAAAAAATATGAATGTGAACATTATCTTTTTCCTCTCTTAGTTCTCTCATTCTTCTATTCATTTTTTAGAACTTGAATTTTTAAAAACAGATATATTTGTAATACCCAGCTTTTTACTAAATTCTTTATTTTCATTAATCTTTTCAATCATTCGAACCAATTGCATCCTTTCTGATACAGTCATAGTCATCCTCCCTTTCCTTGATTTCTTTTCCCATTTTTATATCTCAAGTATAATGGAGTAATATAAAAATATACACTATAAAAGCTGAGAAATAGCAGGATGTATTTCTATCTTTTCAGTGAAATAAAGAACAAATATGGATCTATCAAAAATGCTTTATTTATCAGCAGGTTCACTCAATTCATATGTAAAACGACTATATTCATTTTTTGCATTGCTGCATAACCGTACTTCATCTTGCACTTATCCGATATTTCCTTTTAATGTAAGACTGGTTTATCCCCTTTTCTGCCCTGTGCTCTTCTGGTAGATGTTCTGTACGTTCTCCATCTTTTCAATCGCTCTCCAGACCGCCCATTGTCGTGTTTTCTCCAAACTCAACGATATATTCTTGTAATTCTAGACATTCTATTACTGATTTAGGTGGCGGTTCAATTCCTTCTGGAATATAAATCGCTTCGTACAAAAATCACTTAATAATATATATTCTTCACTTCTCATTTCTCGTATTATATAGTCCATACGTTTGCTCCAAATTCTTATTTATCTATTCAATCCTCTGTAAACCCTGTGTTTTCAAGGCATATCGCCTATTAAATATTCAAACCTTATGTATTTTCCCTTGTTTTTGCCCTTATGAGCCGAAACAAGGGAAATTTTTTATGCTCCGCCGATTACCTTATCCAGTAGTCTTGCGGAAGTACGCTTCGCTTCCCTTGTAGCGTGAGCATAAATGTTCATTGTGGTACTAACATCAGCGTGTCCGAGTAGTTCCTGCACATCTTTAGGTGCTGCACCGTTTGAAAGCAGATTGCTTGTATAGGTGTGTCTGAGCATATGGAAGTGGAAATCCTCCAATCCCTCCAACTTTTTTCTTGCTGTCCTGCACATAATCCCCACCGTACTCGGTGCTTCAAATGCCCCGTCAGGTCTAAGGCAGACAAAGGATAATTCCTTGTATCCCTCTGGGACTTCTTCCGACCTCGGCAGACTGTAAACAATTGCCGGGTTTCAGTTCTTCCTCCACCCACAGATCGAGCAGCATACCAACCGTGATGTTTTCAGACTTCGCAACGAATTTCTTTTCCTCATAGTCAGCGATTGCTTTTCTGAGCAGGGCTTCTGTTTCAGACTTGCTTTCTGTTCCCACAAACTCTTTCTGTACTTTTCTGCCGCTTTCATCTTCGATGTAGAAGCGTGCGTACCACTTTTTACCTTTTTTTCTTACAGAACCTTTTGCCATAGATAAATTTCCCCTTTCTATCCGTGGCAATCGGGACTGTGACATATGGTGTGCGTAAAGTAATAAGGTTACTTATGCCGATGAGTGTCAGTCATCGTTTTCACTTGTCAAAGAGCCACGGAATTTTTCTTTTTCAGCAACCCTTTCTTCAGCTGCTGTCACTATCCCGAACAGGTCGCCCATCTTTACAGCGGTGCGTCCCTCATCGTAGATATGTAAAATCCCATCTAAAAACTGCTTCATATCCTCGATAGGAAGTTCCATTTCTTTACGGTAAACTCTTTCCATAATTGCCCCTGACTCAAGCGCATAGCGGCGTAAGGACTGCTTTAAGCCTTCGTCCTCCGCTACACGGTCAACTTCAGCCGTTGCGTCTGCAAAGTGATAAGCCATAACCGTATAGAGGTCAATCATCTTTCCGAGGAATGTCGTGAGCAGCTGTTGGTGCGGTTCTCCCTTTACCACAGAAGAAACCGTATCAAGATATTTTTTGATATGTTCCTCCATATCCCTTGCATATAAAGTGCGGCTGTCGTATTCCTTATCTTCGGAAAGTCCTGTCAGCCATTCGGGAGTGGTCAGGAGTGCTTCTGCCAGCCCTTTGATAATCATTGTACGCTTCGGGTCTACACCGTCCGCTTCATATCTTTGAATGGTAGATTTGTTTACTCCGACACGCTTGCCAAGTTCAGGCATTGTTAAGTTTAATTCTGTTCGGCGTTCTTTTACCCGCTCACCGACCTGTTTTGCGTTGAATGTAATTTCTTTTTTCAAGGTTTTCACCTCCTATTGCTGATAGTATAACATAGCAAAACCTATTTTGCAACCATAAATTTAATAATAGACAAAAACATTTCTTAATAAGTTGCAAAACAAGTTGGCAAGAGATAGCAAAATAAGTATAATTACAGATACATAGTTGCAAAATGCATATTTTGAAAAAAAAAAGGGGGGGGTGATAAAATGAGCAACATCAAAATGGGGTTAACCATAGAAGAAGCAGCAGAATGTACGGGTATCGGAAGAAATACAATGCGTAAGTTGGTAGACTGGGGCAAACTTCCCGTCCTCAAGGTCGGCAGAAAAGCGATTATCCGCAGGGATACTTTAGAGCGATTTATGAGTGTCAATCAGGGAAGAAACCTGCTCAATGAAAACGATATCCGCAAAGTAGAATAACTGTTCTCCAAGCCCTCGGCGTTTGAAAGCGAAATATACCCCTCGCACAAATCTTCGATTTGTACTCTGGGTATTTCGCCCTTGCAGGGGGCACTGTATCACAGCTTCGGACAATGCACCGCCGCTATGATACAGAAGAAAACAGCACACTGTTTTCTTCGCTGTCCGTCTGCTTACGCCGCCGAAACAGCGGCAACCGATTTATCGGTTGCAAAAAGAGTATGCCCGTCACGGGAGGAAGGAGTATATGGCAAGACACTCATTTATACAGATGTCGAAGCTACCCAATGTCAAGGGAAGAATATCCTATATCACAAGCCACGCAAGGCAAGAAAATCTCTATGCCACCTATCGCACCGCCGACAATGAATTTTGGAGTAACCTTGCAAGGGAAAGCCAGCAGGAATTTAAACGAAGCGGAACAGAGGGCAAATGTATTGAAGCAAGGGAATTGATTATCGCCCTGCCCGAAATATATACAAGATATGAGCCACAGGAAGTCCTTGAAGATTTTACGGAGGAGTTCCACAGGCGGTATGGTGTGGAGTGCGTGTCAGCCCTCCACCACAACAAACGCAAAACAAACTATCATATCCACCTTATCTTCAGCGAAAGAAAACGGCTTCCTGAACCTGACATCAAGATAGCCACACGCAGCGTGTTCTATGATGAAACAGGCAAAAGGGTACGCACCAAGAAAGAAATCACAGGGGAGGACGGCCAGATACGAAAAGGCTGCACCGTCATAAAAAAGGGCGAGGTTTACGAAAGCCACCTCTTTACCGTGAAAGATGATAAATTCAAAAGTGAGCCTTTTCTTCGGGAGGTAAAAGAGATTTACACCGACCTTATCAATCGGCATATTTCTGATCCCGAACAGCAGTTAAAGGTATTTGATAAGAACAGCGTTTATCTTCCCACCAAGAAAATCGGCAAGAACAATCCCAAAGCCGCCGAGATTGAAGCGGATAACACCGCAAGGCAGGAATGGAACAGGACAGCGGATATGGCGTTGTTATCGGGTATTTCCGAAGCAAAGATTTTAGAGGTCAAGCAGACCGAGATACACGAAAAAGCAAGTCAGTCAATCATGAGCAAAGGCTGGTTACCTAATCTGTTCCGTGGGATTGTGGCAAAGGCAAAAGATTTTCTGCAAAGCCTTATCAGGGAAAAGGATATGCCGCCCAAACCTACACTTGATATTGATATGGCAGAGTTCCGTCATATGCGAAGCCTGATGATAAAAGCGCATGAGGGGGCAAAGGAAATCCGTCATTTACAAGACGATATTCTTCCAAAACTGAGAGCGTAGCTTGCCGATACAAAAGGGATTTTCAAGGGCAAAGAGCGTAAAACGATTACCGAGCAGATACAGCAGACGGAAAAGAAAATCTCCGTTAAGCTGGATAAGCTGCCCGATATTCTGAAAGAGGACGGTTATCCCGATGTGCAGGCGTTTATGCGTACTTTCCGAGAAATGGAAAGTGTTGTAGAACAATATAACCGTGACCTTGCCGAATGGGAACGTCAAGTCAGCAGGAAACCGACAGCCACCGCTAAGGCACAGTACAGACCGCCCGAAAAGCAGAGCGTGTTAAAACATCTGCGTGAGATACAGGAACGCAACAAGCAGAAACCACCGCAAAAACAGCGTAAGAAATCCTTTGACAGAGATAGCCGATAGGCATTGAAAAACCGCCGTGTATGGTGTTATCCATAGCGGCGGTATACATAATTATTTACTGTCTGCAAGTGTAATTTTCATATCCTGAACATTGATGATTGTTTCCTGCTTACATTTCGGACAGTAGAGAGGAAAGTTTTTTAATTCCGTATCTTCCCGTATCATAGTACGGGTTTTATTGCCGCATACAGGGCAATATATCCATTCTGAAATAATAGTTGGCATATAATATCATCACCGCCTATCATTATTTTCATATTCATCAAATTGTTTTGTTTTTTTCAATATCCACAGTGCGTAACTTAAGCTAATAATACATAATACTGCACTTGAAATAATATGAAACTTCATTGAAGAATTTTCAACAGCAAAAACGCTCGAAGAATTTACAAAACTATGTGCAATAATACACGGTAAAAGGCTCTTTCCTTTGTAAAAAATAATTGTAAAAAGAAAACCTATTGCGATTGCATAACAAACTTGTAAGAGTGTAGGTATTAAATCTTTTCCGTTCAGTAAGTTTACAATATGTCCAATTCCAAAAGTAACACTTGAGATAACAATCGCCAACTTTACATTGTCATTGTATAATGCTTTGAACAGAAATCCACGAAAAATAATTTCTTCAATGAATCCAACGCAGAGCATACTTAAAATATATAACACAGTTTCTAAAACAGACAGCTTCATCGTAACGCCATTCCATAGGTTAATACTCATAATTAGAAGTAGCGGAGTAAAATATAAGAAATTTCTAAGGCTTCCATTAAAAGAACACAGACCGTATTTTTCTTTTAAGTTGTGTTTACTCACAAAAACTAAAAGAAGCAATGTAAAAACTATAGCAACGGGTGCAGCAATTATTTTTTCAGTGCCAAGCGAAGCAGAAAAGCTGTCAGCAACACTAAACAAAACAACATAGGAAATAATCCAAACCAATGAGAAATTTAATTCATTTTTCTTATATAAACGATACATTATAATCCTCCTTTCAATGAATAAACTGTTCCGTCAAATACCAAGTCTAAATCAGATATAATCGTCTGTTCGTCATAGGTCATTTCGTTATTTGCAAACATACTTGCATATCCGTGTGCAATCAGGAATAATGAACGGAAAATGGTTTTCGCCTGTTCTGTATTGACCTCTACTTCTTTACTCAGTATAGCTATAATAGGCTGTAATTCTTCAGAATTTATCAACTCAGAAATATTTTTTCCTATAAACTCATTTGTTTGAAATAGAAACCGAAACAAATTTTTTTCTGTTTCAGCAAAGCGTATATAATTCAGTCCAATATCTTTCATCGGATTTTCACTCTGAATATTAGTTATATATTCGGAATGATACTCATCTGCCTTAACATATACAGTTTTTTTCAATTCCTCTATTGTTTTAAAATGATACATAACAGGTTGAGTGGAACAGCCTAATTTTTTTGATACAGTTCGTGCATTGATATTTTCTGCTCCCTCACTTCGTGCTATCTCAAATGCTGCATCTATAATCATCTCTTTTGTAATTTTCACCTTTGGTGGCATATTTTTCACCTCTCTGCCATTTTATAATTATTGTTATATAACATAAATTATAATAAAAGGAGAGATTTTGTCAAGTTTCGTAACGAAAATATAGTAAAAATAAGCGACAGAGAATTTACTCCCTGCCGCCTTGTCTACTTATGCGAATATAATTTCCCTCTCCACAATCTCCATAGCACAAGCCCGAATGTTATTCATCTGTCCAACCCATTCTAAGGCATTTTTCGCCTTTAGGCGTTCCGTGATACCCTGTGCCTGCTTCATCTGTTCTACAATCCTTTCAAAGCGTTCCTCCGCCTGTTTATCGACATCCGCAAGATAAGCATTCAACTTGCCACTTGTGAGTAGCGTGGCGTAAAACGCCCTCTTATGTTCCTGTAAATATCGTTTGTGTCGCTGCCCCCATAAACCGATAGGTTTGTTTTCTTTTTCGGCTGGTAAGGTCAGGCAAGGGATATAATAATCTCTTTGCAGTTCATACCAAAGACCATTGCTTTCATCATAAATATACTTGTTCATTAAAAAATCCTCCACTATAATATATTCGCACATATGTCACAGTTCTCCGATTGCCACACTCTGTTATATCTTGTTATGGGATTTTCTTTCCCTTGATTTTGCCCTTATAAGCAGTCAGGGAGAGAGTAAACTTGTGTGAAATCATATAAAGGGATAAGGCGAACACATTGCGATAAATCCTTTATTTTCAAGGCTTTTGGAGGATTTTATTGATAGACTATAACCTCTGCTAAGAGGCTATAAAATTGTGTTATTCAAATTCTAATTTGATGTCTTTGAAATAATTTTTTCAACAACATAACCAATAATTGCACCGACAACTAAAGTATTTATCATTGTCCATATAGCACCACTTATTGATGATGTCAATGTATATACTAATGAAGAAGCCGATACCAGAAAAGAAACAATTATACCTTTTAAAATGCTATTCATTTTGAAATTGCACAAGGAAATAAGAATACCTATTGCAATCCATGTAGTACCCGTGGCAACATATACCTCTATTTCTAAATTTGGTGCAAACAAGAGAAAGAAAATATTTATAACAGCACCTATAATGCCTCCTATCAGACCAATTACCAGAGTTCCCTTTCTATTTTAAACAACAAGCAAATTCCTCAAATACTTATATAGCGCATCATCCCTCCATTTTTGCTGTTGCTTATTTTTCTGTTTCTGTTATCTTTTCTTTCAAAAGGAGCAAAATCATACATCCTTTCCATTTGAAACAAAAAATCTTCCTCATACTTTTCAAGGTACTCTCTAAAATTCCAATAAGAAGTCTTTAATCCATGTTCTTTATCAAATCCATTTCCAATAATATATAATTCTGGCATTTTGAATTTCCCTTCTGAAATCAAATATTTATATAATACTGCCGATATACGTTACATCCCTTTTCCATACCATATTGCCCCTCTATTTCATATTCCTCTGCATCATCATGATAGGTCAATATATTATATTCAAGCATCATCTCAAAAATCCATAAATCATCAAACATATTTCCCTGATACTCATTAAGCACACAGGTAATGCTATCAGAAATGTTAAATGCCGAATCGTCGTTCGCAGGAAAAATTTCACCCTCTAACTGTTCTTTGAGATTTCGCACAAAAACCGTATTTTTTACTGCATTCCTATATGTAAAATCAAACAGCTGCTGGCTGTCCATCTGGGCTACATCCTTTTTTCAATTGTGTTACACGATAATCTGTATTATTTAACATTAACTGTTTTATAAATAATTCCACGGAATTGTGAAGCACAGATACAAAGTGTTTACGATATTCCAGAGTTGCCTTTCCCTCTAAAATATAAGCACAATATCTAATAGCCATTGCCCATGCTTCGATCGCATTATTCTGCAAGATTTGATTTTTTATATAAGTCATTTATTTACCTCATTTTGTAATAAATATAATTTAACCTCCCGCTCCCCATGCTCATATCGCTCTAAACGGTTCCAATAAATGATCCTACGAATTCGTCTTTCTGTCACTCTATACCCCGCTCCTCTTATAATATCAGAGACTCTTTGTTTCATTTCCTGACCTCTTTCCAAAGCATCCAAAACTATCCTCTCTAAATACTCCGGCTTTCGTTTATCCCCTAAATCTGAAACCAACGCACTTGCCGCAACCAAAGCAGTTCTCATGTATTGTGCATTGTCTTTAAATAAATCACTATCTATATAAAATCCTTTACTCTCTATAAACTGGCTACAAAATGTAATTACCGTGCGCGTGTTGCCCTCTCGATACGGACGCACTTTCCAAAGTTCAGCTAAATATTGGGAAAACATTTTTGCCACTTCTTCAAGCGTTGCTTTCTCCCAAGTATATTGATTCATTTTATTTAAGACAAATGTGGCGTCCTTTTCAATATCAAAACAATCAGAATACTCTATTGAAATCCCCCCCCAATGCCGGCTCTGTTTTTTCAATATTTATAATCCTAATTTTTCCCGCCCATTCGTAAATATCTTGAAAAATATAATAATGCATATCGCAAAGTGATGCAAAATCAAAACGGCTGGCGGATTCTCCTATTACAAGTTCCGCAAGCCGTATACTCGTATATTCTGCCTCCATACACGACAACCTTTCTCTGTCCCGTATATCAGCAAGATTCTTCAGAATATCTGTATGTGGATATAAGTATGGATCATTCATAATACTTTTCTCTATTCTTTCATCTTATATTTTTTGTCTAAAACCTTACGCATATCCTCCGTGGTCATCTCTCCACGATTTTCTTTCTCAATTAATTTTTTAAATTCTGGAGATGGTTCTAGTCCATCTACTTTAATCATACCTAATGCATAATCCCATTTCTTATCTGTACTGACTAGCATAAAATCAACTCCCGATTTCTATTTTTATTTATTTTACCACATTCTATAGACAATATCCATTATAACTTTTATACACACTGTATAATAAAACCCTTGCAAATGGCATTTCCACACCATCCACAAGGGTTTTTTCATTCAAAATAACTCAGCAAACTACGCTTTATGCGTTCATCTGAGCAGCAACTTCTGCAGCGAAATCTTCATTCTTCTTCTCAAGACCTTCACCTGTCTCGAAACGAACGAATTTCTTAACTGTTACGTTAGCGCCGTTCTCTTTTGCTACTTTTTCTACATATTTTCCAACTGTGTAGTCAGAATCCTGTACATATACCTGATCAAGCAAGCAGATTTCTTTCATCTCTTTGTTAAGACGTCCGATAATCATCTTCTCAATGATGTTATCTGGCTTCTCTGGGTTTTCCATCTTAGCCTGAGCAAGAAGGATTTCTTTCTCATGCTCAAGGAAGGAAGGATCTACTTCTTCACGAGATACATATTTTGGAGACATAGCTGCTACCTGCATAGCTACGTTCTTCAAGCAAGCCTTGATATCATCATTGACAACATCTGTATCTGCCTCAATAAGAACTCCGATACGTCCGCCACCATGGATATAAGATACAACACATCCTTCAGCAACAACTTTTTCAAATCTTCTGATATTCAAGTTTTCTCCGATAACTGCGATTTTCTCTACAAGAGCATCTTTTACTGTTTTGCTTGTATCTGCAGCCCAAGCCTCTGCCATAAATGCATCCATATCTGCTGCGTCAGAAGCAACTGCCTGCTCTGCAACTTCTGCTACATAAGCCTGGAAGTCTGCGTTCTTAGCTACGAAGTCTGTTTCAGAGTTAACTTCTACGATTGCTGCTACTTTGTCATCTTTTACAACTGTTTTAACGATACCTTCTGCTGCGATTCTTCCTGCTTTCTTCTCAGCTTTTGCCTGTCCGTTCTTTCTCAGGTACTCTACTGCTGCATCCAGGTCTCCGTTTGTTTCATTCAAAGCTTTCTTGCAGTCCATCATTCCTGCACCTGTCATTTCTCTTAATTCTTTTACCATGCTTGCTGTAATTGCCATGATTGTTTTCCTCCTCTTTTTGTTTTGGAAAATATAATGCTCCAACCTGCACTTGTCAGGCTGAAGCATTCAAGTCCTTTTTACTCTTCAACAGCCTCTTCTTCTACTGCTTCTTCCTCGTAGTATACTTCTTCTGCTGCTCCCTGGTTTGCTTCGATTACTGCATCAGCCATCTTAGAAACGATCAGTTTCACAGCTCTGATTGCATCATCATTACCCGGAATTACATAATCCAGTTCTTCCGGATCACAGTTTGTATCACAGATACCGATCAACGGAATACCAAGTGTGTGTGCTTCCTGTACACAGATTCTTTCTTTCTTCGGATCAACGATGAAGATTGCATCCGGGATTCTCTTCATTTCTTTAATACCACCCAGGTTCTTCTCCAGTTTTTCCCATTCTTTCTTAATCTCGATAACTTCTTTCTTCGGAAGAACATCAAATGTTCCATCCTCTGCCATTCTCTCGATATCTTTCAGTCTCTGAATACGGCTCTGGATTGTCTTGAAGTTTGTCAGCATACCGCCAAGCCATCTTTCATTTACATAGAACATTCCACAACGCTCTGCCTCTGTTCTGATAGCATCCTGAGCCTGTTTCTTTGTTCCTACGAAGAGGATTGTACCACCATTAGCAGCGATATCTGCTACTGCCTGGTAAGCATCGTCAACCATTCCTACAGATTTCTGCAGGTCAATGATGTAGATACCATTTCTCTCTGTGTAAATGTACGGAGCCATCTTAGGGTTCCATCTTCTTGTCTGATGTCCAAAGTGAACACCTGCTTCCAAAAGCTGTTTCATTGAAATAACGCTCATGTTTCTTTCCTCCATTTGGTTTTAATCTTCCGTATGTTTTTATTTCCTCTCTGAGACCACCTGTTTTCAGGTTAGGCACCGCCAGAGATAACGACATACGTGTTTTTTCGCAACATTTGTAGTTTAGCATAGATTCTGCCGGATTGCAAGGTTTTTCCCTTAAAATAAATTGCAAAAAATCTAAAAAAATCCCGTCTCGGAAATCCGAAACGGGATTACATCTTTATCTTTTGTTTTCTATATCACTTTTCATTAGTAACGAACAAAAACCATGCCCTCTTGTACCGGTCCCATAATTACTCCGATACCAAAATCAGCCGAATGAATCATCTGACCATTTCCCACATAGATACCACAATGTGTTGCATTCACTGCTACATCTCCCGGCTGTGGATCACTGACTCTCGGCCATCCAAGAAATGTAATTGTATTCCCTAGACGAGTATAGCCACCTGTCAGACAATGCGCCACAAATCCTGAACAGTCAAATCGTCCTGGTGCACAACCCCCCCATACATATTCAGTTGGCTGACCAAGCCAGTAATATGCACGCTCAACAACTGAATTACCAGTATTGACATCATAACCAGGCGTGTTGTTTCCACCTCCGTTATCTGAAGGAGTATCTGTATTATCGGAAGGAGTATTTGTACCTCCTTGCACGACATTATTCTGCTGTTGTGCAGCCTCTTCGGCTTTTCTTCTCTCTTCTTCTGCCTTTTCAGCCGCCTTTCTTGCCGCTTCCTGTATCATCGCATCTAAATTCTCAACTTCAGCAGTCTTTGATTCTAATGTTGTAGATAACTCTTCTTTCTGAGTCTTATATTCGCCTTCCATTTTCTGAAGTTTTGCCTGATCTTCTTCAAGAGTCTTCTTCAGATCTTTAACCTCCTGAACCGTCTCCTGATAAACATCCAACTGCTTTCGATCATATGTATGTACCTTCTCGACATATTCTGCCTGCGTCAATATCTCTGCAATACTTCCGGAAGTAAGTACACGTTCCAATGCAGACCCCTCTCCGGATTCGTACATATACTTAATACGCTTTTTCAAGTCTTCATATTGCTGTTTTTCTTTTTCTTCCGCAACTTTGAGATCTTCCTCTGCCTGGATAATCTCTTCACCCTTAGAAATCAACTGCAGTTCCAGATCATTCATCTTCTCAATCAATGAATTCAACTGTGACTGAAGTGCATTTGCCTCGTTCTGTGCTGTTGCTTTCTGCGCCTCAAGTTTCTCCTGTTCATCCTCTGGTGCAGCAAACACCGGAGTGACTGCCATTGCACAAGTTAGTGTCAAGGCAATCAATGTACGCTGTACTTTCTTTAATTTCATTTTGTCACCTGTCCTTATTTTCTATTCATTATCTATGTCCCCACATATATGGTTCATGATACACTACAAGACAAAGTTTTGCAATATTTTTGAAAAAAATCCGCACAAAAACCATATATCCGGGGGTTAAAGTTAATAATCATCAATATACTGTAAATATTATACCTTATCGCTCCAATTTTTGCAATAACTTTTAATAACTCTGTAACATTTTTCGTAACATTTTATTTATCATATACTGTGAAATCATTCCCATTTGTTTTTTCATTATTTTAAATTTGTTTCTTCAATTTTAAATTTGTTTTTTCATTATCTTAGAATTCTCGGACAAACAAGCTCTGTTCTTCTAACAAAGACTCCACGTCTTCAAACCCAAGCTGCTCCATCAATTTCATCACATAGGGATTTTCCAATGGTGTTTGATAGTCTGCATTTTCTACATATTCTTCTACCAGCTTTGTTCCGATTTCCATCGGCAAAATCGCTTTCGGTCCTCCTACACACCCACCAACACAACCCATTCCTTCAAAAAAATTAGCTGTTGTTTCCCCTTTTTCCAAACGTTCAAGTAAGGCTCTGCATTCCCGCACGCCCTCTGCCTGTTCCGCTTTCATCTGAATGCCGCTTTTTGGCCTCAATTGACGCACCGTTTTTTGCACTGCTTCGCTGACGCCACCTGTTTTTGCATACATCCTCCCGGCACCGGAAGAATGTTCTTTGAACTCTTCTTTAAGTTTGATCAAATCAATGTCCGCTGCCGAAAAAATATCCTGCACTTCCTGAAACGTCAGTACATAATCTATAGCACCTGCTACATCCGGCTCTTTCGCTTCGCTCTTCTTCGCAATGCAGGGGCCCACAAAAACGGTTACAGCATCCGGGTAGAGGCGTTTGACCACTCTCCCCGCGGCAATCATCGGAGAAACAGCCCCCGGGACATGAGGCAATAACTTATGATAAACATTCCGAATCATCGCAATCCAGATGGGACAGCAGCAGCTCGTCAATTGAAAATCTTTCTCAGTCTGAATTTTACTGTCAAATTCCAGACTTTCTTTCATCGTCAATAAATCTGCAAACAAAGCCACCTCAATCATTCCGTCAAAACCAAGCGCCCGAAAAGCCGTTCTCAATTTTCCCGGGGTCACTTCTTTCTGAAACTGACCCAGAAAAGCCGGTGCAATCAAAATATATGCCTTTCCTTTCTTCTCACGAACCGCTTTCATCGCCGGAAGTACATCCTTACTGGCTACTAATTTTTCTGTCTTACACGCATCGATACATGCGCCGCAGCCAACACATTTATCCGGCCTGATAACAAGTCTGCCATCCGCATCCTCCTGAATTGCATCAAAGATACAACTGTTTTGGCAGGCACGCTCATACGCTTCTGCACATTCCATACATTCTTCCGCCTGAAAGACTGCTCCATATTTTTCCGGATGCATCAGGCAATCCAAATGTTTCGGATTATATTTCGGCGGAAGAGATTCTCCCAATCGAACTTTTTGATTTAAAATATCACGATATAATGTATCAAAACTTTTCTTTTCCATAAAAAATACCTCGTCTCATTCATACTGTTTTTAGTATGAGCAAAACCAGGCATTCTATTCTTTAAACCTTTATTTTTTGCGCTTGATTTTTATAAATTTCTCACTTTAAATTCTCTCTGAGCTTCCCGTTTCTGGTCTTTTTTCGCAATATCATCCCGCTTATCATATAATTTTTTTCCTTTTGCCAGCCCAATTTCGATTTTTACAAGACTTCCGCTAAAATACACTTGCAGCGGAACAACCGTAATTCCTTTTTCTTTCATTTTCCCAAAGATCTTATCAATTTCCTTTTTATGAAGAAGGAGCTTACGCACACGCAGCGGATCCTTATTAAAAATATTCCCCTTCTCATAAGGACTGATATGCATTCCGTAAATAAACATTTCTCCATTCTCAATCCGGATAAACGCCTCTTTGATACTGCACTTTCCCATACGCAAAGATTTCACTTCGGTTCCATGCAATACAATTCCGGCTTCATATTTTTCCAGTATAAAATAATCATGATACGCTTTTTTATTATTTGCAATCAATTTGCCTTCTGTTTTCGCCATCGTTCTTTCCTTACCCTTCTTCATTTTCACAAAATTCAAAATCTATGGTTCGCTGAAGTCGATCCACGCCCAATACACGCACTCGCACTACCTGTCCCAGCTTATAGACATTTCGGGTATGCTCTCCGATCAGTTCATACTGCTCTTCCCAGTATTCATAATGATCATCCCACATATTCATGACATGCACCAAGCCTTCTATGGTATTAGGAAGTTCCACATAGGCGCCCCACTTTGTAATGCCGGAAATCACACCTTCAAATTCCTCTCCAATGCGCTCTTTCATATATTCTACTTTTTTCAGTTTAATCGTCTCTCGTTCTGCCTCTTCCGCACGCCGTTCGGTCACCCCTGCCTGCATTGCCACCTCCGGCAGGATTTTCTCATAGTGTGCGATTCGCTCTTCCTTCAAACGACCTCGAATATTTTCCTTGATAATCCGGTGAATCTGCAAATCCGGATAGCGACGGATCGGAGATGTAAAATGTGTATAATATTTCGCAGCCAATCCAAAATGCCCGGTATTCTCCGGCGTATATTTTGCCTGTTTCATAGAACGCAGCGCCAGTCTGCTAATCAGCGCCTCCTCCGGAGTTCCTTCTACTTTCCCCAAAAGTTTCTGCACTTCCATCGGACGCACTTCATTTCCCATATGGATATGATAGCCGAAATTATTGATAAACGTACTGAGCTTTTTCATCTTTTCCTCATCCGGCGCCTCATGCGTTCGATACAAAAACGGCAGTTCTCTCCAGAAATATTCTTCCGCTACCGTTTCATTTGCGAGCAGCATAAAATCTTCAATGAGCTTTGTCGCCACATTTCTCTCGTATGGGCGGATTTCAATAGGTCTTCCGTTCTCATCCAGAATCATCTTTGTTTCCGGAAAATCAAAATCAATAGATCCTCTGTGTTTTCTGCGTGTCCGTAAAATATGCGAAAGTTCTGCCATCTGTTCAAACATTGGAACAAACTCTTCGTATTTTTTCCGTTCTTCTGCATCTCTGTCTTCCAAAATCTTGGCGACACTCGTATAACTCATCCGCTCATCAACTCGAACAACCGTCTCGGCAATTACATGGTCTATAACCTCACCTTTTGGATTCACCGTCATAATACAACTGAGCGCCAGTCGGTCTTCCCCTGCATTCAGAGAACAGATTCCATTGGACAGTTTATGCGGCAGCATCGGGATCACCCGGTCTACCAGATAAACACTGGTTCCACGATTGAGAGCCTCTCGATCCAATGCGCTGCGCTCTTGTACATAATTTGTCACATCGGCAATATGCACTCCCAGCTGATAATTTTCCCCTTCCTTTGTCAAAGAAACTGCATCATCCAAATCTTTCGCATCTTCTCCGTCAATGGTAACCATCTTCCACGTCCGCAAATCCATTCGTCCTGCCCGGTCCGCTTCGGAGACCTCTTTCGCCACTCGCTCCGCCTGATTCATCACCCGCTCCGGAAATTCCATCGGCAGATCAAACCCTTTTACAATAGAGATGATATCTGTTCCGGGATCATTGATGTGTCCGATAATCTCTGTCACAACACCTTCCGGTTTCATACGTTCTCCACCATAGGAAGTCAAGGAAACGACCACCTTGTGCCCGGTCATAGCTCCCTTTTCTTTTCCTTCCGGAATATAAATATCACTCAGGATTCTCTGATTATCGGGACGCACAAATCCATAACTCTTACACTTCTCATATAACCCCACAATCTTGGTCGTACTATGTGATAAAATCCGTACAACCTTTCCTTCTGTCCGCCTTCCTGCCTCCGAACTTTTTGTAATGATAAATTCCACTTCATCCCCTTGAAAGGCTCCATTGATATTTTCTTCAGAAATAAAAATGTCTTCATCCACGCCTTCCCGAATGACGAATCCAAAGCCTCTTGGATGCGCCTGAAAAACACCTGTGAACCGCTTCGTCTGTCCTTTGGTATATTTTCCTCGTTTTGAAAGCGTAATCTTTCCATCTTCAACAAGAGTATCCAATACTTTTTTCAATTCTTCCTTCTGTTCCTTTGGAACTCCGAGTACCATTGCAATCTCTTTCAGTTTCATCGGAACATACAGATCATCACAAATAAAATCATAGATTACCTTTTTTCTTTTTTCAAATGTATTTGACATCTGGTTTATACTCCCTTTTCTATTTAAAAAAGCACTCTATATCTGATATAGAGTGCTTTCGTTATCTTATCTTCTTAGTTAAATACGCCCAGGTTCAGGACAACTGCCAATACGATAAACAAAATTGCCAAAAACTTTGTTGACTTTACAAGTGCACCTTCCATAGAACGTCCCTTATTCTGTCCCCAATAGGAATCTGCCACACCACCAATTGTTCCAAGCCCGGCTGACTTACCTTCCTGCAGAAGAATAATTGCTGATAATGCAATACAATCTATAACAAAAATAATAGTTAAAACAATTTTTAAAATCTCCATCTGTTCACACCTCCTATGGATAAACCTTGTTCATTTTACCATAGGATTCTTAAGAAAGCAAGTCCTATTTGTAGTTTTATCAATCAATTTCGTATTATTTTTCATCTTACGTTTTCTTCTATCCGCAGCAATTGATTGTACTTTGCTACCCGCTCAGATCGACAGGGCGCTCCTGTTTTAATCTGTCCTACATGAAACGCTACTGCCATATCCGCGATTGTAGTATCTTCTGTTTCTCCTGAACGATGAGAAATAATCACACGATATCCGGATCTTTGAGCCAGTTCAATCGCCTCAACCGCCTCCGTCAGTGTTCCGATCTGATTTACTTTTATAAGAATGGCATTTGCAGCCCCACGCTCAATTCCTCTCCTCAAACGAGCCGTATTTGTTACAAACAGATCGTCTCCCACCAACTGAATTTCTCTGCCCAGCCGTGTAGTCAGAAGTTCCCAGCCATCCCAATCCTCTTCGTCCAGCGGATCCTCAATGGAATAGATAGGGAATGCGTCAGCAAGTTCCTGATAATAGTCGATCAGTTCCTCTGCCGTACGCGAAACCCTCTTCCCCAACATTTTACTTTCCCCCGGAAATATATATTTCCCACTTTCTGCATGATACAGTTCTGACGCAGCAACATCCAATGCAATTGCAATATCCTCTCCCATTCGGTATCCGGCCCGTTCCACTGCATCCTTTAAGAAACGCAGCGCCTCCCTTGTATCCGACAGATTCGGCGCAAAGCCGCCTTCATCTCCGACCGCTGTATTCAGCCCTTTTTCCTTCAAAAGCTGTTTCAGTATATGATAGATTTCCGCACACATACGAAGACCTTCCTGAAAATTCTCTGCCCCCACCGGCATGATCATAAACTCCTGAATATCCAACGTATTATCCGCATGTACTCCCCCATTCAAAATATTCATCATAGGAACCGGTAGTTGTTTTACATGAACGCCTCCAAGATATTGATACAACGGAAGACGCAATGCTTTTGCCGCCGCATGAGCTACTGCAAGCGAAACTCCCAGCAATGCATTTGCCCCAAGATTTTTCTTATTATCACTTCCATCTGCCCGGATCAGCGCCCGGTCAATTTTCGTCTGCTCAAACACATTCATGCCAATCACCACATTTGCCAACTGTTCATTTACATGTTGGACTGCATGCAGCACCCCTTTACCACCGTACCGGTTATCCCGATCCCGCAGCTCAACCGCCTCGTATTTTCCAGTAGAAGCTCCGGAAGGAACGGCTGCGCGTCCCACAGTTCCATCTCCCAACAGCACATCTACTTCTATCGTCGGATTTCCTCTCGAATCCAGGATTTCTCTTGCGTATACATCTCGAATCGGTAAATACTGATACATAGATCTATCTCCTCTTCTTATAAATTACTGATAAAATAAAAACCTCAGCAGCAAAATGATCTGCTCATTTTGCCAACTGAGGATAGTATCTGCAATTCATGTTCTCTTCATGTAAGGAAGATGTTTCCTAAATCTACAACACGTATTTTTAATTTCCACTACGAAAGAATCTTCCCCGGAACTTACTCCACACGTCCCGCTGAAAAAACTCATACGCTCTGTCATAAATAAAAAGTCCTGCCTGCCCTGTCAGAAGTACAGCAATCAAAACTCCGCTTGAAAGCCGGTGTGCAAAAAGTAATTCTTGAAAGAAACAAACTGCCGGGATATATATTATATCAAATACAATGTATTTTATGATCCAAAACAATCGTTTTCGATTCTTAATCTCAGCCAGTTTCCCAAGACGGGGCCACGCCAGTTCAATTACAAGAATGTACAATCCCATAGCAGCATAGGACAATACATAAAACTTATTCGGAGCCACGATCAGACCGAGCAGCACGCCTGCTATATAGAATGCAATTCCTGTCTTTTCGCCAAACTCCCGCAGCACGATTCCTACAAAAAAGGATGCCGCTGCCAACAAAAACAAAGTACTCATCTCGATGATACTGCCAAGCAGCATACAGACGATCGTCAAGGCGAGTAACATCCCCCCAAACGCCATTTTCTTTGCTTTTACATGCATGCGCACAAGTCGCCTCCCATACATTCACATAATTGATCAGCCACACACAGATCACAGCACAGATTTCCGGTTCCGCAGGAACTGCTGCCCGGACCATAAGCGCCCCCGTACGGATTGTTCTGATATCGCTGTCCGGCCCACTCAAGCTGATTCAAAAGCTGTCGATACTGTGGATTATTCGGCGCCATATTGACTGCCTGCCCTGCATGGTCGCGTGCCAGAATATTATTTCCAATACCGGCATTTGCCACTGCACTCAGATAATACCACTGTGGAGAGCGATTCGCCATCCGGTTCAACACATTGATCGCATCCCGGTATCTGCCTGCATTAACAAAGTTTGCAACTGCCTGCAGTTCCACATCCTGCTGTGAGCTGGCTGTCTGTCCCCAGCCGGAGGACTGGCTGTTTCCGTAGCCTGTATAACCGCCATAGCCGCCTCCATGTTCGCGTTCCTTCATAATAATATCGTATGCTTCCTGAACTTCCTTAAATTTTTCCTCTGCCAAATCTGCCAGCGGATTGTTCACATTCGCATCCGGATGATACTTTCTCGTCAAATCTCTATATGCCCGTTTCACTTCATCGTCTGATGCACTTGGAGATACTCCCAGTACATCATATGGGTTTTTATTCATTCTCTAACTTCCTCACTTTTCTCTTAAAACCTATTCCTCACGTAGACTACTCCACGCTGACTTAACCTATCATATCCTAAATCCCCGCGATTGTCCAGACTAAGCCCGGAATCTTCATAGATTCTTCACGAATCCTTCTGTATTTGTACTGTTTTGTTCTTCCGGTAATACAGATATCCTGCCACATCCGCCAAAAACCATCCGATTGGAACCGCTGCCCAGATTCCATTTACTCCAATTGACGGAACTGCCGACAACGCATAAGCAAGCACAACCCTTGTTCCCAGAGAAATAATCGTCAAAACAAGCGAAATCCCCGGTTTCGTCACCGCCCGAAAATACCCATAGAATAGAAACAAAAACCCGATCAGGCAATAAAAGGTTCCTTCTATACGCAGATAGTTCACTCCAATCTGTAAAACGTCCGTCTCCGTCGCTTTTACAAAAATCTGCATCAGCGGTCTGGCAAAAATAACTACTGCCGCACTGACTGCTGCACTAAACAGAAATGAAGTCCGTACTGCACTTCGCACGCCCTGTTGTATCCGTTTCTGTTTCCCCGCTCCATAGTTCTGTGCAATGAAAGTCGAAAATGCATTTCCAAAATCCTGCACCGGCATATATGCAAAAGAATCTATCTTGACCGCTGCGGAAAATGCTGCCATAACAGTTGCTCCAAAGCTGTTTACCAGTCCCTGTACCATTAGAATTCCGAAATTCATGACAGATTGCTGCACACAGGTCAAAAATGACAAATGTACAATTTCATTCAAAATCTTCGGTCTCCATTTCATTGCCTGCCGGTTCAAACGAAATTCCGGAAAATGAATCCACGTATAGAGAAAAATACCGATTCCCGAAAGATACTGGGACAAAACGGTCGCCTCTGCAGCCCCGCGTACTCCTCGTTGAAAACCTATTACAAACAACAGATCCAAGCCAATATTTACCACAGCAGAAACGCCGAGAAACAAAAGCGGCACAAACGAATTTCCGGCCGCACGCAAAAGTGAGCCAAAATAATTGTAAAAGAATGTCGCCGCAATTCCCCAGAAAATCACCCACAGGTATGTTTTCATCATCTCATAAAGCTCTGCCGGAACCTGCAGCAGATGCAGGATCCCATCCAGCCCCAAAAATACAATTACCATCAGTAAAACAGTGACCGCACCGATCATACAAAAAGAATGAAACAGGCTCGCGCGCAATTTTTCCAGTTCTTTCCTTCCTATACATATCGAAAACGCCACACCACTTCCCATGCACAACCCTAATATGATCGAAGTCAGAAATGTCATCAACGTATATGCAGATCCAACTGCTGCCAGAGCCTCTCTTCCCAAAAAATGGCCTACGATAATTGTATCCACAACATTATAAAGCTGCTGCAGCAGGTTTCCTACCATAATAGGAAACGCAAACCACAGCAGTGATTTTGTAATCGTTCCGGTTGTCAGATCATGATTCATTCTTTTCTTCCCGTTTCTTTTGTATTTTATGATATCGTGTCCACACCCCTGCATATAAAATGTTCCGCAAAATATCTGCATCCACGAGACATGGCAGTTTTTCAAATGCAACACTGCACTCCGCCATCATCATTTGCAGGATATCTCCACATCGTTTTTCATAATCTTCCGCATGTCGCAATTCTTTCAACGGATTATAATTGCCGTCCTTTAGATCCTGTTCCAGATCTTCGTAGGCATCCATGAGATAAATAAATTTCCCCAGATAAAAGCCCATTGCCCGAAGACTCTCTTCCCACATATCCTTTTTGTAAATGAAAAGTTCTTCCATCAATCTGCCAAAGCATCCTGCAGTTGCATCCAGATCCTGAGAATCTTCTGCCTCCAGACGGGCAAGCGCCTTTAATTCTCTTTGAATCACTTTACTTTGTCTTGGATATTGTTTTACCGCCTTCTCCGCCCGTTTCCGCAGTGCTTTCATCCCCAGCAGCGCCCCTGCTTTTTTCTCATCCTGCCAATCATCTTTTAAGTGGTAGTACGCAAGAATGAGATTCATATCCGCGGCATATTCCGAAAATTCATTTCGCAGCATATTCTGCTTTTTTACCGGATGCACTTTGCATCGATGACTTTCACTCTCCACTTCCTTTTCATACAGGGAAGTCAGCAAAATAATGGCAAACGTCATGTCATACGTCAGGGTCAGCTGCCCAAGACTTCCATAGCGTTCCTTTAACGTCTGGCACAATCCGCAATAGTATGCCTTATACCTCCGAAAGTCTTTCATCTTTAATTCTGGTTCACAAACCGTTACATAGCCAAACATAAGCTCTCCTTTATTTTACCTTCTTCAAAAGCTCCTCTGCCATCTGAAGGATTTGTTTTTGTTTCTCTTTTAAAGACTGTGTCTTCGCCTCTTCCTCCGAGAGAGATGCGTACAGATGAATGGTGTTCATATATTCCCAGACAGTATCTTTGATTTCTTCCGCCCCGGCGGCAGTTTTCCCCGTCATCTCCAGTCTCTGCCGCAGCTTTTGACACTCCGTCTCAGTCTTTCTGAGTTTTTGGTTCTGCCGACCTAAGACAACAAGCAAAATACTCATGCATAAAATAAAAATTCCTATCCACAAATATAACATCTGTTCTGCCTCCTCATAGGAAATAATTTCTGACAGTTTCACGCAATTTCTGCGGTTCCACCGGAAGTTCTAAAATCACTGGCTCTCCGTTATTTTTTTCCATCAGCCGAATTCCATCTCGTTCTTTTATCACTTGAAGCGCCGGTTTTCGTTTTCCCAACTTCTTTTTTGCTGTTTCTTTATTTTCACATACAAGTATCTGACCGCTAATCGGTTCCAACGTCATCCGCAGTCCATTTCCATAATCCAAATCTTCACACAAGATCAAAATCAAAGGATTGGTTCTTGTTCCCTGACGTACCTGAATAAAATCCAAAACCGGTGTCTGATACAGACTAAAATTCTTTTCACGACTCTCTTTTTGATAAAAATGTTTTGCCGCCTGACACATCCGACTGCAAAACTGTTCAATATCAATTCGTATGTCTGTCATTCCATTTGATGAACTCACCTGATCCATCTGACAGACAGAAGTTCCGCAATTAATTCCTAAATGAAAACGTATCTCATTTGCCTTTTCATCATTGAAAAAACCTTTGTTTTGATGCAGGTATTCACACCTTAGCTGCCAGCACCGCTCCCCACAAATATACGGCGTTTCATCTTCCGGTGATACCTTGAAAAAATCACCGGCATATTCATCAAACCAGCGAATATACTGGCTCCCGACATCGCGGGTAGGATTTTTCTGGCGATCCAGCTGAACTCTCCCGTCTCTATATTTTTTCACAAGGTCAGGAAACGCAATTCCGCCGCAGATATCCGGAAGTGTCAATGCCAGCGCAGACTGCCATCGCTCATCCCGTATATTTAATTCCACCTCTTCAATGCGGTGCAGAAACGTAAAATCGACACTTCCTCGTTTCATTGCCGTACTCCTTTCACCCTTGCAGTTCTCTAATTACTGTCCGATATTTTTTGCCTTACAGATCAACTGTGTCATCGTTCCCATCGGACAATACACACACCAGCTGCGGGGTTTAAACAACACCATCGTAATAAGCCCTAATATTGTAGACGTAAGCATCACACTATAGAACCCAAATGCAAACTGTGCCACACCTGCATGAAACAACGTTCCATGATAAGCCCAATGCCAAGGAACCTTAAACGTCCAAAGCAGCGTCACCACCTGTTTCAGATCCTGACTTCCGGCAAAGACCAGATATGTATTCCAAAGCATAAGGAAGAACATCGCAAAGAAAAATACAAGAAATCCATAGCGGAATGCCTTGCTCTTCATCCATTTCGGAATGTCTTTCTTTCGCGACAGACCAAATCTTCCTCCCAACAGACCCAAAAGCTGTCCCCTGCCACAATAGCGGTTACAATATCCCTTCGTTCCGTATCGGATTGATATAATCAACGGAATAAAAAAACACAGTAATCCCAACCAGGCAAACAAAATATTAAAAAATCCCAATATCAAATATGTCAATGACAGTATCCATAAATAATCATACCACTTCTTTTTCAAACTTGCACCCCCTGAATTTCAATCACAGACGCCGGACATTCTTTTGCACATTTTCCGCATCCCACACACTTCTCCTCATCCACCTGAGCCATGATCCCTTTGATAATCTGAATCGCATTCAGTGGACAAACCTTCACACAACATCCGCAGGCAACGCAATCTTTCTGATCTACAACTGCCCTTCGCTTTTTTCTCACCTTATTCATAAAGACCTCCTTAACCATAGTAGCTCTATCATAATACAACCAGAAAAAAAGTTCTGTGATTTTATCACATGGATCCGCCCCATGCAAAAAGGGAACCGGCTAATACCGATTCCCTTTTGCTTCATCCAAGCATTCTGCTCAAATGTGATCCTTCTTATTCTTCCTCTGCTGCATAAACTGCAACCAGTTTCTTCAAATAATCGTATCTTTCTTTTGCTTCCTTTTCGTTGACTGCAAACAATTTTGCTGCCTTCTCCGGATTAGCTCTCTTCAATGCATTGTAACGAACCTCTCCATCCAGGAAGTCCTGATATCCTTCCATCTTAGGCTCTTTGCTGTCCAGGAAGAACTTATTGCCTTCTGCTGCCGGATTGTAACGGAAGTTATTCCAGTATCCGCACTCAACTGCCAGCTGTTCCTCTGTCTGAGCTTTGCTCATACCTTTCTTAATACCATGGTTGATACATGGAGCATAAGCAATGATCAAAGATGGTCCCGGATATGCCTCAGCCTCTGCAATTGCTTTTACAGTCTGGTTGAAGTCAGCTCCCATAGCGATCTGTGCAACGTATACATAGCCGTAGCTCATTGCAATACCTGCAAGATCTTTCTTCTTGGTTTCTTTTCCGCCTGCTGCGAACTGTGCTGTAGCACCTGTCTTTGTAGCCTTGGAGGACTGTCCACCTGTATTGGAGTAAACCTCTGTATCAAATACCATGATGTTGATATCCTTGCCGCTTGCAAGTACATGGTCAACACCACCGAATCCGATATCGTAAGCCCAACCGTCACCACCGAAGATCCACTGGGACTTCTTAGCAAGGAAGTCTTTGTTCTTCAGAACTTCTGCCTTCTCAGCAAGATCACAATCGCATGCTTCCAGAGCTGCTACCAGCTTATCTGTAGCTGTTCCATTGGTTGCTCCTACTGCGAAAGTATCCAGATATTCCTGAGCTGCTGCCTTTACTTCTTCCTTCTCGGCAATTTCAGCAATCTTCTCTACTTTTGTTTTCAATCTTGCACGAATTGTATTCTGAGCAAGCAACATACCGTATCCAAACTCTGCATTGTCTTCAAACAGTGAGTTAGACCATGCCGGTCCCTGTCCTTTTGCATTTACTGTATATGGTGTGGACGGTGAAGAGTTACCCCAGATAGAGGAACATCCTGTTGCATTTGCAATATACATTCTGTCACCGAACAACTGTGTGATCAATTTTGCATAAGGTGTCTCACCACAACCTGCACAAGCTCCTGAGAACTCAAGCAATGGCTGTTTAAACTGACTTCCTTTTACTGTATTCTCTTTGAATTTAGCAACCACTTCTGGTTTTACCGGAATCTCTGTTCCATAGTCAAAGAAGTCCTGAGATCCTGCATTTTCTTCCATGTTGCCCATAACAAGAGCTTTCTCGCCCTTCTTTCCTGGACATACGTTTGCACAAGATCCACATCCTGTACAGTCATATGCGGAAACAGTGATTGCAAACTTCATTCCCGGCATACCTGTCATATCCAAAGTCTTCATATCTGCCGGAGCATTTGCAGCTTCTTCCTCTGTCAAAGCTACCGGACGGATAACTGCATGCGGACATACATAAGCACAACGGTTACACTGGATACAGTTCTCTGGTTTCCATACCGGAATATCAACTGCAATACCACGTTTCTCAAATGCAGATGTTCCGGACGGTGTAGAACCATCCACATATTCATTAAATGCAGATACCGGAAGTGAGTTACCTTCCTGAGCATTTACCTTAGTCTGAATATTCTTAACAAAATCAACAGCGTCAGCTCTTCCACCCTTAATCTCAGGTGAGAACAGGCCTTCATCTGCTGCATCTTTCCAGCTTTCCGGAACTTCTACTTCTACAACCTGTTTTGCTCCTGCATCGATTGCATCGTAGTTCATCTGTACGATCTTATCACCTTTTCTTCCGTAAGTAGCCTTTGCAGCTTTCTTCATCAGATCGATTGCTTCTTCTTCCGGAATGATTGCTGCCAGTTTGAAGAATGCAGACTGAAGAACTGTATTGATACGTCCGCCAAGTCCGATTTCCTTACCGATCTTGATACCATCGATTGTGTAGAATTTAATTCCATGATTTGCAATATATGCTTTTACCTGTCCCGGAAGATGTTTCTCCAGACCTTCCATATCCCATGGACAGTTCAAAAGGAATGTTCCTCCGTCAACCAGTTCCTGAACCATGTTATATTTATTTACATAAGATGGGTTGTGGCAGGCAACAAAGTTTGCCTGACGAATCAGGTATGTTGACTTGATCGGAGATTTACCAAAACGCAGGTGAGACATTGTAACACCGCCTGACTTCTTGGAGTCATAATCAAAATATGCCTGTGCATACATGTCTGTATTGTCACCAATGATCTTGATGGAGTTCTTGTTTGCACCAACAGTACCGTCAGCACCCAATCCCCAGAACTTACAGTTAATTGTTCCTTCCGGAGTTGTAACAAGCGGAGCTCCCTCATCCAGAGACAGATGTGTCACATCATCGTTGATACCGATTGTGAACAGTTTCTTCTCTGTGTTATTGTATACTGCAACGATCTGTGCAGGAGTTGTATCTTTGGAACCAAGTCCATAACGTCCTGAGAATACCGGAACTGCATCGAATTTGCTTCCCTTCAGGGCTGCAACAACATCCAGATACAGTGGCTCGCCAAGTGCTCCCGGCTCTTTTGTTCTATCCAGAACATTAATTGTCTTAACAGTATCCGGAATTGCATCGATCAATGCCTGTGCACAGAATGGTCTGTACAAACGAACCTTAACAACACCGACTTTCTCGCCTGCTGCCATCAGGTAATCTACTGTTTCTTCGATTGTATCGCATACAGATCCCATTGCAATGATTACGCGCTCTGCATCAGCAGCTCCGTAATAGTTGAACAATTTATAATCTGTACCGATCTTTGCATTAACCTTGTCCATGTAATCCTGAACAACACCCGGAAGAGCATCATAATATGGGTTACATGCTTCTCTTGCCTGGAAGAAGATATCCGGGTTCTGTGCAGAACCTCTCTGGCATGGATGATTCGGGTTCAGTGCATGTGCGCGGAACGCATCAACTGCATCCATATTTACCAGATCTTTCAGATCTTCATAATCCCATGTCTCAATCTTCTGAATCTCATGAGAAGTACGGAATCCGTCAAAGAAGTTGATAAACGGAATCTTTCCTTCCAAAGCTGCACAATGTGCAACCGGAGTCAAGTCCATAACTTCCTGTACACTGGATTCGCAGAGCATAGCTGCTCCTGTCTGACGACAAGCGTAAACGTCAGAGTGATCTCCAAAGATAGACAGCGCATGACTTGCAATTGCACGTGCTGATACGTTGAATACTCCTGGGAGCTGCTCTCCTGCTACTTTATATAAGTTTGGAATCATCAAAAGTAATCCCTGTGATGCCGTAAATGTTGTTGTCAAAGCTCCTGCTGCTAAGGAACCATGAACTGCACCTGCTGCACCTGCCTCGGACTGCATCTCTGTAACTTCAACAGTCGTTCCAAAAATGTTCTCTCTGCCCTCTGTAGCCCACTCGTCTACATGCTCAGGCATGACAGATGATGGTGTGATTGGATAAATCGCTGCAACTTCTGTGTACGCATAAGACACGTGAGCTGCTGCCTGGTTACCATCCATGGTCTTCATTTTTCTTGCCATTTCTTGTTCCTCCTTATTCTGTACATTGCAAAACTTTAGTTTTCCACATGTGTCTTAATTATATCGCCAATATTCACAAAAGTCCATAGAACCCTTTTGTTTTTTTGTTTATTTTTAAGTACATTTATGAAAAAAAGGAGAAATATTTATAATTATTTCTAATAAATACTTCTCCTTTTATCGTTTCTAGGAATCTGTTTCCAGTACCCCGGCTATTGAATTATCTGTCAAAAATGTATCTACATTATAAAGGAATAAAACATCCGTAATCTGCTTATTTTTAAGCAATGTTTCCACGTTGTCATAATAGTACCGGGGATCGATCATGATGATTTCATTGTAATACGGCAGTAAAAACGGAACAAAACAATTGGCATAAGAATCTTTAAATACTACTAGTTTTTTCGTCGTATCATTGGTTGTGGAAATCGTTACCATCGCATGATTTCCGCCGAAAAACAGCTGGTACTTATCTTTTTCTTTCAAGGCTTTTCTATCATACACTGTCGGTCTTTTTTCTCCGTTGTCCGAATCACTGACCAGATACTGCAGTTCTATCCCCTCCGGTGCATATACCTCAATCGCATCTTCTGCTTTGTGATAACCGCTTCTGGACGCAAGCGTTCCGGAAAAAGAATCTGTCACTGTATAAGTCGTATACTTACTTACCGGCTGTTCTATTCCAAGCTGTGGAGCCGCCGCTTTAAAGCTATAAAAAGCCGCCTTACTTGTCCAATGGTGATCTGTTTTATAATACATGCCTTCTTCTGCGTGCTGCTGCAATGTTTTTGTCACATCAATCACGTGTACTTCATCCGACAATTGTTTCTGAATATTCTGCAGATCTTTTCCCTGGTCACGCACCGGAGCCCCTTTCGGCAAATAATCCTCCATCACATAAACCGCATTTGGAATAAACATCGCATTCACCTGCATTCCTTCATGTTGCTGTGCAAACCGGTTCATCGCCTCAAGATTTGCCTGTACATTTTGAATATCCGGCTGTGCAGGAATCTGCATCAGATATTTATCTTTTCCAAGATAGACCCCGTTTAGCTCTCGTTTTCCCATCAAAAGATCGCACTGAACCTTCATTTTAATCCAGAAATCACGCATTACAAACTGATCTGACGTATACGATTCCAATCCGGTCATATATTTCTTATTCAAAACAGTTTCTGTACTCAATTTTGGAACTTCCGCCAGAACCCGGTTCTCTTCCTCCGAAAAATGCACATCCGGACGAAGGATACTTGATGCAGTCAAAACCAGAACTCCGGCAACAAACAAAATTGCAATCCCCCGATACAGTCCTCTGTTTTCCTTTCGCCCGCCTCTCCTTTTCTGTCTTCGTGTTTTATTTTCCATACTTTATTCACCTTTTCTAAAATCTGAAATACAAAAACGGATTATAAGTTGCATTTACCAAATATGCAATGGAAATGAGAAAAATCACCGCATACACAATTACACAAAGAATACGTTTATAAGTTTCTCTCGCTTTCATCCATCTCGAAAAATGCCGGTACATCCAAGGAGTGCTTGCAGCCACAGCAACAATCCCTAAGACAAAACTTGACTTTAAATAATAAACCGCTGTCATATCCAGAAAACCTGCGCCGCCAATCCCAAGCATCGTTCCCATATAGGAGACTGCCCTGCCTAATGATGGTGCAAAAAACAGAACCCATCCAAACATAACAAGAACCATAGTATAGAAGTGCTGCAGCACCCCCGGCAAATGATCTACAGCGCCTTTCAGGACATATTTTTCTATGATCAGAATCACGCCATAGTAAATGCCCCAGAAAATAAAGTTCCATGCAGCTCCATGCCACATTCCGGTCAGCGCCCACACAATCATCAGATTCCGAATTGCCTGCGCAGTACTGCCCCGATTACCGCCCAATGGAATATACACATATTCTTTGAACCAACTGCTTAATGAAATATGCCATCTGCGCCAAAAATCTGTAATACTCTTGGCAGTATATGGATAATTGAAATTCTGCATAAAATCAAAGCCCAGCATTTTTCCCAATCCAATTGCCATATCTGAGTATCCGCCGAAATCGAAATAGATCTGCATAGTATATGCAAAGCATCCGATCCATGCCGTCAGCACCGAAGTTTCCGATGCGCCCAAAGCCAGGACTGATTCATAAATACTTCCCATATTATTTGCAATCAGCACTTTCTTGCCCAATCCCTGTAAAAACCACATCACGCCGTCTCCAAATTTTTCAAGAGACAAACTGCGATGCGCCAGTTGTTTCTCGACATCCGAATACCGGACAATTGGGCCCGCAATCAACTGCGGAAACATAGAAACATAGGCTCCAAACGTGATTGGATTGTGCTGTGCCTCGACCTTTCCCCTATACACATCAATGACATAGGACATGGTCTGAAATGTATAAAACGAAATTCCGATGGGAAGTGCCAACTCCGTATAAGATATGTCAACCGGAAGGATCGCATTCAGATTATCCATCAAAAATCCATAATATTTATAAAATCCGAGAATCAAAAGATTCATTACGACAGTCACTGTACACGCCAGTTTTGCTTTTCTCATCTCGCCATTTTCCATGTAATATTCCAGCTCGATCCCACTCACAAAATTAATTGCGATGCTAAAGATCATCAAGATCACATACACCGGTTCTCCCCATGCATAAAAAATCAAACTCGCAATCAGAAGTACCAGATTTTTCAATTTGAACGGGGTCAGATAGTATACGATCAGAACAACCGGCAAAAATGCAAAGATAAAAAATATACTGCTGAATATCATACGTTTTCTCCTCTGTTATAAACTATCTAAAAATGCCTTTTGTACAGCATCTGCTTTTTCTCCGACCGCATACAAAATATAATTTCCCCGCACTTCTAACATATGTGCCTTTAGCAATGCAGTCTGCTCGGCCCCATACCCTTCAAAACTTTTCATCTGTGTCTGCAGTCGTTTTTGAATCGCTTCCTCCACAGACTCTGACTGGGATTGATCACGCAATTTGACAATCAGAATCTCATTAACATCCATATTATCTTCTGGTGTATATAAAACAACCCCGGCATAGTCTTTTGGATTTATTCCATAGAATCGTTTTACCATACGCTCTTCTGCCGGAACGTTTTCTCCTGTTTCAGCTGCTTTCGCCACTTTTGCAGCTACATCCTGAATATCCGCTTTGCTGTCGGGATGACTCCCAATATCCATAAGGATAAACCCAAACAAAAGAACTGCCAGGATTATCTTGATTTGAGAAAAATATTTTTTCACTGTTTCTTCACCTCTGTGAGCATGTTAGCAGCCCAATATTTATAAAACTCCTTTTGCAAATGCAATCCATCTGCTTCATATAGATCCACATGCGCCGCTGCTACAGAATCATTATCTACATAACGATATCCGTTCTTCTCTGCCATCTCTTTTATTGCCGCATTGTAATCACTGATTCTTGCATATCCTTCATAGCTGGAATACCCATCTCCTACCGCCGGAAGTATGGAATTGATATAAATCGTAGTTCCCGGCAGCTCTTTATGCAAAAGGGCAACCACTTCCTGATAAGCAGCCGCATACTCTGCCGGTTCCGGCCATAGTTCGCTCCGTATATCATTGAGCCCAAAACAGAGAAAAATCTGTTTTGGACTGGCCTTTTTTAGAGTCTCAATTTCATCCGGAACATCAGTGATTTTTCTTCCGCTTTCAGCGATCACTTGATTTTCTAATAAAAATTCAAAATATCGGAATCCAACCGCTCTGGAATCTCCTAAGATCATCGCACTGTCAAAACCACCCCAGACTGCATTTTCATCTGTTTCAGACATCTCAAGACTATGTGCTGCTTTCACAGCATCAATTTTACTGCTGATTGCTGAAATATCCTGTTTTTCCAAACTTTCCAGATATGCAACTCCTCGATTGATCTTTTCCTTTTCTTTTTTACCGTGATTCCATAATTGAAACCCAAAAGTAAAAGCGACAGTGGCTACAAGGACCACTGCCACCAAAAGAAGAGCAATTTTCTTTTTTTCCAGAGCAGACTTTATATTTTTCATTTGTACAACCTCCGGTAAATCTTTGGCAGTAACTATCTGCATACTACCTGCTTTTTTGCTTCCTTCGTCTTAAA
This sequence comes from uncultured Lachnospiraceae bacterium, assembly GCA_905203555.1. GTDB lineage: Bacteria > Bacillota > Clostridia > Lachnospirales > Lachnospiraceae > Schaedlerella. The sequence continues at coordinate 70,672 of CAJKWK010000007.1, forward strand.
TAAACTAAAACAACTGCTGTTGCAATTACCATCACACCTGCAAGGACCTGTGATACCGGAAAGCCCAGTCCCGGAATCAACAATTGATCCGTACGAAGGCCTTCGATCCAGACACGTCCAAGACCATATCCAAATAAATATAATAAGAACAACTCTCCTTCGAACTTTTTATGTTTCCGGTAAAGCACCAGACAGATTAATACTATACAGCACCATACCGATTCATATAAAAATGTTGGATGTACTTGAATATACTTTACCCCATCTATCACCTGAATATGCTTCTGCATCAATTCTGTCACATCACCTGCGCGCACTGCATCCAGTGGTAACTGCATAGCAAAAACAGAATCGGTATATTCTCCAAATGCTTCTCGATTAAAGAAATTGCCCCATCTTCCAAGCATCTGTCCATTGATCAGTGCAATTGCAATCGTATCGAAAATCTGTGGCGCACAAAGTTTCTTCCATTTTGCACAGGCAAACACCGCTACAGCTGCTCCGATCACACCGCCGTAAATCGCAAGTCCGCCTGCCCGCAGATTAAAGATCTGCAGCAGATTGTCCTTATACATATCCCAAGAGAATATTACGTAATACAACCTCGCCCCGACAATTCCTAAAATCACTCCGACAATTCCCATATCCAGATAATTCTCCGGATCTTGTCCCGTCCGTTTCGCCTCAGACATAGCGATCCAGAAACCGATCAAGATTGCACTTCCAATAATCATCCCGTAAAAAGCAACTTCAAATCCAAACAAAGATATGGATTTACCAACATGGTCAAGAACTATTCCCAAATGCGGGAAACGAATATCATAGTGCATACTCTGTATGCTCCTTTCCGTTATTTATACATTAAATCTGAAGACAATGATATCTCCGTCTTGTACAACATACTCTTTTCCTTCCAGACGTACCAATCCTTTTTCCTTTGCAGCTGCATGTGTTCCACACGCCATCAGATCATCATAGCTGACAATCTCTGCCCGGATAAAGCCTCTTTCAAAATCTGAGTGAATCTTTCCTGCCGCCTGCGGAGCCTTCGTTCCCCTCTTAATCGTCCACGCACGTACTTCTGGTTCTCCTGCTGTCAGATAACTGATCAGACCAAGCAAATGATAACTTGCTTTAATCAGTTTTTCCAATCCGGATTCTTCCAGCCCCAGATCTTCCAGAAACATCTTCTTCTCATCCTCTTCCAACTCAGCAATTTCCTGTTCGATCTGTGCGCATACCACAAACACCTCACAGTTTTCTCTTTCGGCATATTCACGAACCGCCTGCACACCTGCGTTATTTGCCCCATCATCTGCCAGATCGTCCTCTGTCACATTCGCCGCAAAAATAACCGGCTTTGCAGTCAGCAGATTATATCCTGCCATCCATGCCTGTTCATCTTCATCTTCTGTCACAAAACTCTTCGCGAGCTGGTTTTCTTCCAAATGAGCTTTCAAACGATTCAATAACTCCAATTCTTTTGCCGCTGTCTTATCATTTCTGGACAATTTCACCGTCTTCGCAATTCTTCTCTCCAGAATCTCAAGATCAGAAAAGATCAGTTCCAGATTAATCGTTTCAATATCTCTCAGCGGATCAATACTTCCATCTACATGCACAATATTGCTGTCCTCAAAACATCTCACCACATGCACAATCGCATCCACTTCCCGAATGTTTGCAAGGAACTGGTTTCCAAGACCTTCTCCCTTAGAGGCTCCCTTCACGAGACCTGCAATATCCACGAACTCAATCGCTGCCGGAACAATTTTCTTTGTATGATACATCTCGCCCAATACATCCAGACGCTTGTCCGGTACAGTAACAACTCCTACATTCGGGTCAATTGTGCAGAACGGATAGTTTGCTGACTCTGCGCCTGCCTTTGTAAGCGAATTGAATAATGTGCTTTTTCCTACATTTGGTAATCCCACGATACCTAATTTCATTTTTTATATTTCCTCCTATAAATCCTTTGATTTCAAGGGATTTCAGCATACTTACTTTTGCAAGTGGGCCATTTAGTGGGCCATTACATTGCCATAAGCGCTTCTGCTACCAAGTCCATTTCTTTTTTCTTTTCTTCCTCGGTAGTATGAACATATAAGTTCATTGTAATTCCAATATTCGAATGACCCAGTAACATCTGAAGTGTTTTCGGTTTCATTCCTGCTTCAATACATCTGGTAGCAAAAGTATGTCTCAAGATATGCATCGAAAATCTTGGGATTTTTGCTTTATCACAGATTTTAAACAGCGCTGTATCATATGTACTGTTCTTAACCGGTGTTCCTTTTCGACACAGAAACACAAATTCTTCCCATTCTGTTGAAATTTCTGAAATCCTCTTATTCTTTTCTTTTTGTTTTTTTAGTATAGCAACCGCTTCTTCTGTTAAGGGTATCGTCCGGTAACCTGATTTACTCTTTGGTTCTCCGATACGCCACTCCTTTGCACTGTAACGATATTCCATACTTCTGCGAATCTGAATTGTTTTGGATTTAAAATCGACATCTTCCCATTTCAATCCTACCAATTCGCCTGTTCGCAATCCGGTTTGTAGTATAAAACGATACTGATTCTCATAGCTTTGATCTTCTGCATATTGTAAAAATGTTTTTTGTATGTCTCTTGTTAAAGCAACTTTCTTCTCAGATGGCTTTCCCATATCACTTTTCACAGATTTTTTGCAGGGATTGCTACACAAGACTTCATTTTCTTTTGCATACTCAAACATGTTGTATAATGCAATTCTTGCCTGATAAATTGTAGATGTACGATACTCCTGATCTGCCATATCATAAAATACTTTCTGACAGTGAAGTGGTTTCACGTCTGATAGTGTCATCTTCCCAATTACCGGTTTAATATTTTTAATATATCTCTCCGTATAATTGCGAACAGTATTTGAACGGACTGTTTTCTTTTTTATTCCAATCCAATAATCAAACCATTGATCGACCAGCATATCTGATGGCATTGAAATATCACTATGTTCATCCATATAAGTCGCATCAGCAATCCATGCTCTGCACTCTTGCAGCTTTTTGAATCGTTTATGTTTTCTCTTTCCAAACCGATCTACAAATCTGGCTGAGTATAATCCCGTACTTTCCTGAGATATTCCCTTGCCAAGTTCTTTGCCTTTTAAATCTTTTCCCATATTTCAGCTCCTCTCATAAGAAGCCCTAATACAGTACCTTGTATTATACCATAGCATCTTATTTTTGTGAATATTCATTTTCCTTGAGTTTCCGCAGTTTTATCCACAGAGCTTCAAACCAACCGCCTCGGTTATAA
>CAJKWK010000008.1 GCA_905203555.1 uncultured Lachnospiraceae bacterium
TCTCTATTTTTTGTGGTAGATTTTATCAAACAAAAGTTCTTTTATCGTTGAAATTTTAAAGTGAGTGGTATATACTAAAATAGGCAAAGAATTTGGATTATTTATAACAAAAATATAGTATATGGAGGACTAAAGTATGAGCTATAGTGCAACAGGAAACTCAGCAAGCAGAAGAATTGCCGCTTTGCTTGATGAGGGAAGCTTTGTTGAAATCGGCGGTGCTGTTACAGCAAGAAGCACAGACTTCAACTTGCAGGCAAAAGATACCCCGTCCGATGGTGTGATCACCGGATATGGAGTCATTGATGGAAATCTTGTGTATGTGTACAGTCAGGATGCAACTGTATTGAAAGGTGCAGTTGGCGAAATGCATGCGAAAAAGATTGCAAATATTTATGATATGGCAATGAAAATGGGGGCTCCGGTCATTGGTCTTGTGGATTGTGCGGGATTAAGACTTCAGGAAGCAACAGATGCTTTGGAAGCGTTTGGAGGTCTGTATTTTAAACAGGCGATGGCTTCAGGCGTTATTCCGCAGATTACAGCTATTTTTGGTATGTGTGGAGGCGGTCTTGCAGTTGTTCCTGGAATGACTGACTTTACATTTATGGAAGAAAAGAGTGCAAAATTATTTGTAAATTCTCCAAATGCATTGGTTGGAAATGAAATTTCCCGGTGTGATACTTCTACAGCAGAATATCAGAGTAAGACAGCCGGATTGGTAGATGGTATCGGAACAGAAGATGAGATTTTGACACAGATTCGTTCTTTGATTTGTATGATTCCGGCAAATAACGAGGATGATCTTTCATATGAAGAGTGTTTAGATGATTTGAATCGAGCATGTGCTGATTTGGAAAATGCTTATGAGGATACAGGAATTGCATTAGCAGAGATTTCTGACGGCAACTTATTTTTTGAAACAAAAAAAGAGCACGCTAAAGAGATGGCAACCGGATTTATCCGTTTGAATGGAATGACGATCGGTGCAGTTGCCAATCGTTCTAAAGTTTATGATGCAGAAGGAAATGCAGAATCTTTTGATGCTGTATTAACTGTAGACGGATGTAAAAAAGCAACGGATTTTATTCATTTCTGTGATGCATTTTCCATTCCGGTACTGACACTGACAAATGTAACAGGATTTGAGGCAACAAAAGAATCTGAAAAAGACATGGCGAAGTGCGTGGCTAGATTAACATATGCATTTGCAAATGCAACGGTTCCGAAGGTAAATGTAATTGTGGGAAAGGCTTATGGAAGTGCGTATGTGGCTATGAACAGCAAATCTCTCGGAGCGGATATGGTATATGCGTGGCCGTCAGCCGAAATCGGAATGATGGATTCTGTACTGGCAGCAAAAATTATGTATGCAGATGCAGATGCGGATACCTTAAAAGAACAGGCAGCTGCTTATAAAGAACTGCAATCCAGCCCATTGTCTGCTGCAAGAAGAGGATATGTGGATGCAATTATTGAACCGGCTGATACAAGAAAATATCTGATCGGAGCATTTGAGATGCTGTTCACAAAAAGAGAGGACCGTCCGAGTAAAAAGCATGGTACGGTTTAGAGAGGTGAGGCGAAGTGAAGAAAAAAATTAGTATATTGGGAATTGTCCTCATTCTCGTATTGAGTCTGGCAGGATGCGGAAGCAAGACAGAAGTGGAGACTGTCTATGATCAAGCTACAATGGAACAGCAGGCAGACATGATCCTTATGAGTTTCAGCAATATGGGTGAATCAGATATGGATGCCTTCCGCAATATGTCTGATTTAGAGCTAGGGCTGACCTTGATGCAGTCTGGACTTCAGATTGAAATGGAAGACTTTCTGACAATGATGGATGCTTGGACAGCCGGAGTAAAAGAATGTGGTGACTTTATTGAACGTGGTGGCTATGAATTTGAAACAAACAATGAAGGTGCAATATTATCTACGCCGGTTACTTGTACAAACCGTACTGGTACGATAGAGTTTGCTTTCGATGAGAAGATGAATATGGAGAGCATCACAATCAATGCAGATTACTCTCTTAGTGAGATTTTGACAAAAGCAGGACTGAACACTTTGTTGGGAATGGGAACTGTATTCATAGTATTGATTTTCATTTCATTTATTATTTCGCTCTTTAAGTACATTCCTGCAATTGAAGCGAAGTTTAAGAAAAAAGCACCAGAAACATCTGCACCGGCTGCAGCACCGGCAGAATTACCGGATGAAACAGAAGTTGTTTCCGATGACAGTGAACTGGTGGCGGCGATTGCAGCAGCAATTGCGGCATATGAAGGAACTTCAACAGATGGATTTGTTGTTCGTTCCATTAAGAGAAGAAAATCAAATAAATGGAATTAATTCAGGAGGAATTTTAGAATGAAAAATTATACAATTACAGTAAATGGCAATGTATATGATGTAACAGTAGAAGAAAATGGGGCAGGTGCAGCTCCGGCAGCACCAAAAGCACCGGTTGCAGCACCAAAGGCACCAGTTGCAGCACCGAAGGCAGCACCAAAAGCAGCTGGCGCGGGCAGCGTTCAGGTAAAAGCCGGAGCAGCTGGTAAAGTCTTTAAGATTGAGGCAAGTGTGGGACAGAGTGTGCAGGCTGGAGAAGCTGTTGTTATTATCGAAGCAATGAAAATGGAAATCCCGGTTGTTGCTCCAGAGGCAGGAACGGTTGCCAGCATTGATGTGGCAGTAGGCGATGCAATTGAGGCAGGAGCAGTACTGGCTACATTAAACTAGTTTTCCGGGAGGTTTGACAAATGGAATATATTTCAAATACATTAGGAAACCTCATCCAACAGACTGCATTCATGAATCTGACCGTTGGAAATCTAATCATGATTGCCGTTGCATGTGGATTCCTATATTTAGCAATCAGACATGGATTTGAGCCACTTCTGCTTGTTCCGATTGCGTTTGGTATGCTTTTGGTAAATATCTATCCGGATATTATGCTTCATGCAGAAGATGCGGCAAATGGAACCGGAGGACTTCTTTATTATTTTTATGTGCTTGATGAATGGTCAATTTTACCATCCTTGATTTTCATGGGAGTTGGAGCAATGACAGACTTCGGTCCGCTGATTGCAAATCCGAAGAGCTTTCTGTTAGGAGCAGCAGCTCAGTTTGGTATCTTTGCAGCATATCTCGGCGCTATGGCAATGGGATTCTCAGACAAGGCTGCAGCAGCAATTTCTATCATTGGTGGAGCTGACGGACCTACATCGATTTTCCTTGCAGGTAAATTACAGCAGACGGCAATCTTAGGACCGATTGCGGTAGCGGCATATTCATATATGTCATTGGTACCGATTATCCAGCCGCCGATTATGAAACTTTTGACAACAGAAGAAGAGCGTAAGATCAAGATGGATCAGCTTCGTCCGGTTTCCAAACTGGAGAGAATCCTGTTCCCGATTATCGTTACAATCGTCGTTTGTGTGATTCTGCCGACAACAGCTCCGTTGGTAGGTATGCTGATGCTTGGTAACCTGTTCAAAGAGTGTGGTGTTGTAAGACAGCTGACAGAGACAGCTTCTAACGCACTGATGTATATCGTTGTTATCCTGCTCGGAACATCTGTAGGTGCAACTACAAGCGCAGAGGCATTTTTGAATTGGGATACATTGAAAATCGTAGCTTTGGGACTGATTGCATTTGCATTCGGTACTGCAGCAGGAGTTCTGTTTGGTAAGATTATGTGCAAATTGAGTGGCGGTAAGGTCAATCCGTTGATTGGTTCGGCAGGTGTATCTGCGGTGCCGATGGCAGCTCGTGTTTCACAGAAAGTCGGAGCAGAAGCAGATCCGACCAACTTCTTGTTGATGCACGCAATGGGACCGAACGTAGCAGGTGTTATCGGTACTGCGGTTGCAGCCGGAACATTTATGGCGATTTTCGGTGTTAAGTAAGAATAGAGATAATTGTTCAGTGTGAGTGATTTTAAAGGTGTTGAACAATTAAAAATGGAGGAAATAAAATGGCAGATATGGTAAAAAAACCAGTTAAGATTACGGAAACAATTCTGCGTGATGCACATCAGTCACTGATTGCCACTCGTATGACAACAGAGCAGATGCTTCCAATCGTAGAAAAGATGGATAAAGTGGGATATCACGCAGTTGAGTGCTGGGGTGGAGCGACTTTTGATGCTTCTCTTCGGTTTTTGAAGGAAGATCCATGGGAGAGACTTCGTAAATTCCGCGATGGATTTAAGAATACGAAGTTGCAGATGTTATTCAGAGGACAGAACATTTTAGGATATCGTCCATATGCGGATGATGTGGTTGAATATTTTGTTCAAAAATCGGCTGCAAACGGAATTGATATTATTCGTATTTTTGATTGTCTGAATGATATGAGAAACTTACAGACAGCAGTTACTGCTGCAAATAAAGAAAAAGCGCATGCTCAGGTTGCAATGTCCTATACTTTGGGCGAGGCTTATACTCTGGACTACTGGGTAGATCTGGCAAAGAGAATCGAAGATATGGGTGCAGATTCTATTTGCGTTAAAGATATGGCAGGTCTCCTGCTCCCATATAAAGCAACAGAATTGATTTCAGCATTAAAAGAAGCAGTTCAGATTCCGATTGAGATGCATACACATTACACATCAGGTGTTGCATCTATGACATATTTGAAGGGAGTAGAAGCAGGGGCAGATATCATTGATACTGCAATGTCACCGTTTGCCCTGGGAACTTCCCAGCCGGCAACAGAAGTAATGGTTGAGACATTTAAAGGTACACCTTATGACACTGGTCTGGATCAGAAACTTTTGGCAGAAATTGCGGATTATTTCCGTCCGCTTCGTGATGAAGCGCTGGAAAGTGGTCTGCTCAATCCGAAGAACCTTGGGGTAAACATCAAGACTCTTCTTTATCAGGTTCCGGGTGGTATGTTGTCTAACTTGACCAGCCAGTTAAAAGAGCAGGGCGCAGAAGATAAGTTTTATGATGTACTGGAAGAAGTACCGCGTGTACGAAAAGATTTGGGTGAGCCGCCGCTTGTTACACCGTCCTCACAGATCGTTGGAACACAGGCTGTGTTTAATGTATTGATGGGTGAGCGCTATAAGATGGCAACAAAAGAAACCAAAGATGTACTTTCAGGAAAATACGGTGCAACAGTAAAACCGTTTGATCCGGAAGTACAGAAAAAAGTAATTGGTGAAGATGCAGAAGTAATTACGTGCCGTCCGGCGGATCTGATTCCAGATGAATTGGATACACTTCGTAAAGAATGTGCGCAGTGGAGTCAGCAGGAAGAGGATGTATTGAGTTATGCATTATTCCCGCAAGTTGCTACAGATTTCTTTAAATATCGGGAAGCACAGCAGACAAAGGTTGATGCAACTGTAGCAGATACAGAAAATGGATCTTATCCGGTATAATTAACAAAAATGAGAAAGGGTTGGTTCTGAAAAATCAGAACCGGCCCTCTTTTTAGATTATTCAGGGGATTGTGAAGGAACTGCATGGATGGTACAATGATATTTAATAAATGAATTTATTAATACGGATATGCTGATCACGTTTTATCTAAATTAAAAAAAGCGGAAAAAGTATGATTGTATCTGGAAGAGGAGAATAGAGAAAGATGATAAAACATAGGATTGCTTTATTGCGAGCAGAGATGGAAAAGGAAGGAATTGATATTTATATTGTTCCAACAGCTGATTTTCACCAGAGCGAGTATGTCGGGGAATATTTTAAATGTCGGGAATATATGACTGGGTTCACTGGTTCTGCCGGTACTGCGGTATTTACGCAGGATGACGCATATCTCTGGACCGATGGCCGATATTTTATTCAGGCATCGTCTCAATTAGAGGGCACAGAGATTCAGTTACAGAAATCAGGGGAACTGGGTGTGCCAACAATTGTGGAATTTATAGAGGCAAAAGTTCAAAAGGAAAATGCGAAAAAAGTGATAGGTTTCGATGGAAGAACTGTTAGCATTGCGGACGGAAAACGATATGAGCGGATTGCAAAAGCGGCAGGCGGTACTGTTCGATATGATGTGGATCTGGTAGGAAGGATTTGGAATGATCGTGCAGAAATGCCATGTAATCCTGTATTTTCGCTTGGAATCGAATATGCAGGGGAAAGCGTTTCCTCTAAATTACAGCGATTACGTGAGAAGATGCGGGAGTCAGGAGCAGATCGTTGTGTGATTACCGGATTGGATGATATTGGCTGGTTGTTGAATTTGCGCGGGAATGATGTGGCTTTTTGCCCATTGATTCTGTGTTATGCGATTGTGTGTATGGAAAAAGTAGAACTGTATGCAGATGAACAGAAATTCAGCGATGCTGTCAAAGAAAAATTATTTCAGAACCAAGTGGAATTGTATCCGTATCATGCGGTCTATGAGCGTGTTAAAAAGTTTCACTCCAACGATACAGTGATGTTCGATCCTGAGCAGATGAATTATATGTTATATCGGAATTTGCCGGACACAGTGGGAAAAGTAGAATGTGAAAATCCAATTATTCTGATGAAAGCGATAAAAAACGAGATTGAACTTGCGAATATTAGAGCTGCACATTTAAAAGATGCTGTTGCATGTACAAAGTTTATGTACTGGTTAAAAACACATATTGGAAAAGAGACGATTACAGAAATTTCCGCATCTGAAAAACTGGAACAATTTCGCGCGGAGCAGGAGCATTTTTTGGAACCGAGTTTTGAGCCGATTTGTGCTTACAAAGAACATGCGGCTATTGTGCATTATTCCAGTACAACAGAGTCAAATGTAGAATTAAAACCGGAGGGGATGTTTCTTTGTGATACGGGTGGCCATTATTTGGAAGGGTCTACAGACATTACACGAACTTTTGCATTGGGAAAACTGACTGAAGAAGAAAAAATGCATTTTACAACGGTGCTTTGCAGCATGTTAAATCTTGCAGATGCGAGATTTCTCTATGGATGCAATGGAATGAGCTTGGATTACGCTGCAAGAGAGGCATTTTGGCGACAAAATTTGAATTTTAATCATGGAACCGGTCATGGGGTCGGATATCTGGGGAATATCCATGAAGGACCTGCACGTTTTTTCTGGAGGGTGTCGTCAGATAAAGCTCAGAAGATTCCAACTTTAGAACCGGGGATGATTATTACAGACGAACCTGGGATTTATATAGAAAATTCACATGGGATTCGTACGGAAAACGAATTGCTGATTGTTAAAGGTGAAAAAAATCAATATGGGCAGTTTTTGCATTTTGAAACATTAACTTATGTTCCGATTGATCTGGATGCGGTTCATATAGAACAAATGACGGAAAGAGAGCGGAATTTGCTGAATGAGTATCATGCCCGGGTGAGAGAAAAACTGCTACCATATCTTACAGAAGAAGAACAGGAGTGGCTGCGGATCTATACAAGAGAAATATAACCTGGATGAGGAAAATCAGCCAAACGTTCGTTTTCTTAATTCTTGCAAAACGGAAATGACTATTGTATAATTTATCCGTAATGCTTTCGGATAGAAAAGCGATAAATGAAAAGAAAAAGAGGGCGTAGATTGTGGTAGAAAACAGTGCAAATGAACTGCTTGCAAGAATCGAAGAACGGCAGGGACAGTTCAGTAAAGGACAAAAACGTCTGGCAGATTACGTGGTTGAAAATTATGATAAAGCAGTTTTTCTGACAGCTGCAAAACTGGGCGAGGTTGTAGGTGTGAGTGAATCTACGGTCGTACGTTTTGCAACACAGTTGGGATATAAGGGATATCCGGGGTTTCAAAAGGCGTTAGAAGAATTGGTGAGAAATAAATTAAATTCTATCCAGCGAATGGAAGTTACTTATGGCAGAATCAGCCAATCTGAAATTTTGGAGACTGTTCTGCATTCGGATATTGAAAAAATCAAGATGACGCTTGAGGCGATTGATCAAAAGGCGTTTGATCTGGCGATTGAAACTATTTTGAATGCGAAACGGATTTATGTAATCGGAATTCGAAGTTGTGCTCCGCTTGCCTCTTTTTTGAGTTTTTATCTGAATCTGGTGTGTGAAAATGTAACAACAGTCAATACAAACAGTTCCAGTGAGATTTTTGAACAGTTGATTCGAATCAATGAAGATGATGTGATCATCGGAATCAGTTTTCCGAGATATTCTATGCGGACTTTGAAAGCGCTTGAGTTTGCAAGTAACCGGAAGGCAAAGGTGATTACGTTGACAGACAGTGTACATTCACCGATGAATCTCTATTCTTCCTGTAATTTAATTGCAAGAAGTGATATGGCATCTATCGTAGATTCGCTGGTTGCTCCATTGAGTGTGATCAATGCACTGGTAGTAGCGCTTTGTATGAAAAAGCAGCAGGATGTTGTAATGACATTAGAAACTCTGGAAAAAATCTGGGGAGAATATCAAGTTTACAGCAGTGATGAGCTGAATCAAGTGAATATGGAGATCGAATGAGTAAAGTAATTGTAATCGGCGGCGGTGCAGCCGGAATGATGGCTGCATTGTTTGCTGCAAGAAATGGACATGAAGTATATCTATATGAAAAAAATGAAAAATTAGGAAAAAAGTTATTTATCACCGGAAAAGGGCGATGCAATGTTACGAATGCCGGCGATATGGAAACGCTTTTTGGTTCGGTGATCAGCAATCCGAAGTTTCTCTATAGTTCTTTCTATGGCTTTACCAATGAGCAGACTATGGAGTTATTTGAGGAGCTGGGCGTACCGCTTAAAATAGAACGTGGCAATCGAGTATTTCCGGTGTCTGATCATTCTTCTGATATCATCAACGCTCTGGGACGTGAATTAAAACGTCTTGGGGTTCGTGTGGAGCTGAATACAGAAGTAAAGGAAGTTGTGACAGAGCAGAGCAATTCATCAGAATCAAAAAAACAGACCGGTGTTTTCCGGGAAGTTGTGCTCAGCAATGGAAAGAAGATTGTCGGAGATGCCTGTATTGTAGCAACGGGCGGCATTTCTTATGCATCCACCGGTTCTACCGGAGACGGGTATCGTTTTGCAAAGGAAAACGGACATCGTGTGACAGAGCTATATCCATCGCTTGTACCTATGGAAGTGAAAGAATGGTATGCAAAGGAACTTCAAGGATTGTCTCTTCGAAATGTGAATGCAGTGATTTATGATGGCAAGAAAAAATTATACGAAGAGTTTGGAGAGATGTTGTTTACCCATTATGGAGTCAGCGGTCCGATTATTATTAGCGCCAGCAGTAAGATCGGAAAGAAATTACAGGAAAAAGAACTGCGTTTGTGTATCGACCTTAAGCCGGCATTAACGATGGAGCAACTTGATCAGAGAATACTGCGAGATTTTGAAGAAAATAGAAATAAGCAGTTTAAAAATGCTGTTGATAAATTATTTCCGGCAAAATTGAAACCGATCATGCTTGAACTGAGCGGGATTTCAGAAGATAAAAAGGTAAATGAGATTTCCAAAGAGGAGCGCTTGCAATTTGGGCATTTAATTAAACATTTTGAGATGACGATAACCGGGCTGCGCAGCTTTAAAGAGGCAATCATAACAAAAGGCGGCGTTAGTGTAAAAGAGATTGATCCGGGAACCATGGAGTCAAAGGAAGTAGAAGGACTTTATTTTGTCGGAGAAGTGTTGGATCTGGATGCGTTGACCGGTGGATTTAATCTGCAGATTGCCTGGTCCACTGCGGCAGCGGCAGGAAATGCAATTCCATTTGTATCAGGGAATACAAAGAAATAATGAGAGTTCAGGAGGATATCATGGGATATAATGTTGCGATTGATGGTCCGGCCGGCGCCGGAAAAAGTACGATAGCAAAATTAGTGGCGAAAGAGAAAGGATATATTTACGTTGATACCGGTGCGATGTATCGTGCCCTTGCCATTCATTTTCTGGAAAAGGGTGTATCTGCGGAAGAAACAGATCAAGTTGTTGCGGCATGCAAAGATGCAGAGGTGACGATTGTATATGAAGAAGGTGTACAGCAGGTATATTTAAATGGAAAAAATGTTACCGGTCAATTGCGGACAGAGGAAGTGGGCAACATGGCGTCAAAAACCTCTGCTATTCCGGAGGTGCGTGCAAAATTGTTGGAACTGCAGCGTGGTCTTGCAAGAACCTCGGACGTAATCATGGATGGAAGGGATATCGGAACAAATATTCTGCCGGATGCGGATGTTAAGATATATTTAACTGCAAGTGTGGAGACGCGCGCAAAACGACGTTTTGATGAGCTGACGGAACGTGGCGAATCGTGTAGCTTAGAAGAAATTAAAAAAGATATCCGGGAACGGGATGCGCGTGATATGAATCGTGAGATCGCTCCTTTAAAACAGGCGGAGGATGCGATTCTTGTTGACAGTTCCAATATGGGGATTTCAGAAGTGGTCGATACAATCTGCAGATATTGCAAATAAAAGGGGAAAGAATATGGAAGTGATCAGAGCAAAAACAGCTGGATTTTGTTTTGGTGTAGAGCGGGCGGTAAATACAGTTTACGAACAAATTGAACAATATGCATCGGAACCGATTTTTACATACGGTCCGATTATACATAATGAAGAAGTAATCAAAGACTTACAACGAAAAGGAGTGAATGTTCTGCGTTCGGAAGAGGAACTGGATCAGCTGCAGCGTGGTGTTGTTATCATTCGCTCTCATGGTGTTGAAAAAAGAATTTATGAGAAATTAAATAAAAAGGGAATTACAATTGTAGACGCAACTTGTCCGTTTGTGAAAAAAATTCATAATATCGTACAGAAAGAAAGCGCAGAGGGACGGTATATTGTGATCATCGGTAATCCGGAGCACCCGGAAGTCGAAGGAATCCGCGGATGGGCAGGAGAACGCGTATCAGTGGTTCAAAACGCAGAAGATATTGAAAATCTTCCTCTGCAGAAGAATGAATTCGTCTGTGTTGTTTCCCAAACGACATTTAATTACAATAAATTTAAAGATTTAGTTGAAATTATTTCGGAAAAGAGTTATGATATACATGTTTTAAATACAATCTGTAACGCAACAAAAGAACGCCAGACAGAGGCGAAAAGCATTGCAGAGAAGGTGGATGCTATGATTGTAATAGGAGACAAGCATAGTTCTAACACTCAAAAGTTATTTGAAATATGTGCGAGCGCGTGCAAGGATACGTACTACATACAGACGCTTGACGATTTGGATATGAATCAATTAGGGTCAGTGGTGAAAACAGTAGGTATTACAGCAGGGGCATCCACGCCCAACAATATAATTGAGGAGGTTCAAAATAATGTCAGAATTATCTTTTGAACAGATGTTAGAAGAGTCATTGAAAACAATTCATAATGGAGAGGTTGTAGAGGGTACTGTTATCGACGTGAAGCCGGACGAGATTATTCTCAATATTGGATATAAAGCAGATGGTATTATTACTAAGAGTGAATACTCCAATGACCAGTCACTGGATTTGACAACAGCTGTTTCTGTTGGTGATACAATGACTGTAAAAGTCCTGAAAGTAAATGACGGAGAGGGACAGGTTCTGCTGACATATAAGAGACTTGCAGCAGAAAAAGGAAATGAAAGACTGAAAGAAGCATTTGAAAACAAAGAAGTGTTAAAGGCAACTGTAACACAGATTCTTGGCGGAGGTCTTTCAGCAGAAGTAGAAGGAGCAAGAGTATTTATTCCGGCAAGTCTTGTTTCTGATTCTTATGAAAAAGATTTGAGCAAATACGACGGACAGGAGATTGAATTCGTGATCAGTGAGTTCAATCCAAGAAGAAATCGTGTGATTGGTGATAGAAGACAGCTGCTTGTTGCAGAAAGAGCTGAGAAACAGAAAGAGTTATTTGCAAAACTTCAGGTTGGTGACACAATTGAAGGTGTTGTAAAGAATGTAACTGATTTTGGTGCATTTATCGATCTGGGCGGAGTAGATGGATTACTTCATATTTCTGAGATGTCTTGGGGACGTGTTGAGAATCCAAAGAAAGTATTCCAGGTTGGAGATAAATTGAATGTACTTGTAAAAGATATTAACGATACAAAAGTTGCTTTAAGCCTTAAATTCCCAGAGACAAATCCTTGGGCAAATGCAGCAGATGACTTTGCTGTAGGAACTGTTATTACTGGTAAGGTTGCACGTATGACTGACTTTGGTGCGTTTGTTGAACTGAGACCGGGTGTTGATGCACTCCTTCATGTTTCACAGATTTCCAGAGCTCATGTTGAGAAACCATCTGATGTACTTTCTATCGGTCAAGAGATCACTGCTAAAATTGTTGATTTGAATGAGAGTGAGAAGAAAATCAGCCTGAGTATGAAAGCACTGGAAGCAGCAGAACCAGTTGCTGAAGAGCAGGAAGAAGAATAAGAAAAGCAATGAATCGGCGGAGACCGTAGTGTCTCCGCTTTTTTATTACATAGGAAAGTTAGGCTTGAAGATTCTGTTAAATATTCGACAAGATGTATCTATAAAGATGCAATATCTATAGGATATTTGCTGGATTTTAAAAATAAAATCTAGTATGATAAATATGATATTTGACAAAAGAAAGGAAGGAAATTCAGAATGGGAATTTTGACTTTTAAAGGTGGTATCCATCCAAATGACGGTAAGAGTCTTGCGAAAGATCAGCCGATTCAGGAATTGCTCCCTACAGGGGATTTGGCATATCCACTTTCCCAGCATATTGGAGCTCCGGCAGCACCGGTAGTGAAAAAGGGTGATTATGTTTTAAAGGGACAAAAAATCGCAGATGCCGGTGGTTTTGTTTCTGCACCGATTTACGCATCTGTGTCAGGAACAGTCAAGGCGATAGAAAAACGGCTGACTCCAACAGGAAGCAGCATTGATTCAATTGTAATTGAAAACGATGGAGAATATCAGGAAGTGGAATACGCACCGGTAAAACCATTGAATGAATTAAGCGGGGATGAGATTCGTACCTTAATTGCAGATGCAGGGATTGTAGGTATGGGTGGTGCGGGATTCCCGACACGTGTCAAACTCTCACCGAAGGAACCTGAAAAAATTGATTATATTATTGCAAACTGTGCAGAATGTGAGCCGTATATTACAGCTGATTATCGTAGAATGCTTGAAAATACAGAAGAACTGGTAAGCGGAATGCGAGTTGTATTATCGATTTTCCCAAATGCAAAAGGTATTTTCGGAGTTGAAGATAATAAGAAAGACTGTATTGAAAAGTTAAAAGAGGCTACAAAAAATGAACCGCGCATGGAAGTGAAAGCCTTACAGACAAAATATCCGCAAGGTGCAGAACGTCAGCTGATTTATGCGTTGACTAAACGTGCGATCAATTCATCAATGCTGCCTGCAGATGCTGGATGTATTGTAGATAATGTAGAAACATTGATTGGAATAGAGCGTGCTGTGATTCAGGGCCGGCCATTGATGGAACGGATTGTGACAGTAAGCGGAGATGATGTACAGAAACCGGGAAATTATAAAGTGTTATTAGGAACCAGTCATCGTGAGTTGATCGATGCTGCCGGCGGCTTTATACAGGAACCGGAGAAATTGATTTCCGGCGGTCCTATGATGGGATTTGCAATGATTACGCTGGATGCTCCTGTAACAAAGACATCTTCAGCCATTTTGGCTTTTAAAGAAGACGCAGTTGCTAAGAGTTCACCGAGTGCTTGTATCAACTGTGGGCGTTGTGTAGAAGTTTGTCCAAGCCGTATTCTTCCGTCAAGACTGGCAGATCTTGCAGAAAGAATGGATGAAGAGGCGTTTACTGCACTGAACGGACTTGAATGTGTAGAATGTGGTTCTTGTAGTTATGTTTGTCCTGCAAAACGTCAGTTAAAGCAGGCGATTGGCTCTATGCGAAAAATTGCATTGGCAAATAGAAAGAAGAAATAGAGAGGTGAATGAACAGTGAATGAGAAATTGAATGTATCATCTTCACCACATATACGGGACAAAGTCACAACCAGTAATATTATGATGTGGGTTGTAATAGCACTTTTGCCGGCTACATTTTTCGGAATTTATAATTTCCGACATGAGAATGCCTGGCTGCTCGTAGTGGTAACAACAGGTACAGCAGTACTGACAGAATATGTGTATGAAAAATTGATGCATAAACCAATTACGATAAAGGATTTCAGTGCGGCAGTAACCGGTCTTTTACTAGCATTAAATCTACCGCCTACATTACCGCTTTGGATGGGTGCGTTAGGTGCTGTATTTGCAATTCTTGTTGTAAAACAGCTTTTTGGTGGTCTGGGTCAGAACTTTATGAATCCGGCGTTAGCAGCTAGATGCTTTCTTTTGATTTCATTTACAGGCCGTATGACCTACTTTGTACAGGATGGTGTAACAGGACCAACTCCCCTGGCAGATTTGAAAGCAGGAGAAGCTGTTGACACAATGAGCATGCTGATGGGAAATATTCGAGGAACAATCGGTGAAACATCGGTGATCGCAATTATGATTGGAGCGATGTTATTGATTCTCCTTGGAATTATTGATCTTCGCATTCCGGGTACATATATTTTGACCTTTGTGGTATTCATCGGTATTTTCGGTGGACATGGATTTGATCCACAGTATATTACTGCACATCTTTGTGGCGGTGGTCTGATGTTGGGTGCATGGTTTATGGCAACAGACTATGTGACCTCACCGATTACTCCGAGAGGACAGATTTTATTTGGTGTCTGTCTTGGTATTTTAACCGGTTTATTCCGTCTTTTTGGTGGTTCAGCAGAGGGAGTATCTTATGCAATCATTATCTGTAACCTGTTGGTTCCGTTGATTGAAAAGGTGACTCTTCCAAAGCCATTTGGTAAAGGAGGAGAGAAATAATGAATAAGATTATTAAAAATACAGCCGTTTTGACGGCAATCACTCTGGTTGCCGGCTGTCTGCTTGGTCTGGTTTATGAGGTTACAAAAGAACCAATTGCGGTTGCACAGGAAAATGCAAAACAAGAAGCCTATCGTGCAGTTCTGGCAGATGCAGAGAATTTCGTTGAATATACGGACTTTGATGCGGCAGAAGCAGAGGAAATTATTTCTGAAGCAGGATATACAGATGATGTAGATGAAGTTGTTGTTGCAGAAGATGCCTCAGGCAAGGCGATTGGATATGTTGTGTCTGTCACATCACATGATGGATACGGCGGAGATATTTCTTTATCCGTAGGTATTTTAAATGATGGAACTGTGAAAGGGATTGAGATGCTTTCGATTTCTGAAACAGCAGGTCTTGGTATGAAAGCGAATGAGGCGGAATTCAAAGATCAGTTCAAAGATAAACAAGTTGAAAAATTTGCTTATACAAAAAGCGGAGAAGAAGGCGACGACAAGATTGATGCTTTGAGCGGTGCAACGATTACAACGAATGCAGTGACCAATGCAGTAGATACGGCGCTTGTGTATTTTCAGAATATGTTAGGAGGTAGTGTCAATGAATAAGTATACGGAAAGACTGTATAACGGTCTCATCAAAGAGAATCCTACCTTCGTATTGATGTTAGGAATGTGTCCGACGCTGGCGGTTACTACATCGGCAATCAATGGAATCGGTATGGGACTCTCTACAACGGTAGTACTTGTACTCTCTAATATGTTGATTTCCATGCTGCGAAAAATTATTCCGGATTCGGTTCGTATGCCGGCGTTTATTGTTGTTGTTGCATCCTTCGTAACAATTGTACAGTTTTTGATGGAAGGTTTTGTACCAAGTCTTTATGATTCTCTTGGAATTTATATTCCATTGATTGTAGTAAACTGTATTATTCTTGGAAGAGCAGAGAGTTATGCATCTAAAAATCCGGTACTTCCATCGATGTTTGACGGAATCGGTATGGGACTTGGATTTACAGTAGGACTTACCTGTATAGGAATCGTTCGTGAATTGCTGGGTTCCGGAAAGATCTTTGATATTCAGATACTTCCGTCTTCTTATGAACCGATTACGATTTTCATCCTGGCACCGGGAGCTTTCTTTGTACTTGCTTGTTTAACAGCCCTGCAAAATGTTGCAAAGAAAAAGGCAATGGAACGCGGTGATGCAAAAAAAGCTGCACAGATCGGCTGCGGTACAAATTGTGCAGAATGTGGCAAAAAAGAAACATGTGGCGAACAAAAATAGGAGGGGATAGAAGATGAAAGAATTGTTATTGATTGCAGTTGGCTCTGCGCTTGTAAATAACGTTGTGCTCAGCCAGTTCCTCGGAATCTGTCCGTTCCTGGGCGTTTCCAAAAATGTAAAAACAGCCGGCGGCATGGGAGGAGCGGTTGTATTCGTTATTACGATAGCCTCTTTTGTGACCGGATTGATTTATAAACTCATCCTGGTTCCAACCGGATTTGAATATTTACAGACAATTGTATTTATTTTGGTTATAGCAGCGCTGGTACAATTTGTAGAAATGTTTTTGAAAAAAGCAATGCCGCCGTTATACAATGCACTAGGCGTATATTTGCCATTGATCACGACGAACTGTGCGGTATTAGGTGTCGCTTTGACAAATGTTTCTAAATCATACAGTATTTTAGAAGGTGTTGTAAATGGTATTGCAACAGCGGTTGGATTTTTGATCGCGATTGTCCTTATGGCAGGAATTCGTGAAAAGATTGAATACAATGATGTTCCGGAAGCGTTCAAGGGAACTCCAATTGTTCTGGTGACGGCAGGTCTCATGGCAATTGCGTTCTTTGGATTCTCAGGATTGATTTAAGGAGGGCATAGATATGTTAACAGGTATTTTAATCGCTGCCGCAATTGTAGGCGGCACCGGATTGTTCATTGGTGTCTTTCTTGGGGTATCAGGGAAAAAATTTGCTGTAGAAGTAGATGAAAGAGAAGAAGCAATTCAGAATGTACTTCCGGGAAATAACTGCGGAGGCTGTGGTTACGCAGGGTGTTCCGGATTGGCTGCTGCAATTGTTGCGGGAGAAGCAGAAGTAAGCGGATGCCCGGTTGGCGGAGCTCTTGTTGCGGCAGAAATTGCAAAAATTATGGGGCAGGAGGCAGGCGAGCAGAGTCGTCAGGTTGCTTTTGTAAAATGTGCAGGTACTTGTGAAAAAGCACATACAGAGTATGAGTATTTTGGGATTCAGGATTGTACAATGGCAAATATGATGCAGGATTCAGGTCCGAAAGGCTGTGATTATGGCTGTCTTGGATATGGAAGCTGTGTGAAAGCCTGTCCGTTTGATGCGATTCATATAGTGGATGGAGTTGCTGTTGTTGATAAAGAAAAATGTAAGGCTTGTAAAAAATGTATTGCTGCATGCCCGAAGAAATTGATAGAGCTTGTACCTTATGAGCAGAAGACATTTGTACAGTGTAATTCCAATGAAAAGGGAAAAGCGCTGATGGATGTGTGTTTGGTAGGTTGTATCGGATGTAAGCTCTGTGAGAAAAATTGTGAGGCAGGAGCCATCACAGTTACGAATTTCTTGGCACATATCGATTATTCTAAGTGTACGAATTGCGGAGTATGTGCGGATAAATGTCCGAGAAAAGTAATTATTCCAAGAAAGATTCCTGTATCATAAAAAAATAACGAAGAAAGAAAAGGAACATTTTCGATGGAAAGATAATCGGAAATGTTCTTTTATTCTGAAGAGCAATATGATATTATGAAAACGGTTTAGCAAAAAAATAGTATGTGAGTGATGGATTCATGAAAAAGAATGACAGAATTTTGATCGCGGCAGTATTTTTAATCGCAGCAGTATTTTTTATTGTTCATTTTTGGGGGAATGCGCCTGGCAGAGGAACGGTAGAGATCCAAGTGGATGGCGAATTGTATGGCACGTATCCTTTGACAGATGATCGTCAGATTGAGATTAATAATACCAATCAATTAGAAATTGTGGATGGAAAGGTAAACGTTATATGGGCAGATTGTCCGGATCAAGTATGCGTACATCATAAATCTATTTCCAGAGATGGAGAAAGTATCATTTGTCTTCCAAATAAAGTAGTTATATCGATTGTAGATGGAGAAGATCCGGTACATGATGCTATAGCAGATTAGGAGGAAAAAAAGTGAAAAGCAAGGCGGCGTATTTTGGTGTGTTCACAGCTTTGGCACTGATTTTCAGTTATGTAGAATTATTGATACCGATTCAATTTGGTGTTCCCGGAATGAAATTGGGACTTGCAAATTTGGTTATTGTGATTTTTTTATATAAACGGAATGCAAAGGAAGCAATGCTGCTTTCGATTGTTAGGATTCTATTGGCAGGTTTTATGTTTTCTAATTTATTTAGTATTCTATATAGTCTTGCCGGTGGGATTTTAAGCCTGATTGTAATGGCTGTTCTTAAAAAAACAGAAACGTTCAGTGTGATTGGTGTCAGTATAGCAGGAGGCGTTGCACATAATATGGGACAATTAGTGATTGCAATGTTAGTTGTTGAAACGTACCGGGTTGGATATTATTTTCCGGTTTTGCTGATTACGGGGATGGTAACAGGCATGCTGATCGGTGTGATATCAAATGAAGTTTTGAAACGAATGATTCATATTTGCCTGTAAATATCAGGAGATTTTATGGAGGAAGAAAATGATTTCATATATTCGCGGGGAATTCGTGGCTGTTGAAAAAGAAAAAGTAATTATTGATGTTGGCGGTGTAGGTTATGGAATTTTCATGCCGGAGTCTGCAATGGGACTGCTGCCGCAGATAGGAAATGAAGTGAAACTGCATACCTATTTAAATGTACGAGAAGATGCAATGCAATTATTTGGATTCCTTACACGTGATGATTTGGAAATATTTAAGTTATTGATCGGTGTAAGTGGAATAGGACCGAAGGGTGGACTGAGCATTTTGTCGAAATTGACAGCAGATGACCTTCGTTTTGCGATTATGTCCGGAGATTCCAAAGCTATTTCGGCAGCGCCGGGAATAGGGAAAAAGACTGCTGAGAAGGTAATTATCGAATTAAAGGATAAGCTGGATATTGAGGAAATATTAAACCCTTCCGATTCTGAAACAAAGAGCGCTATAAAAATGGACGGCAGTGCGAATGAGATTCAGTCCGAAGCTGTACAGGCTCTGGTTGCATTGGGATATGGAAGTACTGAAAGTTTAAAGGCTGTTAACAAAGTGAATTCGGAAAATATGACAGTAGAAGAAGTATTAAAGCAGGCATTGAAAAATTTATTTTAATAGATTGAAAATGATTTTAGTGCAAGAGGAATGATATGGCAAAAAGAATTATTACAACAGAGAATCTGGAAGAAGATATTAAAATTGAAAATCATCTCAGACCCCAGTATTTGAAAGATTATATTGGTCAGGAAAAAGCTAAGCATACGTTAGATATTTATATCCAGGCGGCGAAAGAGCGCGGAGATGCACTGGATCATGTGCTCTTTTACGGCCCGCCGGGATTGGGAAAGACTACGCTGGCCGGAATTATAGCAAATGAAATGGGTGTAAATATTAAAATAACCTCGGGTCCTGCAATTGAAAAACCGGGTGAAATGGCAGCTATTTTAAATAATTTGCAGGAAAATGATATATTATTTGTAGATGAGATTCATCGGTTAAACCGTCAGGTTGAAGAAGTGCTTTATCCGGCTATGGAAGATTATGCAATTGATATTATGATTGGAAAAGGTGCAACTGCCCGTTCCATCCGCCTGGATCTGCCGAAGTTTACCCTGGTCGGAGCTACAACGCGTGCAGGGATGCTGACTGCTCCGCTGAGAGATCGTTTCGGAGTCATTCATCATTTGGAATTTTATACGGAGGAAGAATTGACGACAATTATTTTACGATCGGCGCAGGTACTTCAAGTTGAGATTGAAGAAAAAGGAGCTGTTGAACTCGCAAAACGATCACGAGGAACTCCACGTTTGGCAAATCGTCTGCTTAAACGAGTGCGTGATTTTGCACAGGTGAAATATGATGGCGTGATTACCGAAGAAGTTGCTAATTATGCACTGGATCTGTTAGATGTAGACAAATATGGATTGGATCATATTGACCGTAATATATTATTGACGATGATTGAACGTTTTCAAGGTGGTCCGGTTGGCTTGGATACACTTGCCGCATCTATTTCTGAAGATGCTGGAACATTGGAAGATGTATATGAACCATATTTATTAAAAAATGGTTTTATACAACGGACTCCCAGAGGACGTGTTGTTACGGAGTTAGCATATCAGCATCTTGGAATCTCTCAATAGAAGATGAAAAAAAGAAAAGTAGAACGTATTCATGTATACAATTTTTGGAAAAGAAAATGGAAAACATTGAAAAAACAGTTGGTTTTTACATCCGAATAGTTTATAATAGCTATGAAAGAAACGCATGGGGAGGAAGCTATGAGTTCAGCAAAACATTTTACAGAAGTTTTAATCGGCGGAAAAGTATATACGTTAAGTGGATTTGAGGGGGAAGAGTATTTACAAAAAGTATCTTCTTATTTAAATCATAAGATTACGGAGTGTACCAACAGTGAGGGATACCGCAAACAAAGTGCTGATACACGTAACGTACTCCTTGCACTGAATATTGCAGATGATTATTTTAAAGCAAAAAAGCAGGGAGATTCACTGGAAAGTGATATCGAACTGAAAGATAAAGAGATGTACGATCTGAAACATGAATTGATTTCCGTACAGATTAAGCTGGAGAACGCAGAAAAAGAACTGGCAAAGATGAAAGAAGAAAATAATGATTTACAGATGCAGATCGTAAAACTCGAAACAGAGATGAAGAATCGCAGAAAGTAAGGAATAACAGGCTGTCTTCTATATGACAGCCTCTTTTATATCTATGATAGCTATTGTTTAAAGATGTAGTATGATAGAATTTTTTGTAAGTAGTTAGAATTGATTTCATTAGAGGAGCACAGATGGTTGAGAAACAGAACAGAACGCGTAAAATTGAAATTTTAGCACCAGCAGGAAGTTATGACAGTTTTCTTGCAGCGCTTGCAGCCGGAGCAGATGCAGTTTATGCAGGAGGCTCTCGTTTTGGTGCGCGCGCGTATGCAGAAAATTTTTCGGAAGAGTTATTGTTAAAAGCGATTGACTATGCACATTTGCATGGGAGAAAATTTTATTTAACAGTAAATACACTTTTAAAAGATTCTGAAATTCAAGATTTGGGAGATTATCTGCGTCCTTTTTATGAAGGCGGTTTGGATGCAGTGATTGTTCAGGATCTGGGAGTTCTGGAATATGTTCGGACTTATTTTCCTGACCTGGAGATTCATGCCAGTACACAGATGACGATTACCGCACCGGAAGGGGCACGTTTTTTAAAGCAGGAAGGCGTATCACGTGTGGTTCCGGCGAGAGAATTATCATTGTCGGAAATTCGCAATATGAAAAATCTTACAGGAATGGAAATTGAATGTTTTGTACACGGAGCTCTTTGTTATTGTTATTCGGGGCAGTGTCTTCTGAGCAGTATGATTGGCGGCAGAAGTGGAAATCGTGGCCAATGTGCACAGCCATGCAGACTGCCATATACAATAAAAGGAGAAAAGGCACACTGGCTCAGTCCAAAAGATATATGTACCCTGGAGTTGATTCCGGATCTGGTGGATGCCGGGATTGATTCATTCAAAATCGAAGGCCGTATGAAACGGCCGGAATATGTAGCAGGCGTTACAATGCTATATCGAAAGTATCTGGATCTTTATTTGGAAAAAGGGAGAAAAGGGTTCTCTGTTACGGAAACAGATAAAGAGATGCTGTTGGATTTATATAATCGTGGTGGTTTTCATAGCGGATATTATAAACAACATAATGGCAGGAATATGCTGAGTTTGAAAAGACCAAATCATGCGGGAGTTCCTGCCGTACAAGTAAAGGGGCAAAAAGGAAGGGAAGTCATCGGGAAGTCATTGACTGCGATTGAAAAAGGAGATGTTTTAGAACTTCGTGGCAAACAAGATAATTATACCTTTGGAAAGTCCTTCCGTAAGGGCGAGAACGTAAGTCTTCTCGTACCAAAAGGAATGCAGCTTGCTCCCGGAACTATTATCTATCGTACAAAAAATGAACAACTATTGAAAAAGCTGTCTGATACATATGGAGCCGGTAAAATAAAAGAGAGAATTCATGGGTTTTTATCTTTATCAATCAGTGAGTATGCAAAATTTATCGTAACATCTGGCGAGATTGTGATAGAAACATGTTCAACACAGAAGATTGAAGCAGCAGCGAAAAGTCCGTTGGATGAGATGAAAATTCGAAAGCAGATGCTAAAAACTGGAAATACCGAATTTGAATTTGAACAACTGGAAATTGAAATACAAGGTGAAGTATTTTTACCCATGCAGCAATTAAATGAATTACGGAGACGGGCTCTGGAACTATTGGAACGGGCAATTTGTGAACAGAAACATCGTAGTTTTTCGGAACCGGAAGTTTTTCTTAATAAGAACGAATCGAAAGAAATGATAACGAAGGATTGTGCGGAGAATGTTATTTCAGACAGAAAATTAAGTGTCCTTGTAGAAACAAGAGAACAGTTACAGGTGCTTAAGGAGGTATCGTTCGTAAAACGTATTTATGTGGACAGTGCTTTGGAAGGGGATTTGTTAAATGATGCCGAAGCGTTAAAGGTATGTCGAACGATTCAAAGCCAAGGGAGAGAAGTTTTTCTGGCCCTTCCTCATATTTTCAGAGAGCATACAGAAAAGCTGTTTCTGGATCGATATACAGAGGCATTAAACCGTTTGTTTGATGGAATTTTAGTTCGAAATATAGAGTCCCTTTCCTATTTGAAAAAAAGTGGATTTGACAGAAAGGTGATTTTGGACCATAATTTGTATGTCTTTAATCAATATACCAAGCAATTTTGGAAATTGTATTGTATCAATGAGTTTACGATGCCGTTGGAATTAAACCAGAGAGAGTACAAACGTTTAGGGACTCAAAACGGAGAGCTGTTGATCTACGGATATCTGCCGGTAATGATATCTGCACAGTGTGTGACAAATACGTCCTCCGGTTGTAAAAAGCGGGAAGGCATTGTGAAAATGACAGATCGAACACAAAATACATTTTTTGTTCGCAATCGCTGTCGAGAGTGCTATAATGTAATTTATAATTCAACGCCGCTATTTCTTTTGGATAAAAAAGAAGAAATTGATGCAATTCAAAGTCGTTGTTTGCGGCTCCAGTTTTCTGTTGAGACAGGACAGGAAACCATGGAGATCTTAGAGATGTACCGAAAGGTGTTTTTGGAACAGAAAGAGCTATCTTCTATTCCAGAAAAAATCACGAGAGGGCATTTTAATCGCGGAGTTTTATAGCAGATTGAAGTGAACCCGTTCAGAACAGAATATAAAAGCAGGTGAAAATGTGGTTAATATTATTGTAGAGGTTTCAAAATACCTCATTATTGTTTTGATGGCCGTTTATACATTTTCATGTTTCTCAATATTTACGAAAGAATATGAGGAGGATGAAAAATCAGTATTGATCCGCCAGAATATTGTAATGTTTTTAATGCAGTTTCTTGCATATATGGTGTTGTATTTAAAAACAGGTGAAAAGAAGATGTTATTTTTTTATGCAGTACAGGTAATTCTTCTTTTGGCAGTGATTTTGCTTTATTCCGTCATTTACCCGACGGTTTCAAAGTTGATCGTAAATAATATGTGCATGCTGATCAGTATTGGATTGATCATGATTACGAGACTTTCCTATAATAGTGCTGTGAAACAGTTTATCTTTGCAGGAATGGGAGCTGTGATTGGTCTGGTCGTTCCTGT
Organism: uncultured Lachnospiraceae bacterium; assembly: GCA_905203555.1. Classification (GTDB taxonomy): domain Bacteria; phylum Bacillota; class Clostridia; order Lachnospirales; family Lachnospiraceae; genus Schaedlerella. The sequence continues at coordinate 23,705 of CAJKWK010000008.1, forward strand.
TATCATTCGAAAAATGAAAGTCTTAGTTGATCTGACTTATGTTTATTCCGGAGTCGGTATTGCAGCTTTGGCACTCGTTGCGGTGTTTGCTGCAACTTCCGGCGGTGCAAAATTAGGATTTGAAATTGCCGGAATCGGAATACAGCCTTCTGAATTTGTGAAGATCATATTTGTATTTTTTGTGGCATCCAGTTTGAAGAAATCAACAGATTTTAAAAATGTCGTGATGACGACTGCAATAGCTGCTGCGCATGTATTGATTCTTGTACTTTCAACTGATTTAGGAGCTGCACTGATTTTATTTGTTGTCTATCTTGTTATGCTTTATGTTGCAACACAGCAGCCGCTATATGCACTGGCTGGCTTGGGGGCGGGAAGTGTAGCGGCAGTGATTGGGTATCATTTGTTTGCACATATCAAGGTGCGTGTTGCCGCATGGCAGGATCCATTTGCAACATATAGTGATGGCGGGTATCAGCTTGCACAGTCTTTATTTGCAATCGGCACCGGGAGCTGGTTTGGCATGGGGTTGTGTCAGGGAAGTCCGGATCTGATTCCGGTTGCTGAGACAGACTTTATTTTTTCAGCGATTGCAGAAGAGATGGGGCTTGTATTTGCACTGTGTCTTATTCTGATTTGCGTGAGCTGCTATGTAATGTTCCTGAATATTGCAATGGAAATTCATAATCGATTTTATAAGCTGATTGCACTTGGTTTGGGAACTTGCTATATTTTCCAGGTGTTTTTGACAATTGGCGGAGTGACAAAGTTTATTCCGTCTACAGGAGTAACGCTGCCGTTAGTAAGCTATGGTGGAAGTTCTATGTTAAGTACCATGATTATGTTTGGCATTATTCAAGGTTTGTATATTATTAGAGAAGACGAAGAAGAGATTATTGAGAAAAAAAGAGAGAGAGCGATTAGAAATGAATCGACAGGCAGAACAAAGAAGAAATCAAGTAAAACGAGACCGCAGACAAACAGACCGCAGAATGGAAAACAAAAGCCGCGGTTCGAAGAAGTCCCGAAACAAAGAGTTCGCTAGAATTACGTATTTCTTTGTATTATTGTTTTTGGCTTTGATGGCTTATCTGGTATATTTTAATATCGTGCGTGCGAAAGAAATTGTAAACAGCCCGTATAATGAACGGCAGAACAACTTTGCAGAGCATGTTGTACGAGGAGATATAACAGACAGCAATGGAATTATTCTGGCAGAAACCGAGATTGCAGAAGACGGTACGGAATATCGTGTTTATCCGTACGGAGATGTGTTTGCACATGTAATTGGTTATAGTGATCCGGATTTTGGAAAGACCGGTCTTGAATCAACAGAAAACTTTAGTCTTTTGACCTCTAATGCATTTTTTCTGGAAAAACTGCAAAATGAGTTTCAGGATGAAAAAGATATGGGTGATACCATTGTGACCACCCTGAATGCAGATCTTCAGCAGGCTGCATACAATGCTTTAGGCGACAATAAAGGGGCAGTAGTTGTAATGGAAGCATCGACCGGAAAGATTTTAACTATGCTTTCAAAACCAACCTATGATCCAAATGCAATTGCATCGGAATGGGAGTATTTAAATTTAGATGAAGAAAATAGTCCGCTGCTTAACCGAGCAACACAAGGCGCCTATGCTCCGGGTTCCACTTTTAAAGTGGTAACGGCTCTGGAATATATGCGTGAACATCCGGATTATGCGAATTATATGTATGATTGCTATGGAGAAATTACACAGAATGAAACAACAATAAGATGTTTTGACAATACAGTTCATGGATTCCAGGATTTAAGAAGTTCTATGGCAAATTCCTGTAACTCGTCGTTTGCAAACATAGGGCTTTCTCTGGATAAGGCCTCTTATCGAAAAACGGCAGAAGAGTTGTTGTTTAACAAAAAACTACCATGCAAATTAGAATATTCCAAAAGTTCCTTTGCGGTTGATGAGAATACAGGTGAAGCGGAAATGATGATGACAGCGATGGGACAGGGAAAGACTTTGACCAATCCATATCACATGGCATTGATTACAGCTGCGATTGCAAATGGCGGAACCTTAATGGAACCTTATTTTGTAGAAAAGGTCACGAATTATACGGGGACAGAAATCAGTAAAAACGTGCCGAAAAGTTATAAAAAACTTATGACATCTGATGAAGCGGCTCAACTAAAGGAATATATGACAGCGGTTGTGACAGAAGGAACAGGATTCCTTTTGAGCGGACAGTCGTATACAGCCGCCGGAAAAACCGGAACAGCTGAATATAGTATGGTAGATGGCGAAAAGACCCATTCCTGGTTTATGGGATTTACAAATGTAGATAACCCGGAATTGGTTATTTCTGTAATCGTAGAAGGATACGATGGAAATGATGGAGCAAAAGCAGTACCAATTGCCAAACAAATTTTAGATGCTTATTATTATGGGTATTAAGCAAATTGCATTTTTGAATACATATTACGGATAAAGGTGGTAAAAATGCGAATAAAGTGTTATTGTAATCTATATGTAAGCGAATTGCTGCAAAGGCAAAAAAATCAAATCATAAAAAATCTGATGGAGCGAAAATCACAACCGGGAATTACGCTGATTACACTTGCCAATAATGAGCGTAATCACCTGGAGTATTTTTCATCGGTGTTGTTAAAGCAGTCGTTTTATGATGAGAAAGAAATTTTTCTCGTAGGGATTGCAGCCGGTGATTTAGATGCTGCAGAACTGGTGCGTGAGCTAACACAAGAAGTATTGGATCAGACTGGTGGTACAGAAATCCGAACATATATTTTAGACCATCAGAAGAAATTTGAAGAAGGCAGAGTATAAACATGTTGCATTTTTTTCTGTTAATCTTAAAAATAATAGGCTGGATACTTCTGGCAATACTTGGGATTCTGGTATTGTTAGTTTGTGTTGTGCTTTTTGTTCCGGTCCGGTATGAGTTAGATGGAAAATGTAATGGTACAATAGATACGTTGGATGTGAGATTCCGTTTTTCTTTTCTTTTGCATTTTCTCGCCGGTACGGTTTGTTACACCGAAGGAAAACCAACTTGGAATCTGCGTATTGCATGGAAACGTTTTGTAAATCAGGATACAGAACTACAGGAAACACCGATCAAAAAAAGTGAAGATTCGGAATCTTCTGTAAATAATGCAAAAAACGAAGAAATCAATGTTCCTGAGGAACCAATTAAAAACGAAGAATCTGTTTCGGAAGAATCTGTTTCGGAAGAATCTATTGCAAAAGAAACCGTTTCGAAAGAAACTGTTTCAAATATGGGGAAGAGCAAAGCTACAGATAGAGATAGAGATAGAGATACGGATAAAGCTACAGATAAAGTACCGGATCAGACCGGGAAAGTCAAAAAAACGGTTTCAAAAAAAGAGTCGGTTCTGGATAAGATAGAATATAAATATAAAAAAATACGAGATAAGCTACGTGAAATTGGCCGAAAAAAAGAGAAAGTCATGGGATTTTTGACAAACGAAATTCACCAGGCAGCTTTTTTGAAAGTGATATCTGAACTAAAACGTCTTTTGTTACGACTGCGACCGCAAAAGATCATGGGAGAAATTGAATTTGGATTTGATGATCCGGCATGGACCGGACAGGTGTTAGCGGGCATCAGTATTTTATACCCATATTTTGCAGATTGTTTTCAAATAATTCCGGATTTTGAAGAAAAGAAATTAAGAGGTCAGCTTGAGATAAAAGGGAAGATAACAGCAAAAAACTTTGCAGTCTTAGGATTGCGTGTGATTTTGGATAAGAATGTACGAATGACATTACGACATATCAAAACGTTTAAATAACAAGGATAAGGAGGAAATGATTATGTCAGACAACAATATTAAGAATACGGTGGAATCTCTTTTGAATGGTTTGGATGGTTTGATTTCATCTAAAACAGTAGTAGGAAATGAAATTCAAGTTGGAGATACAACAATTATACCTCTGGTTGATGTGTCGTTTGGAATGGGTGCAGGCTCATCTTTGGCGGATAAGAAAGGCAAAGGCATGGGTGGTATGAGTGGAAAGATAACACCGAGTTCAGTTCTCGTAATTAAAGAGGGAAATGTTCGGCTTGTAAATATCAAGAATCAGGATATGATCACAAAGATATTGGATATGGCACCGGAACTTTTGGAACGATTCACAACACGTAAAGAAGATAATGTTACAGAAGAGGATGTGGCAGATTTGTTGAATGAAGCGGAATAGAAGCTGGTCATCTGAGTGAAAACTTATACTTATTTAAATACATGAACTCTTGTTATGATGCATAAAATACTATTAGAAGTAACGTGTATGATAACAGGAGTTTTTTTAATGAAACGTCTTATTGGTTTTACGTTGTTATGTATTGCATTTGGTATGTTCCTGATCATGGTTCTTCCATTTGCGACATGGATAGAATTTGCATTTATAATCGGATTATCCGTATTGGGATATGCTTTGTTTTGTAAATGAGTGTTAAAAAGGGAATAAAATGAAAGATAAAAAAAGACTCAATATCATAATAGATACTGGGTCTTTTTGTTCCGTGTCATCAAAGTATTTACAATTAAAAATCCAAGTGTTAAAATTAAGCACGTTCTACACGTCCGGACTTCAGACAAGAAGTACAAACGTACATTTTCTTGGAACCGCCTTCTGTTTTAACGCGAACAGATTTTACATTTGATTTCCACATTTTTGGTGATTTTCTATGGGAGTGACTTACGTTATTACCGAAATGAGCACCCTTTTCACAAATAGCACATTTAGCCATCATTGCACCTCCTAACAATCTTAAATAGCCCACATGGACTCACAACACTAATATCTTAGCAGAAAGATTCTGTGATTGCAAGAGTTTTTTCGAAGAATCTAAGTTAAAACTGGAAAAATATCTTAAAAATGAACAAGAAAACATTCTTTTCATTCACATAATTTGGAAATCATGGTAAAATAAGCGTTGCTATCTTGTAAAGAAGGCGGAAAAAGCGTATAATACAAATGTTATTTATGAGAAAATCCAATTTGAACTGGAGGTAATATATTATGAAAGGTAGTATGAGTACTGATTTGGGTATCATTACGATTAATCCGGAAGTGATCGCAAAATATGCGGGCTCAGTGGCAGTTGAATGTTTCGGTATTGTAGGTATGGCTGCAGTCAGTGTAAAAGATGGAATGGCAAGATTGCTGAAAAGAGAAAGCCTGACACATGGGATTCAGTTAGATATTTCAGACGATAATAAGATTACATTAGATTTTCATGTTATCGTTTCTTATGGGGTGAACATTCTTTCTGTTTCAGATAACCTTATGAATAATGTCAAATATAAGGTAGAAGAGTTTACCGGTATGACAGTAGAGAAAATTAACATCTTTGTTGAAGGTGTTCGAGTGATTGATTAAGGAGGAAACTTGTCGTGGCAATTAATACGATAAATGCAGAGCTGTTAACCAAGATGTTTCTTGCTGGTGCGGCGAATCTGGAAGCAAAGAAGGAATTTATCAATGAACTGAATGTATTTCCTGTACCGGATGGAGATACAGGAACTAATATGACTTTGACAATTATGTCAGCAGCAAAAGAAGTAAGTGGATTGGAGAAAGCAGATATTCTGTCAGTTTCTAAAGCGATTTCTTCCGGTTCACTGCGTGGAGCAAGAGGTAATTCCGGAGTAATTTTATCTCAGCTTTTACGTGGATTCACAAAGGTGATTCGTGATTATAAGGAATTGGATGTCCAGATCCTGGCTGCTGCCTGTGATCGGGCAACTGCCACTGCATACAAAGCAGTTATGAAACCAAAAGAGGGTACGATACTGACTGTCGCAAAAGGGCTTTCTGAAAAAGCTCTGGAACTTGCTGAAACAACAGATGATTTAGAAGTGTTCATTCCGGCAGTTATTGAAGAAGCAAAAGCAGTCTTGGAAAAGACTCCGGAGATGCTGCCGGTATTAAAAGAAGCGGGCGTTGTGGATTCCGGCGGACAGGGATTGCTGGAAGTGCTGAATGGTGCATATGATGCTTTCCTTGGAAAGGAAATTGATTATAGCGCAATCGATGCAAGTGCAGGAACAAAAATGGTAAAACCGGGAGCACAGGCCGAAGCAGATATTAAGTTTGGATATTGTACAGAATTTATTATTATGCTTGAAAAAGAATTCTCAGACAAAGACGAGGTGGAATTCAAAGCATATCTGGAATCAATCGGAGATTCTATTGTCTGCGTTGCTGATGAAGATATTGTTAAAATTCATGTGCATACAAATGACCCGGGTCTGGCAATTCAAAAAGCTCTTACTTATGGCCAGCTTTCCCGTATGAAGATTGATAATATGCGGGAAGAACATCAGGAAAAGTTGATTCGGGATGCAGAGAAACTTGCAGAAGAACAGAAAAAAGCAACGCGTGAACCGAGAAAATCAGTTGGATTTATTGCTGTTTCTATCGGCTCAGGAATGAATACAATCTTCAAGGAATTGGGAGTAGATTATATTATTGAAGGCGGTCAGACGATGAATCCGAGTACGGAAGATATGTTGACAGCGATTGATCATGTAAATGCGGATCATATTTTTATACTTCCAAATAACAAAAATATTATTCTGGCAGCAAACCAGGCACAATCCCTGACTGAGGATAAAGATATTATCGTAATTCCGACAAAGACTGTTCCACAGGGTATTTCTGCGATTATCAATTATATGCCGGATGAAGATGTAGACACAAACGAAGAAACGATGTTGGAAGAGATAAAAAATGTCAAGACCGGTCAGGTGACTTACGCAGTTCGGGATACACATATTGATGACAAGGAAATTCATGAGGGAGATATCATGGGTATCGGAGACACCGGTATTCTCTCAGTTGGTCAGTCGGTAGAAGAGACTGCAAAGGAAATGCTTGGTATCATGACGGACGAAGATACGGAACTGATCAGTTTATATTATGGAGAAGACATCAAAGCGGAAGAGGCAGAACGTTTTGCAGAAGAAATTGCGGAATTGTATCCGGATGCAGATGTAGATGTGCAGATGGGTGGACAGCCAATTTATTATTACGTGATGTCAGTAGAATAGATCATTCTATCATGGAAGAATATACAAGAATAAATGAATTAAAAGGAATTGGAGAAAAAACGGAAAAGATATTTCAAAAAGCCGGAATCTATACAATTGGCGATCTTTTCCGCTATTATCCAAGAGGTTATCAAGTCTATGAAGAACCGGTTGCTGTCAGCGAGGTAACAGAAGGTCAAGTTGTTACTGTTACCGGGGCAATATATGGCAGAATCCAGGTTGGCGGGAATGCAAGGCTGCAAATTACGACACTATATTTAAAAGATCTGACAGGTACTTTGAAAGTGATTTGGTATCGAATGCCGTTTTTGCGAAATACGCTTGCAAAGGGCGGTGCGATAACTCTTCGTGGCCGGATTACTCGGAAGAAAGATGGAATCGTGATGGAGCAGCCGGAAGTTTTTTATCCTTGTTCAAAATATGCGGAAAAGCAGAATTCACTTCAGCCGATTTATCCGCTTACCGCAGGATTGACGAATAATATGGTAACAAAAGCAGTAAAGCAGGCAGTTATTTCATGTACAATCGGTACAGGGATTCTGCCTGTTTCCATTGAAACTGCTTATCGGTTTGTCTCATATAAAGATGCAATCAAGGGACTGCATTTTCCGGAAAATAAAGAAGAATTTTTCCAAGCAAGGACAAGGCTTGTATTTGAAGAGTTTTTACTTTTTATTCTGGCGCTGCGTAAAATGAAAGTCCATGAAAATCGTATGTTAAATCCGTATTGTTTCAGAGAACAGCCGGAAATAGAACGATTTTTGCATGCTCTCCCATATGAATTGACAAATGCCCAAAAAAATGTCTGGCGTGAAATAAAACAGGATATGTCCGGAATCCATGTGATGTCCCGGCTGGTACAGGGAGATGTGGGATCCGGCAAGACAATTGTTGCGCTTTTGGCTATGATGTATGCCGGTCTCAACGGATATCAGGCGGCGATTATGGCGCCTACGGAGGTACTTGCAAGGCAGCATTATGAAACAATTTCCGGTTTCTTCAAAATATACGGTATTTCACTGGATGTGGTTCTATTAACCGGATCCATGACTGCAAAAGAAAAACGTATAGTTTATGAAAAGATTGAAAATGGGACGTCTGCATTGATTGTTGGAACACACGCTCTGATCCAAGAAAAAGTGCAGTATCATAATTTGGCGCTTGTTGTTACAGATGAACAGCATCGGTTTGGGGTTCATCAACGAGAAACGCTTGCTACAAAAGGACTCTATCCTCATATTTTAGTTATGAGTGCAACTCCTATTCCGAGAACGCTGGCAATTATTTTATATGGAGATCTGGATATTTCCGTCATTCGTGAACTGCCGAAAAATCGTCTTCCAATAAAAAATTGCGTTGTAGATACCGGATACAGGAATACTGCGTATGCATTTATGAAAAAGCAAATATATCAGGGCAGGCAGTGTTACGTGATTTGCCCAATGGTAGAAGAGAGTGAATCTATGGAAGCTGAAAATGTAACAGATTATGCGGAAATGCTTCAAGAGATAATGGGAACTGAGATTCAAGTGGGATGTCTGCATGGTAAGATGAAACAAGCGAAGAAAGATGAAATAATGGATGCATTTGCCCGGAATGAAATTCAAATCTTAGTTTCTACAACGGTTATCGAAGTAGGTATTGATGTTCCAAATGCTACTGTTATGATGATCGAGAATGCAGAACGTTTTGGATTGGCGCAGCTTCATCAGCTACGAGGAAGGGTTGGTCGAGGCGGATATCAGTCGTACTGTATTTTTATGAGTGCATCAAAATCAAAAGAAACAAAAGAACGGCTGGAGATTTTAAATCATTCCAATGACGGCTTTTTCATTGCAAGTGAGGATTTGCGCCTGCGTGGTCCCGGAGATTTGTTTGGAATTCGACAGAGCGGCACAATGGATTTCAAAGTTGCAGATGTATTTCAGGATTCAGAACTTCTTCAGCAAGCTGCCCAAGCAGCAGATGAATTGTTAAAAGAAGATCCTGAGTTGAATCTGCAGGAACATAAGCTGTTGAAACAAGCAGTTACACAAACGCTGCGTCATCAGCAATTAGAGAAAACATTATAAATAAAAACCAGAAGTTACCAGTGTAAAAGCTGATTTCCTCCATATACTATCACTGTAACATCACAAACGAATTGTTACAACACAAGAAAACAGTGAAAACTTTAAACATGCAAAAGGAGGAAATGCAAAATGGCAAATCGTTCATCTAACCGCGCTGCAGTGCCGGAGGCAAAAGGCGCACTGGACAAATTCAAATATGAGGTAGCAAGTGAGTTGGGAGTACCGCTTACAGATGGTTACAATGGTGACTTGACATCCAAACAGAACGGATCTGTTGGAGGTTATATGGTAAAGAAAATGATCGAACAGCAGGAAAAACAGATGGCTGGAAAGTAAACAACGAAAAAAAGCACTTGGGATTGACCCGGGTGCTTTTTTCTGATAAAATTTTTTTGAAAAATTAAGCAAATATTATGAAAAAAATGATTGAAAACAGGTGAATGAAAATATGAGAGTAATCGCTGGAACAGCAAAAAGACTTCAGTTAAAAACATTAGAAGGGATCGATACAAGACCGACAACAGATCGGATCAAAGAAACCCTCTTTAATATGATTTCTCCTTCTATATTTGGATGTATCTTTCTGGATTTATTTAGTGGAAGTGGCGGTATTGGAATTGAAGCTCTGAGCCGAGGAGCAAAAGAAGCTGTTTTCGTTGAGAAAAATCCAAAAGCTATGGCATGTATAAAGGACAATCTAAAATATACAAAGTTGAATCATAAAGCAGTGACGTTGACAAAGGATGTTATGACTGCGCTTTATCAATTGGAAGGCGAAAAGAATTTTGATTTTATTTTTATGGATCCTCCATATCATCAAAATTTAGAAAAAAGGGTGTTGGAATATCTTGCAGAATCAGATCTTGTATATGAGGATACGGTAATCATTGTAGAGGCTGCAAAAGAAACAGATTTTTCCTATATAGAGGATCTTGGATTTTATCTGATCAAGGAAAAAATATATAAAACAAACAAGCATGTTTTTTTAGGAAAGGAAGGTAAAGAGGAAATATGTTAAGAGCAATTTATCCGGGCAGTTTTGATCCGGTTACATATGGACATATGGATATTATCAAACGTTCCAGCAATATTACAGATGAATTAATTGTCGGAGTATTGAATAATAATGCGAAAATGCCGTTGTTTTCTGTGGAAGAACGTGTTAAAATGTTAAAAGAAGTGACTAGTAGTCTGACAAATGTAACGATTGTACCGTTTGACGGATTATTGGTAGATTTCGCGAGACAGATGAAGGCTGATTTTATTATCAGAGGACTTCGTGCAATTACTGATTTTGAATATGAACTTCAGATGTCCCAGACAAATCATAAACTAGAACCAAATGTCGAGACGATTTTCTTGACAACAAATATTAAATATTCTTATTTAAGTTCTACTACTGTAAAGGAGATTGCAGCTTTTGGGGGAGACATATCACAATTTGTGCCGGAAGTTGTTGCCGAAGAACTGAAAAATAAGATGAAAACAAAAGGAGAGTGTAACCAATGAGCAGCCGTATTGAGCAGATTATTGAAGAGATTGAAGAGTATATTGACAGAGACTGTAAATACCAGCCGTTGTCAACAACAAAAATTATTGTAAATAAAGAACATCTGGAAGAATTATTAAGAGAACTTCGCATGAAAACTCCGGATGAAATTAAACGTTACCAGAAGATCATAAGCAATCGTGATGCCATTTTAGCAGATGCGCAGGCAAAAGCAGATGCCATGCTGGAAGAGGCACAGGTACAGACAAATGAGCTTGTCAGCGAGCATGAGATCATGCAGCAGGCTTATGCCCAGGCAAATGAAATTGTTACACAGGCTACAGCTCAGGCACAGGAGATTTTGGACAACGCAACGATGGATGCCAATGCGATTCGAATTGGTGCTATTCAGTATACCGATGATCTTCTTGCCAATGCTGAAAGTATTATCGGACATACATTGGACAGTTATACAACAAAGTACGATGGTTTGATCAATTCTCTTCAGGAATGTTATGATGTCGTAAGAACCAATCGTGCAGAATTGGATATTCCGTCTGAGGATGAAGAGGATTATTCCCAGGACAATAATCTGGAATAAAGGATCCATAGTCCTTATTTAAAATGCAGATATAGAATCGTCAATAAACTGGCAGTCAGAGTGGCTGCCAGTTTTTCTTTAATATAAGGGAGAATTGGGAAACCGGCCTTTTGGATCATGCAATCAGTCTGTGCAATTGAACAGACACCGCCAAAGGCTGTTAGTCCCATAATCGTAGTGAACTGTATGGAAAAAGGCAGATTTGTCTCTGCAAGCATTACGACACCATTTGTAATTTCTAAAGTTGGCAATATAAATTTTAAGAGCATAAAATTCGCCGGAACTTGCTGAAACAATGCAAGAAGGACAGAAAATAAAATGATGTATCCTCCGACTTTGACCAATGTTTCAAAGCTGTTCATGATTGAAAGATCAATTTCTGTAAAACTCCACTTTTTAGTTTTGCCCGGCACATTGGCAGCCTTTGCGATTGAATTTTGAAAACATTCTTTTGCATTTAAATATTTCTTGCGTGTAAAAAGGCTGATGATAACAGGAGTTAGTAATTGAATCAAAAGGGCGGGAAGAAACAAAGTTTCTTTCTTCAATGTTTTCCAGATAATAAAATTCATAAGAAACATAGGACTTGTATTGTTACAAAAAGAAAGAAGGTACCTTCCTTCTTCTTGAGAAATATATCCGGATACCGTTAAATCAGAAGCGGTTTTGGCACCCATTGGATATCCGCATAGAAATCCGACCAAAACAGCAAAACTTCCATTCGGGGACACGCGGAAAATGCGGGAAAGCATTGTACCAAAAGCCGAGGAAAGGAAGGAAATGCTGTCGGTTGAAAGAAGAAGATTTGTTATGAATAAAAAAGGAAACAACGTTGGCAAAACGGTCTGAAACCAAAGAAGCAGTCCTTTGCTTGCGCCGATAAAAACTGTTTTCGGAGAAATCAGCATTATGAAAAAAAGAAAGACAAGAGTAAATTTTAAAATCTGGCTGTGTAATTTCATAATCCGTACCATGGAAATCCTTTTATTTTAATAAAGATATATGAAATAGGTTGATTTTTTATGTGCTATGTGACAAAATAAACAGTGATGTAATGCGTTCTATTACTATTTAAAGCAATTATATATTGAAAGGGGCTATGTAGAAATGGCAGTTTTAGCAAATATAGAACCAAAAGAAGTATTTCATTTTTTTGAGGAAATCAATCAGATTCCAAGAGGAACATTTAACACAAAGGCAATCAGTGATTATTGTGTAGATTTTGCCAATAAACGCGGATTGGCTGTGATACAGGATGAATGGAATAACGTAATCATTAAGAAACCGGGAACCGCTGGTTACGAGCAGAGCGAGCCGGTGATCCTGCAAGGACATCTGGATATGGTATGTGAAAAGACAGCGGATTCTGACCACGACTTTATGAAGGATCCAATTGAGATGTATGTAGAAGATGGTTATGTAAAAGCGAAAGATACAACATTGGGTGCAGATAATGGAATTGCTGTGGCAATGGCACTTGCTATTTTAGATAGTAAGGACATTCCGCATCCGCCGCTGGAAGTTCTTTTTACAATTGATGAAGAAGTCGGAATGACAGGAGCATTGAATGTTGATTTATCGCCTTTGGAAGGAAAGATGCTTTTGAATCTGGATTCTGAAGAAGAAGATGTGCTTACAGCCGGTTGTGCAGGCGGATTCCGTTTTATTTATCATTTGCCGATTGAAAAGATAAATGTAAACGGTTCTAAAGTTGAGCTGGAAATCTGCGGTTTAAAAGGCGGACATTCAGGTGTGGAGATTCACAAACAAAGAGGAAATGCCAATAAACTGGCGGGACGAATGCTTTATCATATCAAGAAGGCTGCAGACTTTTCTTTGTTGGAAATCAATGGTGGAAGTAAAGATAATGTAATCACTTCAGGAAATAAGTCAGTGATTGTAACAAAGGAAACAGAAACTGTGAAAGCTGCAGCAGCTGAGATGCTTGCCGCATGGAAAGCGGAGTTTGGGGCTGACGAACCGGGATTGGATATTAAAGTAACGGTTCTGGAAGAAGGCAGCTACGATGCAATGACAGAAGAAACTTTCAAAAAAGTCATTCAGTTTCTTGTAAATTGTCCAAATGGAGTAGATGAATACAGCCGTCATCTTGCAGGGATGGTTGAGACTTCTGATAATCTTGGAGTTGTTGCTACAGAAACAGATCAGGTTAAATTTATGATTTTGACAAGAAGCGGCGTGGCTTCAAAATTACAGGAATTTAAAGAACGCTATATGTGTTTTGCAGAATCTCTCGGTGGTTCTTACGAATTTGACGCAGAATATCCGGCATGGACATTTAAAGCTGAATCAAAAGTTCGCGATATTACACTGGATGCTTTCGAGTATGTATACGGAAAACGTCCGGAGGTAACGGAGATTCATGCAGGTCTTGAATGTGGTCTGTTAAGTGGACACAAACCGGAACTTGACTGCATATCTTTTGGACCGAATATGATTGATGTTCATTCCTATAATGAACGCCTGGAAATTGCTTCAGCAGAACGAATCTGGAAAGCAGTAAAAGAAATTTTAAAACGGTGTAAATAAGACGTTCCCCGGTTCATATAATTTAGTAATGTGAACCGGGGAATCCAGATTGATGCATAAAAAAATATTTAAATCGCTTGAATTTATTGTAATACTTGTGCTTTTTACTGCCGTTGGTCTTCACGAAATCCAAACTATGGGAAAATACAGCAGACTGCAATTTGATCTAATTGAAACAGGACAATTTCGGAAACAGCCAGTATCAGATGCTATGGCTGATTATATTCGTACAATTGAGAAACCCGGAGAGACGTTAGCTCTATATTGGCTGGAGACAGATTTTGAAACAATGTCATGGAACGGACAATTTACTGAAAAAAGTTTTCAAAGAATAAAAGAACTCTGGAGAAAAAACGAAGATTGGAATGCATATTGTACGGCATGTCAGGCAATCTGGGATGATCTCAGATATTTTCCAATACCGGAATCCGTAAATACTCCCAAAGCAGAAGTCAGCTATGTTGATTCTTGGATGTACGAACGTACATATGGCGGGAAACGAGGACATGAAGGGACAGATCTAATGGCGTCAGAGAACATACGGGGTTATTATCCGGTTGTCAGTATCACAGATGGAATTGTCCTTCACAAAGGCTGGCTGGAACAGGGAGGATACCGTATTGGAATTACAGCACCTGGCGGTGCTTATTTTTATTATGCACACTTGGATTCTTATGCAGACCTGAATATAGGAGATTCTGTAAAAGCCGGTGATTTACTCGGATTTATGGGAGATACCGGTTATAGTAAAATAGAAGGCACAACGGGAAATTTCCCGGTACATTTGCATTTGGGAATATATTTAACGGAATCAGGAAAAGAAATCAGCGTCAATCCGTATCCGATTTTACAGTATCTGGAAACAAAGAAGTTAAAATGTGCTTATGAAAGAGGTTGAAGATGAATTTACCTATCGCATTTGAAGAAAAAATGAAAGCCCTTTTAGGGGATGAATACGATGCATACCTTCGCTGTTACGAAGAACCCCGGCATTATGGTCTGCGAGTCAATACAAAAAAGATTTCTGTGGAAGAATTTTTGAAGATTGCTCCTTGGCCATTGACACCGGTACCATGGATTTCCAATGGTTTTTATTATGATGGAAGTCAGTATCAACCGGCAAAGCATCCGTATTACTATGCCGGTCTTTATTACTTACAGGAGCCAAGTGCAATGACTCCGGCAAACAGACTGCCGGTCAATCCGGATGACAAGGTATTAGATGTTTGTGCCGCACCCGGAGGAAAAGCAACAGAGTTGGGGGCAAAGCTGGGACCGGAAGGTGTGTTGATTGCAAATGATATCAGCAATTCACGTGCAAGAGGACTGTTAAAGAATCTGGAATTATTCGGCATTGGTAATATGATGGTAATCAGTGAAGAGCCGGGAAAATTAGTAGAGTATTTTCCGGAATACTTTGACAAAATATTAATAGATGCTCCTTGTTCCGGAGAAGGAATGTTCCGAAAAGAGAAAAAAATGATTAAGGCATGGGAAGAACATGGACCTGAATTTTTTTCGAAATTACAGCGCAGCATTATAACTCAGGCGGCGCAAATGTTAAAACCGGGAGGTATGCTTTTATATTCAACTTGTACCTTTGATCCACTTGAAAATGAGCAGACCATTGAATATTTATTAGAGCAATTTCCAGAGTTTACAATTTGTGAAATGAAGGAATATGAAGGATTTACAAAGGGAAAACCGGAAGTGACAAAAGCAGATATCAAGGATTTAGAAAAGACGGTTCGTATTTTCCCGCATCATATGCAGGGAGAAGGACACTATCTTGCATTACTGAAAAAGGAAAATGCAATGGAAAGATCCGAAAAATCTTTCAAAATAGCAGAACCTAAATCCATGAAAAAAATTCCGGAAGAATTGGCGCTGTTTTTCAAAGATCTTACATGGAAAATAGATAACAGATATCTGGAGATTCGTGATGAACGTGTTTATTATATGCCGAAAGAACTTCCGGAATTAAAGGGAATTCGTTTTTTGAGATCAGGTCTTCTTATGGGAGAATTAAAAAAGAAACGATTCGAACCAAGCCAGGCGCTTGCGATGTGCCTCAAAAAGGAAGAATATCGAAATATCTTAGATTTGTCAGTGGAGGATGAGCGAGTTATCAAATATTTAAAAGGGGAAACTCTGGATGTAGAAGATGTGACCGGACATAAAGACAAGGGATGGTATCTTGTATGTGTAGATGGATATCCGTTGGGGTTTGGTAAACTTGCAAATCAAACATTAAAAAATAAGTATCTGCCCGGATGGCGTTGGCAGTCATAAGGAGCGGACGATGAAATTAAGATTAGATAAGTATCTTTCAGAAATGAATCTTGGTACCAGAAGTGAAGTGAAGAAGTTAATTACAAAAGGTCAGATACAGGTAAATGGAACAATTGTTAAAAAGCCGGAATTCAAGTTGGATCCGATCAGTGACCGGGTGCAGTATCAAGACCGTGAAATCACGTATGTTACCTATGAATATTATATGTTGAATAAACCGTCCGGTGTTATTTCGGCTACAGAGGATAAGAGGGATACTACAGTTATTGATTTGATTGAAAGTCGCCAGAGAAAAGATTTGTTTCCGGTAGGACGGCTCGATAAGGATACGGAAGGACTTCTTCTCATTACCAATGACGGGGCTCTTGCGCATCGCCTTTTATCTCCCAAAAAACATGTAGATAAGACTTATTATGCAAAAATTTGCGGAGAAGTTACAAAAGAAGATATTGAAATATTCGAAAAAGGGGTATGTATCGGAAATGAGAAACTTACGCTGCCTGCAAAGTTAGTAATTTTGAAAAGTGGTGTAGAATCTGAAATCGAGCTGACAATCCAGGAAGGAAGATTTCATCAGGTGAAGCGGATGTTTCAGGCGGTAGGAAAAGAGGTTGTTTATCTGAAACGGCTTTCCATGGGCGGCTTATCTCTGGATCCTTCATTAAAACCGGGGGAATACCGAAAATTAACAAAAGAAGAAATGGAGCAATTATGTTAACAAACAAGAAAGCAATTATTTTTGATATGGACGGTTCTCTGGTAGATTCGATGTGGCTTTGGACAAAAGTGGATGATATATATATGGAGAAATATCATCTGACAATGCCGGAACATTTTCACAAAGAGATCGAAGGCATGAGTTTTACGGAAACCGCAGAATATTTTTTAAAAACATTTCCGCAGTTAAATTGTACCGTAGAGGAAATAAAACAGGAGTGGCAGGATCTGACAATGGAGTTATACTGTACACAAGTCCCTTTAAAACCCGGTGCAGGAGAGTTTTTAAAGAGAATGAAAGAGAAAGGGATCTTACTGGGAATTGCTACAAGCAACGCCAGGGAACTTGCAGAAGCAGTTTTGGAGGCTTTGCATATCCGTTCATATTTTGATACTGTTCGTACCTCATGTGAAGTTGCCAAAGGAAAACCGGCTCCGGATGTGTATTTAAAAGCAGCAGAAGATCTGCATGTGATTCCGGAAGAATGTCTGGTATTTGAAGATGTCCCCAGTGGAATACTTGCAGGTAAAAATGCAGGAATGACAGTTTGTGCAGTAGACGATGACTTTTCAAAACCTTATGAACAGGAAAAACGTAACTTAGCTGATTATTATATATATGATTATGCGGAAGTTAACATTCATTAAATAAATGGAGTATATTATGAAACAAGATTTCTTACCAGTAAATCGAAAGGATATGTTAAAGCGTGGATGGGAACAGGTGGATTTTGTCTATGTGATTGGAGATGCATATGTAGATCATCCTTCTTTTGGACATGCGATTATCAGCAGACTTTTGGAATCCAGAGGATATCGCGTGGGAATTCTTTCACAACCGGATTGGAAAGATAAAAACAGTGTTACCGTTTTTGGTGAACCAAGGCTTGGATTTTTAGTGAGTGCAGGAAATATGGATTCCATGGTCAACCACTATACTGTTTCTAAAAAAAGACGGAAAAATGATGCCTATACTCCGGGAGGAATCATGGGAAAACGTCCGGATTATGCAGCTGTAGTGTATGGGAATCTCATTCGTCAAACCTATAAGCATACACCCGTTATTCTTGGAGGGATCGAAGCCAGCCTTCGCAGACTGGCACATTATGATTACTGGTCAGATAAGGTGAAACGTTCCATTTTACTGGATTCCGGAGCAGATCTTATTTCATATGGAATGGGCGAACATTCGATTCTGGAAATAGCAGAAGCCTTAGACGCAGGGATTGCAGTTTCAGACTTGACGTATATCGATGGAACTGTTGCAAAAGTGAAAACTCCTGATATTGTATATGATGCTCTGATGCTGCCTTCATTTGATGAAGTAAAATCAAATAAAGAGTTATATGCCAAGAGCTTTTATACGCAATATTGTAATACCGATCCATATTCCGGAAAACGTCTGATTGAACCATATTCAGATCATTTATATGTGGTACAGAACCCACCGGCCAAACCACTCACTACAATGGAGATGGATGATGTATATGCACTTCCTTATATGCGTGCTCCACATCCATCTTATGCGAAAACAGGTGGTGTACCTGCAATTGAGGAAATAAAATTCAGTCTTACAAGTAACCGGGGATGTTTTGGCGGCTGCAGTTTCTGTGCACTTACATTTCATCAAGGACGAATTGTCCAGACTCGAAGTCATGAATCGCTCTTAAAGGAAGCAGAAGATTTCACGAAGGAAAAGGATTTTAAAGGTTATATCCATGATGTAGGAGGACCAACGGCTAATTTCCGCCATCCTTCTTGCCGGAAACAATTAGAAAAAGGAGTGTGCAGAAACAGACAGTGTCTATTTCCGACTCCTTGCAAAAATCTGAATACAGATCATAGCGATTATGTAAAATTACTTCGAAAATTGCGGGAAATCCCAAAAGTAAAAAAAGTATTTATCCGTTCCGGAATTCGGTTTGATTATCTGCTTGCCGATAAAAAAGATACATTTCTTCGAGAATTATGCAGTTACCATGTGAGCGGACAGCTAAAAGTAGCTCCGGAACATGTTTCAGATACTGTACTGGAAAAAATGGGAAAGCCGAGAAATCAAGTCTATGAAACTTTTGTAAAACAATTTTTTGATATGAATAAGAAAATCGGAAAAGAACAATATCTGGTTCCTTATTTAATGTCATCTCATCCAGGTTCTACACTGAAAGAAGCTGTTGAGCTTGCAGAATATTGTCGTGATATGGGATATATGCCGGAACAAGTTCAGGATTTTTATCCTACGCCGTCCACGATTTCTACTTGTATGTATTATACAGGGGTGGATCCGCGTACGATGGAAACCGTATATGTACCTAAAAATCCTCATGAAAAGGCAATGCAAAGAGCATTGATCCAATATCGCAATCCTGCCAATTATGAATTGGTAAAAGAAGCCTTATTAAAAGCAGGTCGTGCAGATTTGATCGGATTTGATGAAAAATGTTTGATACGTCCAAGGCAATTTGCAAATGAAAAGCGCAGGGTTACGAATCATGCTTCAAAAAGAAAAAAGGCAGAAAATAATAGTAGGAGAAAAAAACGATGAAAATTGCAGTAGTAACAGGAGCCTCTTCAGGAATGGGGAGAGAGTTTGTAAAACAAATCAGTTATTTTTATCAGTCACTGGACGAAATCTGGGTGATTGCCAGAAGAAAAGAACGATTGATGGAACTTCAGCAGTTTTCCCGGGTGCCGATTCGTATTTTTGAAGGAGATTTGCTAAAACGTCCGGTATATCATACTTTAAAATATGCACTTAAAGAGGGGATGCCGGATATTCGAATGTTAGTAAATGCGGCAGGTTTTGGAAAAACAGGTACAGTAGAAACAATTTGCAGAGAAGATAAAAATACGCAGCTAGAGATGATTGATCTAAATTGTATTGCACTGTCGCGAATGACTTTTTTCTGTCTGCCTTATTTATCACAGGGAAGCAGAATTTTGAATCTGGCGTCCGCTGCGGCATTTTGTCCACAGCCAATGTTTACTGTCTATGCAGCTACCAAATCTTATGTATTAAGTTTTTCAAGAGGATTGCGTGAAGAACTGAAAGCAAGAGGAATCGTTGTAACTGCAGTTTGTCCGGGACCGGTTGATACAGAATTTTTTCAAGTTTCGGGTAAAATGGATAATCTTTGGAAAGAACTTGTCATGGCACAGGCTCCGGATGTTGTCAGACGCGCATTATTAGACAGCCGGGCAGGAAAATCGGTGTCTGTATATGGCGGAATGATGAAAGCTGTAAGAATCGCTTCTAAACTGATACCACATGAATGGATTTTAAAGCTGGAAACAAAAGGAAATCGCGGAGGAGATAGATAACAAATGAAAAAACAGGAAAAAGGAACCCCGGGGTATCTGGATTATAAGAAGAAAGTTGAAATTATACGTACAATAATATATTTTTTGATCGTTGCAGCGGTTTATTTTCTCGGATATAGTCAAACTGGAAGTAATAAGAATCTGCTCACTGTCGTAGCTATTGTAGGATGTCTTCCAGCTTGTAAGGCGTTAGTCGGTGTGATTACACGACTTCCACATCATTCGGTAAAACGTGATTTTGCACAAGAGATCAAAGAAAAGTGCCCACATTTGACGATATTGTTTGATTTGGTTGTCACCAGTACCGAAAAGATCATGCCTATTGATGTCATTGTGATATCCGGGGACAAAGTATTCGGGTATACCTCTTCTTCTAAAGTGGATTTAGAGTATACAGCGAAACATATTAAAAATATTCTGCAGCAAAATCATTTAAAAAATATTTCTGTAAAATTGCTCAATCAATACAACGGATTTATTGCTCGAGCAGAAGGATTGGAAAATATTGCAGCAGTAGAAAAAGTGGATCAATCAGAGCAGGAACAACAAATTGCGCAGATAATTATGAATATTTCATTGTAATGTGAAAGGGATAAAATGCAGGAAATACATGTTACTGAGAATGAAGCAGGGCAGAGACTGGACAAACTCCTTGCAAAATTTTTACGTGAAGCACCAAAAAGTTTTCTTTATAAGATGCTGCGTAAAAAAAATATAACATTGAACGGAAAAAAGGCGAGCGGACAGGAAAAATTACAATCCGGAGATTGTATCAAGCTATTTCTTTCGGATGACACAATTGAAAAATTTTCCGGAAAAGCTCAGAAGGTTTGTGTACCAGAAATGGCACTGGATATTGTTTATGAAGATCAAAATGTACTTTTTCTTAACAAACCGGTTGGAATGCTGTCGCAGAAAGCGAAAGATACGGATTATTCCGCGGTTGAATATGTGATTGCATACCTTCTGGGAGAAGGGGCAATTGAAGAAACAGAACTCAGAACTTTCCGTCCATCTGTATGTAACCGCCTTGACAGAAATACAAGTGGACTCTTAGCGGCTGGCAAATCTTTAGCCGGACTTCAGGAACTAAGTCGTTTGTTTAAGGAACGCAGTTTGGCAAAATATTATCTTTGCCCGGTAAAAGGGAAGGTTGATAAAGATGCAAAAATCAAAGGTTATCTTTTTAAGAATGAAAAAACAAATAAAGTAACTGTTTTGAATCATGAAATTCCTGGGAGTGTTAAAATTGAAACAGAATATCATCCGCTTTTTGCTGATGAGAATATGACGTTATTAGAAGTTCATTTGATTACAGGGAAAACACACCAGATTCGTTCGCATTTAAGTTCCGTGGGACATCCGATTCTTGGCGATTATAAATATGGTGATACCCAGTGGAATTCATTCTATAAAAAGAAATATGGACTAAGCCATCAGTTGCTGCATGCATATCGATTGGAATTTCCTATGCTTGATCGACCATTGTCGAATCTTTCTCATAAAATACTTTATGCACCGATTCCGGAACTGTTTTGCAAGATTTGCCGAGATGCGAAAATCATTCCTGAGCACTGGGAGGAATATTGCAATTCAACCGAAGATAAGCAAAAAGGAGAATAGAGATGGCTACATGGAATTCAAGAGGTTTGAGAGGATCTACGCTTGAAGAATTTATCAACCATACGAATGCCAGATATGATGAACTGGGACTTGCTTTGATCCAAAAAATACCAACTCCGATTACTCCGGTAAAGATCGATAAGGAGCATCGGCATATTACGCTGGCGTATTTTGACAAAGTCAGTACAGTAGATTATATTGGAACTGTGCAGGGAATTCCGGTGTGTTTTGATGCAAAAGAATGCAGCACAGATACATTTCCGCTGCAAAATATTCATGAACATCAGATACGGTTTATGGAAAAATTTGAAAAACAAGGAGGAATCGCATTTCTGATTCTATATTACAGTACAAAAAATCTCCTGTATTATATGAGATTTGAGGAAATGAAAATCTTCTGGGATCGTGCGGTTTCCGGTGGGAGGAAAAGTTTTCGGATGGAGGAACTGGATACTCAATTTTTTATGCATTTGAAGAATAACTGTTATGTACCATATTTGGAATATATCCAAAAAGATTTAGATATTCGAGAATAAGAACATTGACATTTCCTTCGAAACTACGTATAATGGGTTTGATTTAGTGATTTACCACGATAAAGTGAAAGGGGCAATTGATATGGAACAAAAATTACATACGCCGGAAGGCGTTCGAGATATTTATAATCTGGAATGTCGAAAGAAACTGACTGTACAGAATCAGCTCCATCATACTTTACATTTGTATGGGTATCAGGATATTCAAACACCTACCTTTGAGTATATGGATGTATTTCGCGAGGAGATTGGAACAATTTCTTCGAGGGAATTATATAAGTTTTTTGACAGAGAAGGAAATATTCTGGCGTTACGCCCGGATATAACTCCTTCCATTGCAAGAGCGACAGCTACTTTGTTCGAATATGAGGAGTTCCCGATTCGATTATGTTATATTGGAAATACATTTATCAATCATTCCAGTTATCAAGGACGTTTAAAAGAAAATACACAACTTGGTGCTGAATTGATCGGTGAAGATTCCATTGAAGCCGATGCGGAAATGATTGCAATGTTGGTAGATGGTCTAAAACAAGTTGGTTTGAAAGAGTTTCAAGTTAATATCGGACATGTGGATTACCTGCGTGCTCTTCTGGAAAGCAGCGGTTTGCAAGAAGAGATCAATGCAGAAATATATACATTGATTGCCAATAGAAATTATTTTGGAGTAGATGAGATTCTGGACAGAGAGGGAACAGAGTCATCTATAAAAGAAGCATTTCAGATTCTTCCGGAATTGGTCGGCGGCGTAGAGGTACTTCGAAAAGCTGCGATGATCACGACACACCAAAAGGCAAAATCTGCAATCGTCAGGCTTTTGAAAATCTACGCATTGCTCCAATTATATGGGGTAGAAGAACATGTGACCTTTGACTTGAGCATGAGCGGAAGTTATGGATATTATTCCGGTATTATTTTCCGTGCCTACACGTATGGAACCGGGGATGCAGTAGTGCGTGGCGGAAGATATGATCATTTGCTGGAAAAATTTGGTAAAAGCACGCCGTCTATCGGTTTTGCAATTATTGTAGATGAGCTGATGAGTGCGCTGTCCAGACAAAAAATTGATGTGGACAGTGGACATCGTAATTTAATTGTATATAATGACGTTTCACAGAAAAATGCAATGGCTCTTGCAAAAGAATGCAGAAACAAAGGCAAATGTATCATTTTATTAAAACGCGATGCAGGAGAAACGAAAGCATATTATACAGAATATGGAAAGAAAATTCATGCAGACAGACTGCTTTATTTAAATGATGATGGACAGATTGAAATGGTTCACCTAAAAACCGGAGAAGAACGAATACTTTCTTCTAAAAAAAGAAAAACGGAGGGTGGAATACAATGAGATATTTAACCTTTGCTCTCACAAAAGGCCGATTGGCAAAAAAGACCTTGGAGATGTTGGAACAACTGGGGATTACTTGTGATGAAATGAAAGATAAAGATTCCAGAAAATTGATTTTTGTCAATGAAGAACTGAAATTAAAATTCTTTCTTGCAAAAGGTCCGGATGTTCCTACTTATGTAGAATATGGAGCTGCTGATATCGGTGTTGTCGGAAAAGATACAATTGTAGAAGAAGGACGGAAAGTGCATGAAGTACTGGATCTCGGATTTGGTAAATGCAGAATGTGTGTCTGTGGCTATGCTGAAACAGCGGAATTATTAAAACATCACGAATTAATCCGGGTTGCAACAAAATATCCGAATATCGCAAAAGATTATTTTTATAATAAAAAGCACCAGACAGTGGAACTCATTAAAATGAACGGTTCGATTGAACTTGCTCCAATTGTAGGTCTTTCCGAAGTAATCGTAGATATCGTGGAAACCGGTTCTACATTAAAGGAGAATGGACTCGTTGTGCTGGAGGAAGTGTGTCCGCTATCTGCGCGAATGATTGTAAATCCGGTCAGTATGAGAATGGAAAATGATAGAATCAAAGAATTGATTCATAATTTGCGAGAGTTATTACAGGAGGAGAGTTATGCGGATTGAAACATTGGATGATACTACAAAAAGAAATTTATTGGACGATCTGCTGAAACGGAGTCCAAGCAGTTATGGTGCATACGAAAAGAATGTTCAAGATATATTAAATACCGTTCGTGAAAGAAAAGATGAAGCGATATTTGAGTATACAGAACGTTTTGATGGAGCAAAAATCAATGCCTCCAATATCCGGGTGACAGATGAAGAAATCCAGGAGGCTTATGCTGTTGTAGATGATAATCTGCTCCGTATCATTCGGAAGGCGCTTAAAAATATAGAGTCCTATCATGCAAAGCAAATGCAGTACAGCTGGTTTGACAGTCAGCCAAACGGCACTATGCTTGGACAAAAAGTCACGGCACTTCAGCGTGTAGGCGTTTATGTTCCGGGCGGAAAGGCTGTTTATCCGTCGTCTGTTTTGATGAATATTATGCCTGCAAAAGTAGCGGGAGTAGATGAAATCATCATGGTTACGCCGCCGGGAAAAGATGGAAAAGTAAATCCGACAACATTGGTTGCCGCGAAAGAAGCCGGTGCAGATCAAGTGTATAAGGTGGGTGGTGCGCAGGCAATTGCCGCGCTTGCATATGGTACAGAGAGTATTCCGAAAGTAGATAAGATTGTAGGGCCCGGAAACATTTACGTGGCTCTTGCAAAGAAGGCTGTTTATGGGCATGTCAGTATTGATTCTATTGCCGGACCGAGTGAAATTCTTGTATTAGCTGACGAGACTGCTAATCCACGTTATGTGGCTGCGGATTTGTTATCACAGGCGGAGCATGATGAACTTGCTTCAGCAATTTTAGTAACGACTAGTATGGATCTGGCTGAAAAGGTTTCCGCTGAAACAGAGAAATTTATTGCAGAGCTTTCACGTAGTGAGATTATTCGGAAATCACTTGATAATTTTGGGCATATTTTGGTGGCAGATACACTTGAAGATGCCATAGATGCTACAAATGAAATTGCATCGGAACATTTGGAAATTATGACGAAAGATCCTTATCAGGTAATGACAAAAATACGAAATGCCGGAGCAATTTTCATAGGCGAATACAGCAGTGAACCTTTGGGAGATTACTTTGCAGGTCCAAATCATATTTTGCCGACAAATGGAACTGCAAAATTCTTTTCTCCGTTGTCAGTTGATGATTTCTTGAAAAAATCAAGTATTATAGCATATTCAAAAGATGCATTGGAGAGTATTCATACGGATATCGAACAATTTGCTGAAGCAGAACAGTTGACAGCTCACGCAAATTCTATTAAAGTACGTTTTGAGGACTAAAACGGAACAGAAGGGAGGAGTACCAATGGAAAATCGAATAGGAAGTTGCTCCAGGAAAACAAAAGAGACAGATATTATGCTTAAAATCAATCTGGATGGAAACGGTAACAATCAGATTGATACCGGAATTCCTTTTTTTGATCATATGCTGGACGGATTTGCACGCCATGGTCTCTTTGATCTGGAAGTAAAAGTAAACGGAGATTTAGAGGTGGATTGTCACCATACAGTGGAAGATACCGGAATTGTGTTAGGAAAAGCGCTTGTAGATGCTCTTGGCAATAAAAATGGAATTAAGCGTTACGGAAGTTTTATGCTTCCGATGGATGAAACACTTGCACTTTGTGCGGTGGATCTTTCGGGACGTCCTTATTTGCAATATCACGCCGAATTCACTGCCGATCGAATCGGCGCCTTGGATACAGAAATGATTCGGGAGTTTTTCTACGCAGTATCCTACAGTGGAGCGATGAATCTGCATTTAAAAATTTTAGATGGCGGAAATAATCATCATATGGCAGAAGCTCTCTTCAAAGCGTTTGGAAAAGCGCTGGATATGGCAACACAGGAAGAGCCACGCATAAAGGGAGTCTGGTCTACAAAAGGCAGTCTATAAAAGGAGAAGAAACATGAGTTATAAAAGATTGACGCCATGCATTTTAATTGATGGCGGAAAAGCAGTAAAATGGTTTGATGACCCGCTGGTTATTTCAGATGATGTTGTGGCTCTTGCCAAACATTATTGTGACCGGGGAGCTGATGAGCTGATTGTTTTTGATCTGTCTACTTCTGATGATGACCACGAAGAGGCAATAGAATTGATGAGAAAAATAAATCGGGTGATAAGCATTCCAATGGTAGCCGGAGGGAATATTCGTCGACAGGAAGATGTCAAAAAATATCTTTATGCAGGTGCAAAACGAGCAATTTTGAATTTTTCCAAGTCAGTTTCTCAAGAGATGCTTGAAGAAGTTTCAAAACGTTTCGGAAAAGAAAGGATTGGAGTATCGCTGAATGATTTTGATGGATTGTTCAAACGGCAGCATCAGATTGCTAAATATTCTTCCGAAGTTATTTTCATGCATCGGCTGGATCTGAATTCTGTATTAAATGTAACGGATATTCCATGTGTTGTTTTAACAGATACTATGGAACAGTCTGAAATTTTAAAAATATTAAAGTCAGAAAGCGTCAAAGGCGTTTCAGGTTTACTTGTTAACCAGTTGGATATGGATTTTAATGAATTTAAAGAAATCTGTGTTCAGGAAGGCATCCAGATGACTTCTTTTGAAAGCATTGTCGAATTTTCGGATTTTAAATTGAATTCAGATGGATTGATTCCGGTAATTGTACAGGACTATAAAACAAATGAAGTATTGATGATGGCTTATATGGATCAAGATGCATTTAATCACACAGTAAAATCCGGCCGGATGACATACTATAGCCGCAGCAGAAAGGAACAGTGGGTCAAAGGTGAAACTTCCGGACATTATCAGTATGTAAAATCGCTGACAATGGATTGTGATAAAGACACTTTGTTGGCAAAAGTAGAACAGATCGGCGCCGCATGTCATACCGGAAACAGAAGTTGTTTCTATCAGCCGATTGTCGGAAATGAATATGATGCTAAAAATCCACTTCAGATTTTTGAAACCGTATATAATACGATCCAAGATCGAAAGGAACATCCAAAAGAGGGGTCTTATACAAATTATCTGTTTGATAAGGGCATTGATAAAATCTTAAAGAAGGTAGGAGAAGAAGCTACAGAGATTGTAATTGCTTCAAAAAATCCAAGCCCGGAAGAAATCAAATACGAAATCGCTGATTTTCTGTATCATGCAATGGTATTGATGGTAGAAAAAGGCGTGACGTGGGAAGATATTACAAAGGAATTGTCAGATCGTTAATTGAGGTTCTTTTGCAACATAGCGGAACATAGAATATGGTAAATGAACCATGTTTTATGTTCCGTTTTTTGATTTGACCAGGAGGTATATATTGTGAATGAATCAGAGGAGCGAAGAAGAGAATTACTCAGACAAACCAGAAAATTGTATGATGATAATTGGATTCCGGCAATTCATCCAAGGTATGGTAATCTCTATCGAGAACTGTACCAGGAAGATTCAGAACAAACGCAGAGCGGCAGTTTTATTTTCCGCTTAACATTGGCCCTTCTTTTCTTTGTCTGTTACGTCTGGATGGATTACGCACAAGTTCCGGTATTAAATGTAAATAGTGATCAAATTGTTACACAAATAGAAAAAACAGTAGAGACGTCATCATTTGATCATTTTCTTCAGAAAGAATTAAGGAAATGATTAATGTTTGAAAAGGGTTGATATGCTACAATGTATACATATTAAATTCTAAATTACAAAAGAGGGATTATGATGAAAAAATGGATGAAACGAATACTGATAGTTTTTCTTGTCGGTATGCTTATCTTCCTGATTCCAACCGGAGTGATAACCTATCAAGGATATCAGCGGTACGTACAGGTAATGGAAGAAAAAACTCTGGACGAGAAAATAGATGAAATCCAATCCAACCCCAATTATACAAAACTTCAAGACTTGCCGCCGATCTATCTGGATGCAGTTGTCGCTGTAGAGGACAAGCGGTTTTATCACCATTATGGGATAGATCCCATTTCTCTCGCACGAGCCATACGCAACTATCTGCGCGCCAAAGCATTGATTGAGGGCGGCAGCACAATTACGCAGCAGCTTGCAAAGAATCTTTATTTTGATGATGAAGCAAGTCTTGTTCGAAAAGCAGCGGAAGCAATGGTGACAGTTGTACTGGAAGAACGCTATTCAAAGGATGAAATCTTAGAGCTGTATGTGAATTGTATCTATTTTGGAGAATCTTATTATTGCGTTTATGATGCCAGTACCGGATATTTTGGGAAAATACCTTCACAAATGACAGATTTCGAAGCAACTATGCTGGCAGGTATTCCAAATGCTCCGTCCGCATACGCACCGACTGTTAATATGGATCTGGCAAGGAAAAGGCAGGAAAAGGTATTGGAGAGTATGGTCAGAGAGGGGTATCTTACAGAACAGGAAGCAGATATTATAAAAATTTCCGGAAAATAGAACTTTTCAGAAGGTGCTGTAAAAACCGGAGACTCCACAAATATGCCGATATTTTTTGCAATGGCACTTCTGAGTGCAGGTGTCATCCTTGTTAAAAAACGTCAAAAATAATATTTGAGTCTCAATCACTTGTTTCGAATATGAATGGAAACACAAAATAAGCAAATGATAATAAAACGGAACTGTAAGAACGCAGTTCCGTTTTTTTCAATCTAATTTGTTGAAGTAAAAAGTTTAGTATAGGCTTTTATGAGATCTTTGTTATTTGCTTGAAGTTCTTTCCTAAAATGTATATAATGGTGTAGATTGGATGAGTTCAATCACATATCAGATGCTACTGTAATGTTGTATCGTGTTGTATAATGAATTTTTCACTCTGAAAAGTCAAAAACAGGTTCGAAAGAACTTGTGAAATATATACAGAAACAGAAAGGAAATATATGAGAAAACTAGCTTTAAATGATGAAATATTACTAAAAATCGAGAAACCTGCCCGGTATATTGGGAATGAGGTCAATAGTGTCATGAAAGACCCGGGAAAAGTGGATATTAGGTTCGCTATGTGTTTTCCGGATGTCTATGAAATTGGAATGTCACATCTGGGAATCCAGATTTTGTATGCATTATTTAATAAACGTGAGGACGTGTGGTGTGAACGGGTTTATTCTCCATGGCTGGATTTAGATAAGGTTATGCGAGAAGAAAAGATTCCGCTGTTTGCATTAGAGTCGCAAGATCCGATCAAGGACTTTGATTTTCTTGGAATTACTATACAGTATGAAATGTGTTATACAAATATCCTTCAGATTTTAGAACTGAGTCAGATTCCACTTCATGCAGCAGAGAGAACAGAGGAGCATCCGATTGTCATTGGCGGCGGACCATGTACCTACAATCCGGAACCATTGGCAGATTTCTTCGATTTGTTTTATATCGGCGAAGGAGAAACTGTTTATAATGAGCTTTTGGATACCTATAAAAAATATAAAGCAGAAGGCAGAAGCCGTCTGGAATTTTTGGAGGCAGCGGCAGGAATTGAAGGAATCTACGTTCCGCAGTTTTATGAACCATCTTATCATGAAGATGGAACGTTAAAAGCCTTTACCGCAGTTAATCCACATGCTCCGGAAAAAGTGAAAAAGCAGGTTGTGATGAATGTTACAGAATCCGTTTATCCTTCTGCCCCTGTTGTTCCTTATATCAAAGCAACACAGGACAGGGTCGTGCTTGAGATTCAGAGAGGGTGTATTCGCGGATGTCGTTTTTGTCAAGCCGGAATGATTTACCGTCCGACAAGAGAACGGGATGTCGAAAAATTAAAAAAATACGCGAAAGAAATGTTAAAGAATACCGGACATGAAGAAATTTCTTTAAGTTCTTTAAGTTCCAGTGATTATTCTCAATTGGAAGAACTGGTTACTTTTTTAATTGAAGAATATCAAGGGCAGGGGATCAACATATCCTTGCCGTCCCTTCGAATTGACGCGTTTTCGTTAGATGTTATGAGTAAAGTACAGGATATTCGAAAAAGCAGTTTGACTTTTGCACCAGAGGCAGGTTCCCAGAGAATGCGTAATGTCATTAACAAAGGATTGACTGAAGAAGATATATTAAACGGTGCAGGACAGGCGTTCGAAGGCGGATGGTCAAAAGTGAAACTATACTTTATGCTGGGTCTTCCGACCGAGACGGAAGAAGATATGAAAGAAATCGCCCGTCTTTCTGATCGTGTAGCACGCAGATATTACGAAATTCCAAAAGAACAACGGAACGGCAAATGTCAGATTACTGCGAGTTCTTCATTCTTTGTACCGAAACCATTCACGCCTTTCCAGTGGGCGCCTATGTGTACCAGCGAAGAGTACGTGCACAGAGCGTCTGTAGTAAAGCATGAATTTCAGCAGCAGCTGAATCGTAAAAGTCTGAAGTACAACTGGCATGAGGCGGATGTGACCGTACTGGAAGGCGTATTTGCAAGAGGAGACAGAAGAACTGCCGCTGTTATTGAAGAAGCGTATCGTCTGGGATGTCTTTATGATTCATGGACAGAGAGCTTTGATAATGCATTGTGGATGAAAGCGTTTGAAAATACAAATGTTGATATCGATTTTTATACTCTTCGCGAGCGGGATACAGAAGAAATTCTTCCATGGGATTTTATTGAAATCGGTGTCAGCAAATCATTCTTAAAAAGAGAGTGGGAGCGGGCCAAAGCAGGAATTGTAACCCCTAACTGTCGGGAGCAGTGTTCCGGGTGTGGAGCCGCAAAATTTGGAGGAGGTGTCTGTTATGAAGGTTCGAATTAAATTTCGCAAATATGGGGTTTTAAAATTCATTGGACATCTGGATGTTATGCGTTTCTTTCAGAAAGTCATGCGAAGGGCTGAAATTCCGATTGCATTTACCGGGGGTTACAGTCCTCACATGATCATGTCGTTTGCAAGTCCTTTGGGAATCGGACTGACCAGTGAAGGGGAGTATGTAGACATAGAACTGGCCGAGCCTATTTCAAGTGAAGAGGCGGTAAAACGTATGAATGCTGTTATGGTTGAGGGAATGGAAATCATTAGTTTCCGGCAGATTTCAGAAGAAAAAAAAGCAACCGGTATGGCAATCGTTGCTGCGGCAGATTATTATGTAAATGTACAAAAAGGAGCACTTCCTCAAAACTGGAAGGAACTATTCACAAAGTTTTATGCACAGCCTGAAATCCGGATAGTAAAGCAGACAAAGCGGAGTGAGCAGGAAGTAAATATCCGTCCAATGATTTATGCGGCAGAATTTCATGAAGATAAGCTGTTTCTAAAACTCGCTGCAGGAAGTGTACAAAACCTGAAACCGGATCTTGTTATGGAAGCATTTTTAAAATATGCCGGAATTCAAGACGAAAACCTTAGTTTTGCGTTTCAGCGCTTAGAAATGTATGCAAATATTGGCAGTGAACAGCGTGAACTAGTAACACTGGAATCTTTGGGAAAGCCTATTCTTGATCTATAATAATGTGCACTCCTTTAAAAGAGGGGCACAGAAAGCAGTGAACATCATGATACGTAAAATTTTAATAACAAAAGAAGAAAAAAATATCTGGACATGGGAGCTGGAAGACGATGAAGTAGTAGAAATCCACTGTAGTCCACAAAGTGACAATGAACAGCAAAATCCAAGACTAAATAGTATCTATGTAGGTAAAGTGCAAAATATCGTTCCTAACATAGGAGCAGCCTTTATTGATATCGGAGGTATAAATTGTTATTACGATCTCAGTCAGGCTCCAAATGCTTTTTTTACGCATAAAATCGGAAAGAAACCACTTTGTATCGGAGATGAACTTGTTGTACAGATCACACGAGAAGCTGCAAAAACAAAAGCGCCTACCGTAAGCAGTAATCTCAGCTTCACCGGCAGATATGCAGTGCTTACATCTGGAAATACCCGGATCGGAGCCTCGGCAAAAATTCCTAAGATACAGCGGGATGAACTGAAACAAAAACTTCAGGGTTTGAAAAATGATGATTACGGACTTATTCTTCGCACAAATGCAAAAGATGTACCCTTCGAAACGGTGCTTGCAGAAATACATAAATTACAAATGCGATATGCACATATCAAAGATGTTGCAATCCACCGAACCTGTTATTCCTGCCTTGAATCGGCTGTAAAGCCCTATATTACAGATCTTAAAAATGTGTATTTAAATGGACTTGAAGAAATACTCATTGAAGACGCGGAACTTTTCGATAAAGTAAAGGAATACTTTGAAATAGAGCAGCCGGAATCTCTTCCTTTGCTGCGTAAATATGAGAATCCATCCTTGTCGCTCAGTTCCCTGTATAATTTGAGAAAAATACGGGAGCGGGCAATTGGAGAGCGTGTATGGCTGAAACATGGAGGCTATCTTATTATTCAGCCGACAGAAGCGCTTACCGTTGTTGATGTCAATTCCGGAAAAGATGTTTCTAAAAAAAATACAGCTGAAAGTTATTTAAAAATCAATCTGGAGGCAGCGCAGGAAATAGCCAGACAAATGCGGCTGCGAAATCTATCCGGTATCATTCTTGTGGATTTTATCAATCTTGACGATGAAAATGCTATGCAGACCTTATTAAAAACATTTCGGCATGAGTTATCCAAAGACCCTATTCAGGCTACATTAGTGGATGTAACAGAATTACAACTTGTTGAAATCACAAGGAAAAAGGTTCGTAAACCATTATATGAATACATAATCTAAAAAAGGGGATGTTTCCTATGAGTAAAAAAGAACTGAAAACCAATGCCATGAGAATGCTGGATAAACTGCAGATTCCATACGAATATCAGACTTATGAATGTGATCTTTTTGAAAGTGGAATTTCTACGGCGGATTCAATCGGATTGCCCCATGATCAGGTTTATAAAACACTTGTAACAACCGGAAAGAGTAAGGAACATTATGTTTTTGTGATTCCGATTGAGGCGGAATTGGATTTAAAAAAAGCCGCCAAAACAGTTGGTGAAAAATCTATTGAAATGCTTCCGGTCAAAGAGATTACAAAGGTCACCGGCTATGTCCGGGGCGGCTGTACTGCAATCGGAATGAAAAAAGCATTTCCTACCATCCTGTCTGTAAGTGCAAAAGAGCAGGATTCTATTTATGTAAGCGGTGGAAAATTAGGGATGCAGATACGAATAAAACCCGACGATTTGTGTAAAGCGGCTCATGCCGCTTACGGTGAAGTGACGGTCCAATAATTTTATTTACAAGAGAATTATTCCGATGTATAATAAAAAGTCGTAAATTAGATTTAAACTAGATTTGAAATTTTGGAGGATACAATAGATGAAAAAGGTAGTTAAATTTGGTGGGAGTTCTCTTGCCAGCGCTGAACAATTTAAAAAAGTTGGCAGAATTATTCGGGCAGACAAATCCAGAATGTTTGTTATCCCTTCTGCACCTGGAAAACGTTCTTCTGGAGATACAAAAGTAACGGATATGCTTTATAGTTGTTATGGTGCCGCTATCAGAGAAAAAAAGTTCACAGAACAGATGAACGCCATCAAAGAACGCTATCAGGAAATCATTGATGGATTAGGATTAAATCTGTCTTTAGAAGATGATTTTACTCAGATCCGGGAGAACTTTGGCAATAAAATAGGCAGAGATTATGCAGCATCAAGAGGAGAATATTTAAATGGAAAAATCATGGCATCTTATCTTGGGTTTGAATTTATTGATGCTGCTGAAGTAATTCGTTTTGATGAGGACGGACATTTCAATGATGCAGTCACCAATGAACTGCTCAGCAAACGACTGGAAGGCTCAACCGGTGCTGTAATACCTGGTTTTTATGGTGCAAAAGAAGATGGAACGGTTGTTACGTTCTCTCGTGGCGGTTCTGATGTAACCGGCTCTTTAGTTGCACTTGCAGTTGAAGCCGATTTATACGAAAACTGGACGGACGTATCTGGATTTTTAATTGCTGATCCTAGAATTGTAAAAAATCCAAAGTCTATCGAAACAATTACCTATAAAGAATTACGTGAGCTATCCTATATGGGCGCCAGCGTTCTTCACGAGGATGCAATTTTCCCTGTGCGTAAGGCCGGAATTCCGATCAATATCCGAAATACCAATGCTCCGGAAGATAAAGGTACATTAATTGTAGAGGGAACTTGCAGACAGCCAAAATATACCATCACCGGAATTGCCGGAACAGATGGATTTGCTTCAATCACAGTTGAAAAAGCAATGATGAATTCAGAAATTGGATTTTGTCGAAAAGTTCTGGAAGTCTTCGAACAAAATGATATTTCCATCGAACATATGCCTTCCGGAATTGATACAATGACAATTTTTGTACATAAAGATGAGTTTGAAGAAAAAGAACAAAAAGTATTATCCGGTATACACAAAGCAGTTCAGCCGGATCATATCGAACTGGAATCAGACCTTGCTCTGATTGCGATTGTAGGACGAGGTATGCGTGCAACACGTGGAACTGCCGGCAGAATTTTCTCGGCACTTGCACACGCACATATTAACGTTAAAATGATCGATCAGGGTTCCAGTGAGTTAAACATTATTGTTGGTGTTCGCCACGATGATTTTAAAAATGCCATTCGTGCATTATATGACATCTTTGTTGTAACACAGATTTAACAGGAGGTTTTGGCAATGAATATCTTATTTTTTCTGAAGCCAAAGGGTGAAGTTGCATATATCCATGATTACTGTACATTAAGACAAGTGCTGGAAACGATGGAATATCATCGATATAGCTGCATTCCAATGCTGAACCGAGATGGAAAATACGTTGGAACGATTACAGAAGGAGATCTTCTCTGGTTTATAAAAAGCCAGCATAATATGGATATAAAAAAGGCGGAAAATGTTTTTATTACAGATTTTCCACGAAAAAACAATTATTTTGCTGTTTCGGCAGATGCGGATATGGAAGATTTACTTCAAAAAGCT
The DNA here is from genome assembly GCA_905203555.1 of uncultured Lachnospiraceae bacterium. Taxonomy (GTDB): domain Bacteria; phylum Bacillota; class Clostridia; order Lachnospirales; family Lachnospiraceae; genus Schaedlerella. Next base: position 58,837 of record CAJKWK010000008.1, read on the forward strand.
ATGAACCAGAATTTTGTTCCGGTCGTAGATGATATGAATAATTTTATTGGAATCATCACTCGTAAAAGTATTATCGAATACTGTTATAATCAGCTTTTAGAGTTGAAAGCAAAGGGTGAATGTAATGATTGATTTTCATGCACATGTTTTTCCTGAAAAAATTGCCGGAAAAACATTAGATTTTTTGAGTGAACGCTGTGGAACAAGACCATATACGAATGGAACTCCCGATGGTTTGTCTGTTTCTTCAGATGAAGCCGGTATTTCCCTCTCCATCGCTCTTCCTGTTCTCACAAAACCCTCTCAATTTGAGAGCGTCAATGCCTTTGCAAAGCAAATCAGTAAAAAAAATATCTTATCTTTTGGTGGAATCCACCCGGAGAGTGAAAACTATAAGGAACAGCTGTTTCAATTAAAAAATATGGGGTTTCAGGGAATTAAACTTCATCCAGCCTATCAAGGAGTTAATTTTAATGATATAAAATATAAAAGAATTCTTGCCTATGCAAGTGAGCTGGATTTGATCGTTTCTGTTCATGCAGGGTTTGATCCCGGATATCCCGGAGAAAATTATTGTACTACAAAAATGGCGTTGGAAGTTATAGATGAAGTAAGACCAAACAAACTGGTTCTTGCTCATATGGGAGGTTTCCAGCATTGGGATGAGGTAGAATATGATCTTGCCGGAAGCGATATCTGGCTTGATACAGCTGTAGTGTTTGGAATCATCGAAGAGGAACAGTTTATTCGTCTGAGCAGAAAGCATGGAATTGATAGAATTCTGTTTGCAACAGATTCGCCTTGGTTCGGTCAGAAAGAATCTGTTCAGTGTTTGCAGAATATGCAGCTGACAGATGATGAAAAGATGCTTATTTTTGAGAAAAATGCGAAAAAACTGTTGACTTTATAAAACTCATATGCTATTCTTTAGAAGTATGCCGCACAATGAGGTTTTTCAAGTTCTGCAATTGCTGCAGACACCATAATTGGCGAGTAATGATAATAGGAGGTGCCCCATGTACGCGATTATAGCAACAGGTGGTAAACAGTACAAAGTAGCCGAAGGCGATATCATTAAAGTAGAAAAGCTTGGTGTAGAAGCTGGAGAAACTTATACGTTTGACCAGGTTCTTGCAGTAAACAACGATAAGCTCGTTGTTGGTAATCCGGTTGTAGACGGAGCAACAGTTACAGCTTCCGTAATCGGAGATGGCAAGGCTAAAAAAGTCATTGTTTACAAGTATAAGAGAAAATCTGGATACCATAAGAAAAATGGTCACAGACAGCAGTATACAGCAGTCAAGATCGAAAAGATCAACGCATAATCAGCCATGATTCATGCAACAATTTATGTGAATGAAAATCATGCATATATGGGATTCGACTTTATCGGTCATGCGGAATATTCCGAAGAAGGTACCGATATTGTCTGCGCAGCAGCATCTATGTTAGTGATTAATACATTAAATGCTATTGAACGCTTTACAGAAGATGAGACAAGCTGTATATCTGATGAAGAAGAAGGAATGATTCAATTCCGTTTTCAGAATTGCCCAACGCATGATGCACAGTTGTTAGTGAAAGCAATGCTTCTTGGATTGGAAGGATTGGAAGACGACAACGAATATGAACCATACATTGACATTATTTTCGAGGAGGTGTAACTACCATGATGAAATTGAACCTTCAGTTTTTCGCTCATAAAAAGGGAGTTGGTTCTACAAAGAACGGACGTGACTCTGAAGCAAAAAGATTGGGTGCCAAAAGAGCAGACGGACAGTTTGTAAAAGCTGGCAACATCCTTTACAGACAGCGTGGAACAAAGATTCATCCAGGTCTGAATGTAGGACGTGGTGGAGACGATACTTTGTTTGCACTGGTTGACGGTGTTGTAAGATTTGAAAGAAAAGGAAGAGATAAGAAACAGGTTTCTATCTATCCGGTAGCTGAATAATCAACCGTTATGAAAGGCAGGAATATTTTCCTGCCTTTTTTTAAAATGTTTTCTGTTTTATAAGATATATTATATAATCTGAGGAGGTTGTTTTATGTTTGCAGATAGAGCAAAAATATGGATTCGCTCCGGAAATGGTGGGAATGGACACTGCAGTTTTCGACGTGAATTATATGTTCCGAACGGAGGTCCGGATGGTGGTGACGGCGGAAAAGGCGGAGATTTGATTTTTGAAGTAGATAAAGGTTTAAATACATTGGTAGATTACCGTCACAAGAGAAAGTATGCTGCCGGAAACGGAGAGGAAGGCGGAAAACGTCGCTGCCATGGAAAGGATGGAAAAGACCTTGTTCTTAAAGTACCGGAAGGTACTATTATCAAGGAGGCAAAAAGCGGAAAAGTCATCGCAGATATGTCAGGGGATAATCAGAGACAGGTTGTTTTAAAAGGCGGGAAAGGCGGCCTGGGGAATCAGCATTTTGCCACAGCGACAATGCAGGTGCCTAAATACGCTCAGCCCGGAAAACCGGCTATGGAACTCGAAGTTACTTTAGAATTAAAGGTCATCGCAGATGTTGGGCTGATTGGTTTTCCGAATGTTGGAAAATCTACGTTGTTGTCTCGTGTCACAAATGCTGAACCTAAAATTGCGAATTATCATTTTACAACTCTCAATCCAAATCTTGGTGTTGTCGATTTAGATCATGCAAAGGGATTTGTTATTGCGGATATTCCCGGATTGATTGAAGGTGCATCAGAAGGAGTGGGACTTGGACACGAGTTTTTACGTCACATTGAACGTACAAAGATGATGATCCACGTGGTCGATGCAGCGGGTATTGAGGGAAGAGATCCTGTTGATGATATTTATAAAATAAATAAAGAATTAGAAGCGTACAATCCCGAGATTGCAAAACGCCCGCAAGTGATTGCAGCAAATAAAACGGACCTTATCTATACCGAAGACGAGGATCCGGTAGAGCGTCTTCGAAAAGAATTCGAACCTCAGGGAATTCAGGTTTTCCCGATTTCAGGAGTAACCGGAAAAGGATTATCTGAATTACTGTATTATGTAAGCGAACAGCTTCAATCCATGGACACAAAACCAATTGTATTCGAACAGGAATATTTCCCGGAAGATGAATTGATTTATGAGGAATTACCTTATGAGGTAACGAAAGAAGATAATGTCTTTGTAGTAGAGGGACCGAAAATTGAAAAAATGCTCGGATATACAAATCTGGATTCGGAAAAAGGATTTGCATTCTTCCAACGTTTCTTAAAAGAAACCGGCATTTTGGAAGAACTGGAAGCTGCAGGAATTCAGGAAGGCGACACTGTTAGAATGTATGGACTTCAGTTTGACTATTATAAATAATAAATAATGGTTTCAACCATATGAAAAGATATAAAAATAGAAAGATACAGGAGAAAAGAATATGACGACAAAACAGAGAGCATATCTCAAAAGTCTGGCAATGACAATGGAGCCGATTTTTCAAATTGGTAAATCCAGTATGACACCAGGACTGACTCAGGCAATAGCCGAGGCGCTTGAGGCACGTGAATTAATTAAAATCAGTGTCCTGAAGAATTGTGCGGACGATCCGAAAGAACTTGCTGAGCTTGTAGCAGAACGCACACGTTCCCAAGTAGTTCAAGTGATCGGGAAAAAAATTGTACTCTACAAAGAGGGAAAAGACAATAAGAAAAAGATTATTTTACCCTAGGAGAATCAAATGAAAATTGGAATTATGGGCGGTACGTTCGATCCAATTCATATAGGTCATCTTCTTTTAGGGCAATTTGCCTACGAAGATTTTGGATTAGATGAAATTTGGTTTCTGCCAAATGGGAATCCACCGCATAAGCAAACAGGAGAAGGGAAAAAGGCACTGCATAATCGGATTGAAATGGTTCGACTGGCAATTCAAGAAAAGCCTTATTTTAAACTTTGCCTGCATGAGGCAAAAGAAACAGAACATTCTTACACATATCGGACAATGCAGGAATTAAATGACCTGTACCCGGAACACAAATTTTATTTTATTCTTGGTGCTGATTCATTATTTGAAATTGAAACATGGAAATATTTTCGCGGAATATTTCCAACCTGTACTATTTTAGCAGCTATGCGGGATGATAAAAATGTTGAGGCTATGCTAAAACAGATGTCTTATTTAAAAGAGCGTTATGGAGCATGCATTGAGCTTCTTCGGGCTCCCTTACTGGAAATATCGTCAACATCGATTCGTAATCGAGCATTTCGAAATTTGAGCGTTTACTATCTGGTTCCGGATGCCGTAGCTAAATATATACAAGATAACCATCTCTATCAGGACGAAAATAATAGATTGAGAGAATACGATTATGATTGATTTAACATCTATCCAACAGAAACTAAGTAAAAAATTAGATGAGAAACGTTATACACATACAATCGGAGTGATGTATACTGCAGCTTCTCTTGCAATGCGATACAATGAAAGTATTGAAACGGCAATGACGGCAGGTCTTCTTCATGATTGTGGGAAATTTCCATCAATTGATAAACAAATTCAACTGTGCGAAAAATATCATCTGCAGCTTACAGATGCTGAATTACAGGTTCCTGCATTGATCCATGCGAAGTTAGGTTCAGTACTTGCAAAAGAAGTTTATGGTATTCATGACAAACGAATTTTAGATGCGATTTTATATCATACAACCGGAAAACCAAATATGAATCTATTGGAAAAAATAATATACCTTGCGGATTATATTGAACCAGGGAGAAGAATGATCCCCGGATTGCCGGAAGTTCGAACGCTGTCCTTCACAAACATTGATGAAGCAGTCTGTCTTTGCTCTAGTCTGACGTTACAGTATCTGGATCGAGCTGGACGAGCAATTGATCCTATGACTAGACAGACTTATGAATTTTATCTTAGATAGAGAATGGGAAAAGGAGATTAAATATGTGTCAGGCAAAGGAAATGGCTAAAATTGCATATCATGCTTTGAATGAAAAAAAGGGAGAAGATATCAAAATCATTGATATCTCCGAAATTTCTGTACTTGCTGATTATTTTTTAATCGCAAACGGAACCAATGAAAATCAGGTTCGTGCATTGGTTGACAATGTCGAGGAAGAAATGCATAAGCATGGATATAGTTTGAAACAGAGAGAAGGCTATACAAGTGGTAAATGGGTTCTGATGGACTTCACTGATATCATTGTTCATATTTTTGATAGAGATAGCCGTCAATTTTATGATTTAGAACGAATTTGGCGTGATGGCAAAGTTGTAAATGAGTTATCATAGCAAGAGAATGATTTGAATGATATAAGCAGTTTGGAATAAAAATCCAGGCTGCTTTTTATTTTAGACATTATATAATATATCTGCATAAATTTACACGTGTTTAAATAAAAATCAAAAAAAGTGTTGACAAATAATTTTTTTGCTGTATGCTTTGGATGTCAAAGTATTTGAATTTCAAAGTATATAACGGAGAAAAATAAATGGTAGGTAAAATTTATGGAACAGGTTCTTGTATCCCCACGAAGGTTGTAACTAATCATGATATTGCCAAGAACGTGGAGACAAGTGATGAGTGGATCAGAGAACGTACAGGAATTGCAATAAGACATATTGTTGAAGAGGATACAACAGTGTCTATGGCAACAGAAGCAGCAAGACAGGCGATTGAGATGGCTGGCATTGAATCAGCAGAAATTGATTTAATCTTGGTGTCAACAATCACCCCCAATATTATTCTGCCTTGTGTTGCATGTGAGGTACAAAATAACATTGGTGCTTTAAATGCGACTTGTTTCGATCTTAACGCTGCATGTACGGGTTTTTTATATGCATACAATACAGCGCAGGCATATATTTCATCCGGAATATATAAAACGGTTCTCGTAATTGGAGCGGAATCGTTATCAAACATCATTGACTGGAAAGATAGAAATACATGTATTTTGTTCGGAGATGGTGCAGGTGCTGTAATTTTGAAATCAGAGCCAGAGGGTCTATTTCAAACATACACAAGATCTGAAGGTACAAAAGAAATCACGTATGAAAGAGCGTCCTGTAAGTTCAGAGTATATTCAAAAACTGTTTCTTGGTTTTTATGAATTGCATGGAGATCGGTGCTATAAGGATGATACAGTTTTAGTTGGTGGTCTTGCTTACTTTCATAATATTCCTGTTACTGTCATTGCTCAGGAAAAGGGAACAACTACAAAAGAAAATATTGAACATAATTTTGTATGGTCTCACCGGATGGATATCGTAAAGCCTTACGCTTAATGAAACAGGCAGAAAAATTCCACCGACCTGTTATTTGTATCGTAGATACACCGGGAGCATTTTGTGGAATTGAAGCTGAGGAGCGTGGACAAGGTGAAGCTATTGCAAAAAACATTTTTGAAATGTCTGGTTTAAAAACTCCTGTAGTATCTCTGATTATTGGAGAAGGTGGAAGTGGTGGAGCATTGGCGCTGGCTACATCAGATGAAGTTTGGATGTTAGAAAATTCTATCTACTCCATTTTATCCCCTGAAGGATTTGCTTCCATATTGTGGAAAGACAGTAAACGAGCAAAAGAAGCGGCCGAAATTATGAAATTGACAGCAGAAGATTTGAAAAAAAGCGGGATTGTTGAGCATGTATTTTCTGAACCTGAAAATTATACTTCAGATACAATGCATCTTGTTTGCGAAAATATTGACAAAAAATTAAATGTATTTATTGCTCATTATTCAAAGTTGTCTTTGGAAGATCTTTTAGAACATAGATACCAGAGATTCCGTAAGATGTAGAGTAATTTGTTATATAAAAATTCAGCTTTCTTTTTCGTAAATCAATGGTATAATAATAGTATGATGTGGGTGTCAAAAGTACACCAACATCTGATTTTAGTTCCTTGACAACTGA
>CAJKWK010000009.1 GCA_905203555.1 uncultured Lachnospiraceae bacterium
TCAACCTGTATAAATTTTTCAATGTTCTTTTAATTTAGCCTTGACTTTTTATTTGCAGGCTATTTCTTAATCCCAATGCTTAATGTGAATTCTGCATCCACATAACCGTTGGAGCCTCTTCTCTTCCCTTGCACTTTCACAAGATCTCCAACCGCACAATCCAACATTACATTTTCAAAGGAACCGATTCCTGTCACCGGCTCTCCATTGATTGCCTGTATTACATCTCCATTCTGAATCCCGGATGCCATAGCCGGCGAATCACTCTCTACCTCTGTCACATACAGTCCTTCCGGAATTGCCTGTTCTTGTGCCACATCTTTTGTAACTGTCACGCCGCGCACTCCCGCATAAGGCACATTTTCTCCGTTCAGCATCAGTTCCATTTCTGATTTCAGGTCAGAAATGCTCAGTGCATTCGCTGTTACCTCTGGATGTTCCGGACTGCTTTCACCTAATAATCCCTGCCGGATCAATCCAATCACTTTACCTGACTGATCAATCAAAACACCGGTTCCGGATTGAACCACCGCAATATCAGTTGCAATCACGCCGCATTGCCCGTCTGCAAAGATTTCATGATACTCTACTGAACTGGCTATGCCATATCCCAATCCTTCTTCATAGCCGAATAAATTGCCGATCCCGATCACAATATCCCCCTGTACAACCAGATTGGAATTTCCAAATTCTGCAGTCTTTATCCGGCTCCTTGTATTCTCTGAAACATCACCATACAATACACGAAACACAGCAAGCCCTCGATTCTTATCCTGTACCTTCAAAGCTGCAGGCGCACTGCTCCCATCCGAAAATAATATTTCCCATTCTGTTCCGCTGTGACACACACTTTGATCCGTCAGAATCAATAACTCCTGGCCGTTATCCGCAGCAATGACACCCGCAGTGCAGGCACCGGACTCCTTTTGTTTCTGCTCCTCCGTCCAGTCCGCATCTTTTTTTATCCGCACTGAAACAATGCACTTTTTCGCTTCCTGTGCAGTCAGATAAAGAGTATTCATCATCTGCTGATAGCTCTCCTCAGTGAGCTGCTGTCCCTGAGGCTTTGTATCTTCCATTCCTTTTTCTCCCAAAAACATCTCGTCTTCCGGAATCGTAACCTTATCAGATCCTCCGCCAAAAGTACGTTCCGCCCATGGTTTTAGCGCAAAAAAACTACAGCAGGCAAACACTCCGATCACCAGCCCGTAAACAGCCATTCTAACAGCCTGTGGTAACAACTTTTTCCTGCTTTTTGTTTTTGGTTTAATTGTTTCTGTTAAAAAAGAAAAGGTCTCTTCTGTATCCTGTGCCTTTTCATTCGGTTCACTTTGCATAGGCATTTTCTCCTTCAGATTTTAGTATAACCGATTCCTGACAATTCTTCAATAATTATCCTTTTCATTATGATGCAAATAGAGTAAAATGAAGAGTGAACATTTATAAAAAATAAAGTACAAATAAAGGATTGTTATACTATTTATGAATCAAAAAACATTAACCAAATTGGAATATCATAAGATTATTGCGATGTTAGAAGAACAAGCCTCTTCCTTTCGCGGAAAACAGCTCTGTCGTCGTCTAAAACCGATGACGGATCTGGAACGGATTGATACAGCCCAGGAACAGACTGCTGCCGCCTTCACAAGAATCGTGAAAAAGGGCCGGATTTCATTTAGCGATGCATTTCCTGTAGAAGAATCTATGAAACGACTGGAGATCGGCGCCGCCCTCGGCAGCGGCGAACTGCTCCGCATTTGCAAGGTATTGAAAACTACCGCCCGCGCCAAGGCATACGGACGGCATGACACACAGGACGATACCGCCGACTGTCTGGATGCTTATTTTGAGCAGCTGGAGCCATTGACTCTTTTGAGCAATGAAATCGAGCGCTGCATCATTAGCGAAGAGGAAATCAGTGACGATGCCAGCGCCACGCTGAAACACATCCGACGCAGCATCCACAGCATCAATGATAAAGTACACGCAACATTGAACACGCTTGTCAACGGTTCTCTGCGGACATATCTGCAGGATCCCATCATTACCATGCGTGGAGACCGCTACTGCATTCCGGTAAAAGCAGAATATCGCGGACAGGTTCAGGGGCTCATCCATGACCAGTCTTCCACCGGTTCTACTTTATTTATAGAACCTATGGCGATCGTAAAGCTGAACAATGATTTAAAAGAACTCTATGCCAAAGAGCAGGAAGAGATCCAGGTAATTCTTGCCCGGCTCAGCGAAGACACCGCTGCATATATTGAAGAAATCCGCGCCAACTATCGTTCTCTGACTGATTTGGATTTTATTTTTGCACGCGGACAGCTTGCCTACTCCATGAACGGCAGCCGTCCGATACTAAACACAGAAGGCCGCATACGCATACGCTCCGGAAGACACCCTCTTCTGGACCCGCGAAAAGTAGTTCCAATTACAGTGACTCTCGGAGAGGATTTTTCTCTCCTGATTGTCACCGGACCAAATACCGGTGGAAAAACAGTATCCTTGAAAACAGTAGGACTGCTCACACTTATGGGGCAGGCCGGACTTCATATTCCTGCAGCAGACCGTTCGGAAATCGCAATATTTCGACAGATTTACGCTGATATCGGAGACGAACAAAGCATCGAGCAAAGTCTGAGTACGTTTTCCTCGCACATGACCAATATCGTTTCCTTTTTAAAGGACGTGGATCAGAACTCTCTTGTTCTTTTCGATGAACTTGGCGCCGGAACCGATCCAACCGAAGGAGCTGCGCTTGCCATTGCAATTCTCTCTCATTTGCACACGAAGGGAATTCGAACGATGGCTACAACCCACTACAGCGAATTAAAAGTCTATGCCCTGACTACGGAAGGCGTAGAGAATGCCTGCTGCGAATTTGATGTGGAAAGCCTGAAACCAACGTATCGGCTGCTCATCGGAATCCCGGGCAAAAGTAATGCATTTGCAATTTCGAGCAAACTGGGACTTCCGGATTATATCATCGAAGACGCAAAAACCAGATTAACAGAGCACGATGTTTCTTTTGAAGACCTGCTCGGAGATTTGGAAAACAGCCGCCGAACCATTGAAAAGGAACGTGATGAAATCCAAAACTACAAACGCGAAGTGGAACGTCTGAAAACACAGACCCGGCAAAAGCAGGAAAAGTTAGAGGAACAACGCGAGCGGATTTTACGAGAGGCAAATGAAAAAGCCAATGCCATCCTTCGAGATGCCAAGGAAATGGCAGATGAAACCATGAAGAACTTCCGAAAATTCGGCAAAGAAGGAATCTCTGCGGCAGAAATGGAAAAAGAGCGGGAGCGTCTGCGTCAAAAGATCAAAGAAACTTCCGCAAAATCCACACTTACACCGCAGAAACCCAAAAAAACTTACAAACCTTCGGATTTCAAACTGGGAGAATCTGTAAAAGTTCTGAGTATGAATCTTACCGGAACCATCAGTTCTCTTCCGGATTCTCGTGGAAATGTGACCGTCCAGATGGGAATTTTGCGTTCTCAGATCAATATTTCAGATTTGGAAATTATAGAAGAACAGAATCCTTATGCTCCAAAAAATATGCGGCGCACCGGAGGCGGTAAGATTAAAATGAGTAAATCCTTGTCCGTCAGCCCGGAGATTAACTTACTCGGAAGAACTGTGGATGAGGCAGTCGCTGAACTTGATAAATATTTAGATGATGCTTTACTTTCTCATTTAAACAGCGTACGCATTGTACATGGAAAAGGAACCGGCGCTTTACGCAAAGGTATCCACGAATACCTGCGGCGCCAGAAACATGTAAAATCTTATCACCTTGCCGAATTCGGTGAAGGAGATGCCGGAGTAACAATTGTAAATCTTGTGTAAATATTTACTCGAACAAATACAGAAAGGAGACTTCATGAATAAACAAAAAATCTTAATCGTAGATGATGATGAAAATATTGCAGAGTTAATTTCGCTCTATTTAAATAAAGAATGTTTTGACACAAAAATGGTATATAACGGAGAAAATGCTCTGAGCGCCTTCGATTCCTATCAGCCCAATCTCGTTCTTCTGGACCTGATGCTGCCGGGAATCGACGGTTATCAGGTCTGCCGGGAAATCCGCACCAAATCAGCCACTCCGATCATTATGCTTTCCGCAAAAGGCGAAGTATTTGACAAAGTATTGGGACTGGAACTGGGCGCCGATGATTATATTATGAAACCCTTTGACTCCAAAGAAATGGTTGCGCGTATTCGTGCTGTTTTACGTCGCTATCAGGCTGCAAAACCAAGCGCGGCCCCTGCGGATAATATCAAATGTGTCACCTATGACAACCTGGAGATCAACCTTACCAACTATTCCGTAACCTGCGATGGACATTCTGTCGATATGCCGCCAAAAGAATTAGAATTATTATATTTTCTGGCGTCATCACCAAATCAGGTTTTTACCCGGGAACAGCTATTAGATCAGATTTGGGGCTATGAATATATCGGTGATACACGTACTGTCGACGTACACATAAAACGTTTGCGTGAAAAAATCAAAGATCACCCATCATGGAGCCTAAGCACTGTCTGGGGAATCGGATACAAGTTTGAAACACACTAGACACACCATTCATTTCATTATGAATCAGATACACATACTGCAAAGGATTTTCCTATGAAACATACACTCTATTTAAAATTTATCTGGCTGTATATCGTATTTGCTTTTTTAAGTTTGTTTACAGCCGCAACCCTGGGCAGGCAGCTGATTTTTAATCAACTCAAGGATAACTTCTCGCAGCGTCTATACCGGGAGGCCAACCTGATCTCAACCAACTATCTTCCTTCCTATTTTGTGGGGGAGACTACGGTTCAGGCGGTTCATTCCCAACTAAACGCCATGCAGATTTATCTGGACTCTTCCCTTTGGTTTGTCGACGAAGATGGAACACTGATCACGTCCTCCAACATAGAAAACACAACCGCTCCGGCCAACATTCCTGATTTTGACCCAGCAGAGGTTGTCAGCAGCCAATATATTACCGGAACATACCATGACTATTTTCAGGAAAATGTAATCACAACCATGGCTCCTGTCATTCAAGGATTCCACACCAAAGGATATCTTTTGATCCACCAGCCGGTCGCTATCCTTGACAAAGAGGTATCGAAATTGATGCTGCCGCTTTATGTCACGCTGGGAGTTGTGTATCTCCTATCCTTCCTGATATTATTTGGCTTTCATTTTTTTATCTATCGGCCACTACGAAAAATCATTGGAGCAGCCACGCAATATGCGTCCGGCAATCTGGACTATGAGATTCCGGTTTACACACATGATGAGATTGGATATTTGTCCGCTTCTTTAAATTATATGTCTTCCCAGCTCAAAGATATGGAAGATTACCAGAAAAAAATCGTAGCCAATGTCTCTCATGATTTCCGGTCTCCATTGACCTCCATAAAGGGCTATGTAGGAGCCATTGCAGACGGAACAATTCCGCCGGAGCTGCACGAAAAATATTTAAAGATTATCTTATTTGAAACAGAAAGGCTGACAGATCTGACACAGGATCTGCTGACACTCAACGCATTTGACACCAAAGAATTATTACTGAACAAGAGTAAGTTCGATATTCAGGAAACCATCAAAAATACAGCCGCTTCTTTTGAAGTAATTTGTACAAACAAACGTGTTTCCATTGAACTCTTATTACTTTCCGGACCAACACTTGTTTATGCAGACCAACGCAAGATACAGCAGGTTCTCTACAATCTTCTGGACAATGCGATCAAATTCAGCGATCACGATTCCTCTGTCACAGTGGAAGTCATTCGCAAAAATGAAAAATTCTTTATCTCCGTAAAAGACAGCGGTATGGGAATCCCCAAAAAAGATCTCAATAAAATCTGGGAACGGTTTTATAAATCAGATCTCTCCCGCGGAAAAGACAAAAAAGGGACCGGACTCGGTCTTGCAATTGTCAAAGAGGCAATTCAGGCCCACGACGAACATATCAATGTCATTAGCACAGAGGGCGTCGGAACAGAATTTATCTTTTCACTTACCCGAGCTGAATAAGGAAACTTTTTCTCTCATGCACGGCAATCGAGATAGCAAAGGCGCTCCTGAAACTTCAGAAGCGCCCTTTTTTATTCCTGTTTCTGTTCTCTTAACTCATTTCCAAATCGTGTATACTGAGGCATCCATGCCAATCGAACGGTTCCAATCGGGCCGTTTCTCTGTTTTGCTATAATAATCTCTGCGATTCCTTTATCTTCCGTATCCGGAATATAATAATCCTCTCGATAAATAAACATACAGACATCGGCATCCTGCTCGATTGCTCCAGACTCACGCAAGTCAGACAGCATCGGACGTTTATCCGTTCTCGATTCAACCGCACGACTAAGCTGCGAAAGCGCGATAACCGGCACATTCAGCTCTCTGGCAAGCCCTTTCAAAGATCGGGAAATTTCCGAAATCTCCTGCTGACGGCTTTCATTGCTGCGGCCGCCGCTTCCGCTCATCAACTGCAAATAGTCAATGATAATCAAATCCAATCCCAGTTCCAACTTATACTTGCGGCACTTTGAACGCATCTCTGCAATAGAAATTCCGGACGTATCATCGATAATCATTCTGGATTTTCCAATTCGTCCGGCACCCTCGATCAGTTTTTCCCAATCCGTATCTTTCAGATTACCTGTACGCAGCACCTGCGCATCGACATGAGACTCCAAAGAAAACAAACGGTTTACCAACTGCTCTTTTGACATCTCCAAACTAAAAATCGCAACCGCCAGATTTTGGCGAAACGCTACGTGCTGTGCGATATTAAGTACAAACGCCGTCTTTCCCATAGAAGGACGCGCCGCTACCAGGATCAGATCCGAGCGCTGCAATCCGGACAGCTTATAATCCAGATCAATAAACCCGGTCGGTATTCCCGTTACCGTTCCCTTCGTTTTAGATGCCTTTTCAATCACATCCAGCGCATTGAGCACGACTTGTTTAATCGGTGTATATTCCTGAGAATTTCCATGCTCTACCAGTTCAAACACCTGTTTTTCTGTCTTTTCCAGAATCTCGCTCAACGGCTGATTTTCCTGATAACATGTATTCGCAATCTCTTCATTAATCTTGATCAATTTCCGAAGGATTGCCTTTTCCTGTACAATCTTTGCATAGTACTTCACATTTGCCGAAGTTTCCACGCCCATCTCAGCGATCAAATCTTTTACAAACTCCAGACCACTGACTTCCGGCGGAACATTTTTTTCCTTCAAATGCTCCTGAAGTGTAATCAGATCGATCGGCTGCCCCTTGTGAAACAATTCAAGCATCGCATCATAAACAATTCCATATGCAGTCTGATAAAAATCCTGACCGGTAATCAGTTCCGAAGCCGCCATAGCCGCTTCTTTATTCATCAGGATCGCACCGATGACCGCCCGCTCCGCTTCTGTACTATGCGGCATGATTCGTTTAATTACTGCTTCATCCATCAAGCATTCCCCTTACTTATTTTTCTTCTGTCACAACAACCTTCAGTTCTGCCGTAACCTTCGGGTGGAGTTTCACCGGAACCGGATGTGTTCCTAGTGTTTTAATAGCATCCTTCAATTGGATCTTTTTCTTATCAATCTCCAGATTCATCTGCTCCTTTACTGCCAGTGCAATTTCCTTGCTGGATACAGATCCAAATGTTTTACCGCCTTCTCCGACTTTAATAGAAACTTCAATCTGTCCGGCTTTCAATTCTTCTGCAAGTGCTTTTGCAGCATCCAGATTTTCCTTTGCAATCTTTGCCTCATTATCCTTCTGCAGTTTCAAATCATTTAGATTTTTATTATTTGCCTCAACACCTAACTTTTTCGGCAAAATAAAATTTCTCGCATATCCGTCATTGACATTTACAATTTCACCCTTTTTTCCAAGTGACTTTACATCCTGTAATAAAATAACTTTCATTTCTATACACTCCTTTTTCAAATTAACTTAACGCTTTTAAATATCTCCTTCTTCGATCATCTGATCAATGGTATCCTTCAGCGTATTGATTGCCTCTTCTATATCTGTATGGTCAAACTGTGCACCGGCTGCATTGATATGACCGCCGCCACCCAGTTTCTCTGCGATAATCTGCACATTAACCTCATCAATGGAACGGGCACTCATATAGATTCTTCCATTATAAACTGTCAGCACAAACGATGCTTTAATCCCATTGATATCCAGTAATTCATTGGCCGTCTGTGCCCCCAGAACAGTCGGGCTGTCAATATCGCTCGGACACTCTGCAATCGCATACTCACTGCGATATACTTCCGCCAGTCTGACCGCCTCTGCCTTCGCACGATAAGACTCAATATCATCTCGGAACATTTTGCGCACTCTTGTAATATCCGCACCGCATCTTCGCAAAAATGCTGCCGCCTCAAAGGTACGCACTCCTGTACGATTCATGAAATTTCTAGTATCGATCATAATACCTGCATACAGACAATCCGCCTCCACACTCGGTACACGAATATCTTCTACAATATACTGCAGCACTTCGGCAACCATTTCGCAGGTAGAAGAAGAATACGGCTCGATATAGGACAACACCGCATTCTCAATTCCGGAACTGCTCTGTCTGTGATGATCCAATACCGCGATCAATTTCGAACGTCTCAAAAGTTCCGGACATTCTGTCATCTGCGGTTTGTTCGTATCTACAACAACGACCATCGTATTTTCATTAAACTGATCCAAAGCCTGTTCAGATGTCAGGAAAATATCCTTCTCATAAGAAGAGCTTTCCAAAATCTCATCATACAACGGTCTGATCGAACTTGTATTTTCATTCATTACAATATGCGCCCGTTTTCCCAGTGCCTTTGCCGCCCGGTAAATACCCATACAGGCTCCCAGACTGTCTGCATCTGCAATCTTATGACCCATAACGATCACCTGATCTTTTCCGGTAATAAATTCACGCAGCGCCTCTGCTTTTACCCTTGCTTTCACACGGGTATTCTTGGAAGTCTGTTCCTTTTTTCCGCCAAAATATGTAATACTCTGACTGTCCTTTGCTACGGCCTGATCGCCGCCTCTTGCCAGAGCCAGATCAATTGCCATACGGGCATAGTTATAACTCTGTGCATAAGTAGTCGTATTCAGACCCAGACCGATACTCAAAGACGCCGAACGTGCATTACCGATATTGACCTGCTTGACCTCTTCCAAAAGCGAAAACTTATCCGCCTCGAACTTGCGGTAGCTTTCCTTTCGAATCACGATAAAATACTTATCCTTTTCCAGTTTCTTGACGATTCCGTCCTCATCGCCGATATATTTATTGATCTTCCGATCAATGAGAGCAACCAGAAGGGACTGTCTGACTTCTTCTACACTTTCCATTACTTCATCATAATTATCAATGTAGATCAGACCTGCAATCATCCTCTGGTCTTCGTTTTCCCGAATATAAGAATTCAGTTCTGTTACATCATTGAGACACAGCGTAATAAAATACTCCCTGCCTTCCGGCATCTGCACAACTTCTTCCGTATCACTGAACCCTTCCACCGATACTTTACGCAGCACTGCCTGATAATCCCGGTCCTGATAATGCACTTCCAGTTCTACATGATCCACATCCCCATGCGGAATCACCCGCTGTCCCAATTCAGGGATCAGCTTATACATATATTTTTCACGTTTCTGATCTGCAAAAATTTCCGCAAACAGCTTATTTCTCCAGAGAATCTTCCCATCCTCCAGCAAAATCGCATAAGGTACTGTCAATTCCTGCAGCAACGTGTTCTGAATCCCACGATACTGCGTAGAAAACTGGATCATATCCGCAAGGATCAAAGATCGTTTATAAAAATACAGTCCTCCGACCATCACCGCATAGATAATGACGAAAACTGACATTACCACACCCGCTTTACGGTCCACTTTATACATCCAAAGATTCATGGCAATCAATAACACTGTCATGATAACCGGCCAATACATATATACCTTGAGCTGGCCCTTCAAACGCACATCTCTCTCTTTCATTTACTTTCCCTCCAAGCGCACATCCGGATGTCAATCCCCTTTGCTGCGCTTTCTGTTGTATCCTTATTTTGCTACTTTACTCATTAATAGATACAGTATACCACTTTTTCCGCATATAATCTACTGAGATTTTTTTGGAAGAATTCCACAGACCGTACATAGACGAAAAGCAGATCGTTATACTATGTCAGACGGCAGCGACAGTGACAACTAACCTAACGGATACTCAACCTTAAAGCGCGAAGAAAGCCCCGGAGCTGCAACTCCGGGGCTTTCGCTTTGTGTACCACTTGGATACAATCTCTTTCTCAGCTGTCGCCATTATAACTTATGCCTTTGGCATTTTCAAGTATTCCCTTTTATTGATTTTTTATACCTTGAATGAAAAACTAATAACTCAGCCCAAAGTTCAACTCATAATAATTTCCGGCACAATCTCTGTAAGCATAGGCTTTTCCATTCTCATCTTTCATACTTTCCGGCATATACAGATCCTTATCATATCCCGGCACATCATTTGGGCTCGTACAGATTCCCTCTGCATTAACCGCCAGAACCGTTTCCCCTCTCGGCAATGTGATCGGCAGCTTGCCTACCGGAGCAAATCTTCCGAAAATCACATCCAGAATCGCACTCGGATACGTATCAAATCCTGCCAGCAGCGCATCCGAATGAACCTCCACATTTCCCACCAGCCACGCCAGCGTAACATTGATATTGGAAATAATTTTTCCGCCGTTTGCATGAACAGTTTCTGCAATCTTCTGAATTCTTTCTGCCCCTGCCAATGTTGTTTCCTTATGTGTTCTCGACAACGGTTTGCCATCCTCACTCACATCACACACTTCTTTTCCGTCACAGATATCCAGCTCCAAATACCCTTTCGTTGCACTAAAGTATTCTCCACTGGACGGAGAAATCATCAAAATCGCATAGTCTGCGTCCTCTTCCTTTTCTGTCAACGTCACTCCTGAAAACATTTCCTTTAACGCCGCTGTCGATTTCTTTGACTGCTCAGCGTCTTTATGAAATGCCTCCACATATACTTTTTTGCCGTTCAGTTTTTCTTCTGTCAAAGGCAGAACTCCGTCATTTTTCAAAAGCACAACACTCTGTCGATGCGCCTTTGCAGCAGCCTCCCAGTCTTCCTTCTCCGCAACTGCCTCCACAGCTTTTTGCGGATCCCGATATGGATTCTCAAACAATCCCAGCGCAAACATTTCCTCCAGCGTACGTGCAACTGCCCGGTCCAACGCCTCATCTGTCAAAATCAGCTGCTCTTTTGTAAATCCTTCCGGAACCGGATGTTCTTCATAATATCCATTTTTTCCACGCATATAAGCCTCTAACCCGGCCTCATTATCAAACAATCCGCTGATCAGATCAACACCTGCATGATTTACTGCAAAACCAATTCGCTCCGGAATGTCCAACATTTCCACACCCCAGCTCATATTATGCACGATTCCGGTATCGGAATTGATATATCCGTCAAATCCCATTTGCTCCCGCAGCATTTCCTGAAGAAACGGCCGGTTATATGCAAATCCAAACGGCTGAAACTCCAGTTCTTTCCCATTACAATCTTTCTGAACTGCACTTTTATCGGCTGCCGGTTTGGAATAATATGGCATGATCGAAGACGTATGATTCTTTACTGCAATCCGAAATGCAGGAATATGATATTTCTGCAGAGAATCTTCTGTTCCATAAACATTCCACTGTCCAGCTGCATAGTGAGGATCAAATCCATTCTCCCTTGCTCCGCCTCCCGGAAAATGCTTGGTCGTCACAGCAACTCCGTCTTCTGTCACTCCCTCAGTACTCCCTTGGATCCTTGGAATCAAATGATCCATAATCTCACAAATCAACTCCGGATCTTCTCCAAATGTTCCATAACTTCTCTGCCATCTCGGATCAGTCATCACATCTGCCATATACATATAGCCTTTTCGCAAACCACAGGCATTCCACTCCCTGCGTATACAATCTGCAAATGCATCCACAACTTCAATGCCTGCTCCTTTGACCGCAGCTGCAATTCCCATTGTCCCCGGCCATGTTGCAAATGTTCCCACTGCATCATTCATTCCAAATACCATTTCACCATTTTCATTTCTGGAATTAGATGCAACGCTGACAGGAATCAAATGTTCACATTCCTCTGCGACTGCATGCAGCTGATTCATCCAGTCTGCCATATCTTCAGGAGTCGGATTTGCACGCAAAATCATATGACGTGAAAACCATTCCTTTAACAACGTCGTCGTTCCCGGAAGATGCTGCTCCCCAAAAATTGTTTTTCCCCGGAACTCCCCATCGTCCAACAGACCACTTTCATCCAGAACTTTTTCTTCCGAAATCGTTTCCACCGGCCCGCCTGCCGGATATTTTCCCATTCTCCAGTCAGAAATAAATAGCTGTGCGATTTTTTCTTCCAGCGTCAGCTCTTTTACATACGCTTCAGCACGCTCCTTTGCCGGAATTCTCCAGTCATCATAGATTTTCCACTCTCCGCTGCCATCCAGATCCTTAAAATACAGACCATCTTTTTCAATCACGTTTCGATTAACCGTACCAATCACAGGTTCGTTCGGATTCTCATAATATTTTACTCGATCAGATGCTTTCACTGCCACAATATATCCTCCTTAAATCATTTCTGTTATCTTTTCACATCTTCTATTATGACGAAAACACCATCCAAACCCTTAGAATTATTTTTTGTATTTCACGTAATTTTTTTAGTCTTTTTCTGAATTTTCCTTTTTCAAATTCCTCAAACTGTTTCTCGTCCCCTTTATTGTATGCAAAAAACCGCCATTACATATGTAATGACGGTTCTAAATCGTTGAAAGATCCTATAGCTAAACGCCTACTCCGGAACTTAGTCCTGAACGTATGGCATAAGAGCGATGTGTCTTGCTCTCTTGATTGCTACAGTCAAAGCTCTCTGATGTTTTGCACAGTTTCCTGTAATTCTTCTTGGAAGGATTTTTCCTCTCTCAGAAACATACTTTTTCAACTTTGCAACATCTTTGTAATCGATTTCGTTATTTTCTTTACCACAGAATACACAAACTTTTTTTCTTCTGCGTGCCGGACCTCTTCTTTTGAAGCCGCCCTCTGGTCTGCTTCCCTTTTCAAAAGCCATTTTTATCTTCCTCCATCTTTCATCAATGCATCTGGAAGTTAGTTAAACGGTAATTCTTCATCAATTCCATCAGGAATATTCATAAAGCCATCTCCTGCATCCACACTTGGCGCCGGAGCTGCTGACTGGCTCGGTGCAGAATACTGGAACGCACCTCTGTTCGCTTCACTCTCTGCTCTGCTCTCAGCAAATTCCTGTTCTTCTACAACAATATCTGTCGTATACACACGAACGCCATCCTTGTTGGTATAGCTTCCTGTCTGAATACGACCGGAAACAGAAACACGCATTCCCTGACGGAAATACTTTTCTGCAAACTCAGCAGAACGTCCGAACACAACGCATGGAATAAAATCCGCAGTTGGTTCATTGTCTCTCTTGAATCTGCGGTCTACTGCTACCGTATATCTTGCGACTGCTGTAGAACTGTCACCTTGAGAATATCTAACTTCCGGGTCTCTTGTTAATCGACCTACCAAAACTACTTTATTCATATATACCTCTTTCTTTTATGCTTCCTGTTTCACGCATAAATATCTGAGAACGTTATCCATGATACGGATACGCTGTTCCACTTCACCAGGAACAGTAGCCTCAGCATCGAAGTGGATGAAGTAGTAATATCCTTCGTTCATCTTCTGAATTTCGTAAGCAAGTCTCTTCTTGCCCCATTCATCGACGTCAGTTACATTGCCACCGAAACGTGTTACTAATGCTTTCACTTTTTCGATCACTTCTGCTCTTGCGTCGTCTTCGATTTTTGCGCTGACAACAACAGCTAACTCATACTTGTTCATGTCTCGCACCTCCTTTTGGTCTCTGGCTCCCGGCCTTGTCCGGGAACAAGGAATGTAAACCTCTGTCAAATACTATATTCAACAGTATGTCACGAGTATTTATGATAACACAAGTTTTAATCCGTTTCAAGTTTTTTCTTAATTTCTTTTGTATTTTTTTCCACCAGTTTCCTAGGAACCATGATCTGATGTCCGCAGCCAATACATTTCAAGCGAAAATCTGCACCTGTCCGCAGTACTTCCCACTCATGACTACCGCAGGGATGTGGTTTTTTCATTCGGATCACATCACCTACTGCAAAACGATCTGCCATCACACACCTCCTGTATATCTATCAATCTTTATATCTGTAAATCTTTATATCATTACTGTTCTTTTACCAATACGCCCTGTACCAAAAATCTTTCATCATCATTCACATTCGTACACGTAGATAAACTTACGATTTTAGAAGATACATCCAGCGTTACATCCACTGAATAATTAGAAGTTTCCTGGCACATCTGCAAATACTTCGTATACTCTTCTTCCGTAGCAAAGGTCATATTATAATTATCTGCAGTATCTTTTACGACAGCCGCTGAGAATACTTTGTATGTACGAATTTTCCCATCCGGAGTATAAATAAAGAAATTCGGATACTCTTTACAGAACTCTTCTGACGAATACTCGGACAACTGTGAAAACATTTCTCCACCCACTTTCAGGTTATGTCCGTAGATAAATGTATTTCTGTCTGTAAAATCAGAATTATTCCGCATATCCATAAAGATTGCGCCCAGCTTATTGTCATTTGCAGTAAATGTTTTTGTCAGATACTCATTATTATCCGCACTTTTCACAACCGGATAACTGATAACAGAAGGTTCTTCAAACCGAATCCAGGCAATCGTATCCGGATTCTGCTCCTTCAGCACATCAAAATCTACCTGAAAGCCATCGCCCTTTCCGCTGTCTTTATCCATAGTAATTGCCAGATCTTTTACTTTATCATATTCTTTTCCGCCGGAGTAATACGGAATCATCATCATCACAAGCTGATAAAGCGAAAAAACAAACACGCACACTGCCACAATTAAAATCGTAGTTGAAACAACATCCACCTTTTTATTTTTACGTCTTCTCTTTTTCCCCGAATGCGCCGCTCCGCGTGTGTCCGGTCTCTGCGCATTTGATTTCTGCCCATTTGGTCTCTGTGCATTTTCTCTCTGCACATTTGATTTCTGTACACTTTCTCTCTGTGCATTTGGTCTCTGTTGTGTATGCTTTCCGTCCTGCACCTTTTTCCGCGGTCCTCTTCGATGTTTATTCTTCTTTACCTTACTGTCGTTATAATCCAAACCCATATTTTTCGTCCTCTTTTTCTTCTTTTGCTATTTTAAAAGCCCAGATTTTCATCCACCAAAATAACCTTTGTCCGTTTTGCCACTCTGGAATATCGAGTAATCAAAATCTGACAGCAAATACACTCTGGTTTTTTACAGTCAAAACAACTTCCGTTTTTCGCACATGGAGTATCAATACCAAACCGCTGTGCGTTGATCGGAGCAGCTTCATTCTTTGCGCGGCTCATAGCATCCGCCTCAGTCTTCACAACCTTATTCATCCCCACAATCAAAAGTACATTTTTCGGTCCATACGCATAAGCGGCAACCCGGTTGGAATTACCATCAATATTGACCATCACTCCATCTTCAGATATCGCATTCGTGCTTCCCAAAAAGAAATCACAATTCAAAGCCTTATGCGCAATTTCTTCCTTTTCTTCCCGCGTTTCCACTGTTTCTCTGTCATACACGACATATTCGCCAGCCTTGAGCGCCTGCGTCAATCCGATTTCCTGAGCAGACATTGTTCCGCCCCAGCTAACGGAACTGCCTTCCGGTATAAGTTCCAGTGCCTTTTCAAGAGCTTCTTCTTTTGTTTTCACATAATATGCTTCCATATTTCTTGATTCCAATGCCTTTACAACTCTTGCACCGAGTACTGCATTTCTCTTTTCTCTTACATTCATGACAATTCCCCTTTCTTTAACTAATAACATCCGCTTTTTATAGCATCCGCTTTTTAAATCCACTATTGTTTTATTATACATTTATTCCGCCAAAGATTCCAGTAACTTTTCAATTGCATACGCAACTCCATGTTCCGTATTTGACTTCGTTACATATTTCGCCACTGCCTTTACTTCCGGATCGGCATTTTCCATCGCCACAGTTGCTCCAAAATCCATCTCCAGCATCGAAAAATCATTCAGACTATCCCCAAACACCATCACTTCTTCCATTGTATACCCCAGCGACTCAATATATTCCTTCAGAACCGGACCTTTCTGCGCCCGCACATCTGTAATCTCCAAATTTGTCGAAAAAGAAGATGCCACCGCAATCCTGTCATCTGTCTCTAACTCCTTCTGAAGTTCTCCCAGCATTTTCACATCCTTCGAGAAAATAAAAAGTTTAAAAATCGGAACATCCAGCCGCTGCAGTTCTTCAAACGTTCTCAATACACAGGTTTTCTCCTTTAACGTCTGATAACTGTCGCTTTTTAAGATCTCTTCTCTGGTCATGTTTTCATAAAACAGTTCCAGATGCACCAGCATTCCTTCTTCCACCTCCTCCGGAGTTCCTACCTGGTAATCTTTGCTGTCCGTACAAAAAATAACAGAAACCGGATACCGCTGAAGAATTTCATAAACGTCTTTGCAAAGAGTCTTATCCATTTCTTTGCGACTTACAACCTCTCTTTTCGGATTCCGCACTTCGGCGCCACTTCCAACCAGGTAATCACAAGTAAGCCGCTGTCCCAGTTCCCCCATCGCATGCATTGCACCTTCATAATTACGCCCCGTTGCCAGCATAAACCGAATCCCTCGTTTTTGTGCCTGCTCAATCACCTCAAATGTTTCCTCGTCCAAACGATGGCTGTCTCCCAATAAAGTACCATCCATATCACTCGCTATTACTTTGATCATAGTTCCATTCCTCATTTCATCTCCGGTCTTTGCATGATTTCATTTTTGTAAATCTTCATTAATCATGATCATCATGAACCTTCACTATTTTGCTCTTCATTTAAATCAGCGCAAAACTTCGCAATAAATAAATCCACCCTGTCAGTGTAAATCCACTGAACAATGTTGTCAACATTACAACACTAGATGTCAGCACTCCTTCATGCCCCATATTTTTTGCCATCACAAAACAACTTACCGTTGTTGCAGAACCAAGCATCACAAGAATCGCAACCAGTTCCGATTCCCGAAATCCCAGTGCAACGGCTGCCGGCAAAAACAAAGCACAGAACCCAATCAATTTGATAAACACTGCAGCCACTGCCGGTTTTGCCTTTCCAAATGCCTTTTGAAGATCAAATGTCGCTCCCATCGCCATAAGCCCCATCGGAGTCGCCATTCCGCCAATGCCAGACACCGTCTTTTGTAAAATCGGCGGCATCGGGATTTGCAGCGCAGACCAAAGAAATCCAAGCACAATCGCGATAATAATCGGATTCGTCACAATCCCTTTCAGTGTCCGTTTCATCACTTCACGATCGATCCCTTTTCTCTCCGGATGAAAAAACGACAACACTACAACAGCCATCACATTATATAAAGGAACACTTCCAATCATCATCAGCGGCGCCATCCCCGCATCACCATAAATATTCTGAATCAGCGCCACGCCCAGCAACGCCGCACTGCTGCGGTACGACACCTGAATAAATTCGCCCTGCAGACTTTTATCCTTCCAAAGACAAGAAATCCCCGCTGCAAGCCCAATGCTGACAAGCGTAACAAAAAAGCAAAATAATACAAAGCGTGTGTCCCACACTTCCGCAAAATTTACTGTAGCCAGATCTTCAAATACCAGCACCGGCAACGGAACCAAAAACACAAACTTGTTCATCTTATTTGCAAATTCCGCATCCATCCAGCCGAGTTTCCGAAACACCAGCCCCAGCACCATCATAAGAAAGACCGGCACTGTCGCATTCAAACTGAACATCAAGTTATCCATATTAATAAATCCCCCGTTCCAGAGCCGCTTCTACGCCTTCCATCTCTCCCAGAATTTCCATCTGCCTCTGCTCAAACAAAATCCCTTTATTATACCGATAATAAGAATCCGATCCATTTTCCTGAATAAACCACATCGCATATGAGTTAGAATTTAATTCTGTCACAAAAAAGATCATTTCCTGACTCTCTCCAAAGGCGGCTTCCAAAAAATCAAATGCATTCTGCAATGTTTCTTTTGCCGCTGCACACAGTTCTTCCAAATTGTCTGTTTCCTTTTCAAACATCTTTTTCACCCGTTCATAGGATGCCCCTTCTGCCTGCATGTTCCCGCGAACTTCCATAACAGCCCGATCCAGAAAATCCAGCGCCCTTTTCCATGTCTGTTCTTCTTTTCGAGTCAACAATTCTTCTTTACAAAGCAGCGCAAAATCTTCTTCCGCCTTATGGTACACTTCTTCAGCCGTTAATTGATCCTGATGATCCCTGTAATATTTCATGTATTCATAAATCTTTGAGACATATGCATCCCGCTTACAACACTCCGTAAATAATTCTCCAACTCTTCCGCTCAGCAAACTTACCACACTAAAATGTTCATCCAAAGCCGCCGCTCTGATTTTCTGAAGTGTAATCGGGCTCCATTTTCCCGCAAGGATCTCTTCGATTCCATATTCTGTTTTATATTTATTATACAGTTCCAGATAATTTGCAAAATCTTTTGCAATCCTCCGGTGCTGAATATATTGAAATACCACATCCCGATCAACCTTTTTTTCGATTGATTCATAAACCTGTATCAATTGTGATAAATCTTCCCATCCTCTTGCGGTCGCAAACTGCTTGCCGTCTACCGTTGTTTCAATCCGATAAAAATTCTGCTTTCTCAATTCCAGATATGAGATTACTGCCGGATGAATCCCCTGTTGATAAGCATACTCTTTCCACACCTCAAAATTTGCCTCTACATCCATCTTCTTCAGTCGGTCCAGCGTCACCACATCAAACTCCCGGACCGATTTATTATATTCCGGTGGATTTCCTGCCGCAACGATGATCCATCCCTCCGGCAGTTTCTGATTGCCAAACGTTTTTCCCTGTAGGAACTGCAGCATCGTCGGCGCCAAAGTTTCAGATACACAGTTAATCTCATCGATAAATAAAATTCCCTCGCAGATTCCGGTCTGTTCCATCTTCTCATATACCGATGCGATAATTTCACTCATCGTATATTCTGTCACCGAAAACTGCTTTCCCTGATAACTTTTTTGCTGAATAAAGGGCAATCCGACCGCACTCTGCCGCGTATGATGCGTAATCGTATATGCCACAAGACCAATCCTGCATTCTTTCGCAATCTGCTCCATGATCTGCGTCTTTCCTATTCCCGGCGGTCCCATCAGCAGCATCGGTCTCTGCCTGATTGACGGAATCCGATACTCCCCGAATTCATCCTTCGCCAGATATGCCTCGATCGTATTCTGAATTTCCTTTTTTGCACGTTTAATATCCATAGTCTGTCCTTTCTCAACCTTCATCCAGTTCCACTTTCATCGCCCATGCCGGAACTTCTGCCTCTGCGTAATCCTCCTCCGGAAATACAAATGCCGTCTGATACACAGGCATTTTTTTCGGATAGATTCCATATCCGTCCGTAAAATAAAGCAGCCCCCGCAGATCTTCGAACGCTCCCTGACGCACCAATTCATCTACATAGGAAAATGCCGGACGAAAGTCCGTTCCGCCCTCCCCATACAGGGTCAGATTTTCCATATATGCTTTTAACTCTTCCTCGCAAGTAATCTTAACATCTGACTGCACTTCCTCATCGCATTGGATAATATGCACATTCACCTTTTGAAAAAACTGCTCTTTCCCGCTCAGCACATCATAGGTCACTTCCAGAAATTTCCGCACTGTATCGCCGGAGCAGGACATAGATGTGTCAATTACCACTGCAAAATCCCGGATTTTTTTCACCTCTTTTGTTTCCTGCGGTTCAATCAACGGCATATTGCCATATAGAGACAGGCCATAACTATAAAAAGCATAATCAAAAGTATCCGGATCGATTCCCAGTTCTTCGCGTATTACAGAAAACTTCCGTAAAAATTCCCGATAGCTCTGCCTTTCTCGATTCTCAATCACAAGCTGTCCCAATAAATCTCCGCTTTTCTCAGCAGTTTCTTTCGAAAAAGTTTCCAGATCTGTCTCCATTTGTTCATTGATTTTCTGCCATTTCTGATTCAATTCAGGATTTGGCTGATTTGGAGGATTCTTCTTATTTTCCCAATATCTGTGATCATCTACAAAAAATTCCTGTTCCAATTGCTCCAATTCTTTTTCAGATAACTTCCATTGAAATAATTCTTTATAAATTCTTTCCGCATTCAGTACTTTCTTTTTCGGTTTTCCGTCCCGCCTGTGCGAAGTCTCCTCCACATCTATCTCCAATTTTCGATATGTTTCCCTTCTTCGCAGACTCCGGGAATATCGCACCGAACGATGCATATTCCGATCGATCAAGCGCTCCACTGCAATATCGCAGGCCAGATTCCAATATCGATCTGCCAATTCTTTTCCACTGTCATCCTGTTCCGGGACAATTTTCAACATATGCCGGAACAAGCAATGATACACCATGTGCAAATATCCTCGATTTACAAGAATCCGGTTTTGACGGTACTTGCCGCCCAATTCCCTCGGATGAAAATAAATCACTGCTCCATCTGTCCCAAACGGACTTACTTCGGTATCCATCTGATACCGAAAACTGCTCAACGCCACATCCAGAAACCGCATCCCCAGATACAGTTCATCCCGCGCCGCACACAAGATCTTTTGACCAATCAGCTCCAGTTGTTCCGCTGTTTCCTTATAATTCAAATCGTCGTTTCCTTCCCGCCGGTTGTTTACCATCAA
Source organism: uncultured Lachnospiraceae bacterium (assembly GCA_905203555.1). GTDB lineage: Bacteria > Bacillota > Clostridia > Lachnospirales > Lachnospiraceae > Schaedlerella. Next base: position 20,920 of record CAJKWK010000009.1, read on the forward strand.
GCAACCTGTGCCTTTCATTCATTAAAACTCCCACAAGTTCCGTCTTTTTGCACTCAGCCGCAGACTGCACGCCTGCATCCAAAGCCTCATCCGTCCAGAATTTCCACTCCGAGATTTGCCGCAGTCGTTCAATCTGTTCTCTCTCCACCAGATATTCCGTAATTTCCACTAGATGTTCTCTAATATAAGCCTCATAGATTCGTTGATGATGTCTCGTCAGTTCATATCCGCTCTGAAGGCGGCAGAAAACCAGATCCACAAGAACCGGCAATTTATCCTGCGCCAACGCCAAAGGAAACAATTCGTCATACTTCCGATAATCCAGCATCCGGTCATAAAAACACTGACGATAAAGATTCCCAGTTCCATGATGCTGTGTAAATAAAATTCTTGCCGGTGTATTCTCCACTGCCTCTTCGTAATGTTCCGGGAACACCAGCTCAATGAATTGAGTTTCTTTTTGAAAGGTCACATCCATTCTTTGCCACAATTCCCCCAAAATCTCTTTTACACAAGTCTGCTGTCCTTTCCTCAAACGCACTGTCAAATACCGCAGCTTCCCGCATCCGGTAAACGCACCGCTCCCCAGCCGCATCAGCGAATCCGAGAAACTCAGCCGCCTTAATTCTCTGCACCCATAAAAAATATAATTCCCAATCTCTTCAACAGAATCCGGGAATACAATCTCTTCTATAAAATCCCCTGCCAGCAGCTGTTCTCGATTTTCTGACAGGAACGATTCACTTGTTTCAATTTCCAGAACATCCTGATCTTCTTTCTGTTTTCTCGCCGAAAATGCATATGCAGCAACCCGCTTTACCGGACTTCCCTCAATGTTCTCCGGCAGCACAACTTTGGAATCATTTCCATAACACCGCACAATTTCAACGCCATCCATTCGTTTCCGATATTGAATCCTCATTCTTACAATCCTTATACATTCCAATTTCTACTTCTTTTTTCATAATCAAATTAATCTTAGCACACCTCGCGATTATGTAAAGGGATTTCTCCCATGAACGCAAAAATAAACAAGTGAAGTGCCACTTCCGACACTTCACCTACATTTATCAGCCCTCTGATTCCTTTATCAGAACTTCTATATCTTCTGCTTTCATATCCAGCAAATCCGCAATCTCCTCTATGGAAGTTCCCTTTTTCCATAACTTTTTAACAATAGAACATACGCCCTGCCTTCTTCCTTGTTCTATTCCCTGTTCTATTCCTTGCTTTCTTCCTTGTTCTATCCCTTGCTGGATTCCCCTTCTTTCCGCACTGTTCATCTGCGTATTATAATCTCGTATTGCTTTTTGACGGGTTTCATATTCCAAACGTTTCAGTTCATCTGCGCTCAGACGCTGCAGCACCTCGTAAGCCTCTCCAATATATTCATCTTTCTTAGCCATATGTTCAAAATCCTCCCTGCACTTCCCGCCAAAGAAACGCATCCATCTGATCATTGCATCTTCACCCTCATCTTATCATACCAAAAGATGATGTAAAAGTGGTTTCTACTATAAACTCCCCATATTTTCTGTTGTCTGTTGTTTCATCATCGGATAAATGCTCAGAATCATAAGCGCCGAAAATGAGACCTGTTAAATAGAATTGATATTAAACGGATAGAACTCCGTTTGTGTAGGAGTAAAATAGCATAAGATGATTCCAAAAACAAGATGGCATATTTCACAAATAAGGGATTTTACAAATTAGAACCCCTCGGGCAGATTTTGACAGCACGCCTTTCCACTCGAGAGGTTCTTCTTAGGTTTTCGATTTTCTATTTTATGTAAATTCTAAATTCAAGAATCACATTTTTTGAAACAATTCCTTCATCGCCGGATATATGTTTTTAAACTGCTGGTATCGCTCTTCGTACTTCTCTACCAGATCCGCCTCCGGTTCAACCGTATCCACTACTTTTACCAGTTTCTCTGCTGCTTCTTCCACACTTTCAAATGCACCGCAGCCCACTGCTGCCAGCATAGCGCCGCCGTATCCCGGTCCTTCCTCGCTTTCGATCACATCTACCTTCAGATTCATCACATTTGCGATAATCTTCTTCCAAAGCGGACTCTTGGCTCCACCGCCGCAGATTTTTGTCCGCTCAATCTGAATCCCAAGACTTCTTGCCACTTCCAGGGAATCTCGCAAACCGAATGCCACACCTTCCAATACCGCTAAAGTCATATCCTCTCTTGTAGTATCCATGCTCATTCCGGTAAATGTTGCTCTCGCCTTCGGATCGTTGTGAGGGGAACGTTCGCCCATCAGATAAGGAAGATAGAATACGTGGTTTTCTCCCAGCCTGGTAATCTTCTTCTGTTCCTCTCCATACTCCTTGGTCTTTAAAATCTCGTCCATCCACCATTTATTACAAGATGCGGCACTAAGCATACATCCCATCAAATGATAATTTCCATCAGCATGATCAAAGGAATGCAATGCATTGTGTTCGTCCACACCAAAGTTTTTGCTGGAAATAAAGATCGTTCCGGAAGTTCCGAGGGAAATATTGCATCTTCCATCTCCAACTGTTCCTGTTCCAACTGCTGCCGCCGCATTGTCTCCGGCACCCGCAACTACCTTCACCTGTTCCGCAAGTCCCAATTCGCTCGCAATCTCCGCCTTCAGTGTACCGACAACCTCATAACTCTCAAACAATTTCGGAAGTTGTTTCTCACGGATTCCACAGATTTCAATCATTTCCTTAGACCAGCATTTATGCTCCACATCTAACAAAAGCATTCCCGATGCATCTGAATAATCGGTGCAATGCACTCCCGACAACATATATGCCAGATAGTCTTTCGGCAGCATAATCTTACTGATACGAGCGAACTTATCCGGTTCATTCTCTTTCATCCAGAGAATCTTCGGCGCGGTAAATCCAGCAAATGCAATATTTGCCGTATATTTTGACAACGTTTCCCTGCCAATCACTTCATTCAGATACTCCGTCTCCTTTGTAGTCCGTCCGTCATTCCAAAGAATTGCCGGGCGGATCACCTGATCGTCCGCATCCAATGCCACAAGCCCATGCATCTGTCCGCCAAACCCGATTCCAGCCACCTGAGATTTGTCACATTCTGCAATCAATTCCTTCATCCCTTCCATGGACTGTGCAAACCAGTCCTCCGGATTCTGTTCTGACCAGCCCGGATGCGGAAAAGAAATCGGATATTCCTTTGACACAATATTATGAATCTTGCCTGTTTCATCCATCAACAGCAGCTTTACCGCCGATGTTCCCAAATCAATACCTATATATAACATCCTTCTTCTCCTTCTTTATTTCCATGGATTCTCTGTCGGATATCTCACACCTGCCGGCTGATTGTAACCAATCTCTTCTACCGGAACCCCAATATATTTGAACACCTCAAACAATGCTTTTCCATAATTTCCAAAAGCAACTGCACCATGATGCGGGAAATTCTTCTCAATCAGCACATGACGATAAAATCTTCCCATTTCCGGAATTGCAAACACTCCGATTGATCCAAAGGAACGCGTTGCAACCGGAAGTACCTCTCCCTGTGCAATATACGCGCGCAGCTGACAATCTGCTGTACTCTGCAAACGGAAAAATGTAATATCGCCAGGCACAATATCACCTTCCAACGTTCCCTGTGTCACCTCTTCCGGGAGAGAACGCGCCATAATCAACTGATATTTCATTTCACAGAAGGACAGCTTACCGGATGCTGTATTTCCACAATGGAATCCCATGAAAGTATCTTTGTGTGTATATGGGAATTTGCCTTCAATATCTTCTTTATACATATCTGCCGGCACATTGTTGTTGATGTCGAGCAGAGTTACTGTGTCTTCGCTCACAACCGTTCCGATAAATTCACTCAATGCACCATAAATATCCACTTCACAGGACACCGGAATTCCCTGGGCGGTCAAACGGCTGTTGACATAACACGGAACAAATCCGAACTGTGTCTGGAATGCCGGCCAGCACTTTCCTGCAATCGCAACATATTTACGATATCCTCTGTGCTCTTCAATCCAATCCTTCAGAGTGATCTCATACTGGGCCAGTTTTTCCAGAATCTCCGGTTTCTTATTTCCTGCACCAAGTTCTTCTTCCATCTCTTTTACCACTGCCGGAATCCGCTCATCTCCTGCATGTTTGTTAAATGCCTCAAAAAGATCCAGCTCTGAATTTTCCTCAATTTCAACTCCCAGATTATAAAGCTGCTGAATCGGTGCATTGCAGGCAAGGAAATTCAACGGGCGCGGTCCAAAGCTGATAATCTTCAGACTCTGTAATCCAATCACTGCCTTTGCGATCGGGCGGAACTCTGCGATCATATCTGCACATTCTTCAGCAGTTCCCACCGGATACTCCGGAATATACGCTTTGATATTTCTCAATTTCAGATTATAACTTGCATTCAGCATACCACAATATGCATCTCCACGTCCCTGAATCAAGTTATCCCCTCGCTCCTCAGCTGCGGCAACAAACATCTTCGGTCCTTCAAAATGTTTCGCAAGCAGCGTTTCTGATATCTCCGGTCCAAAGTTGCCAAGGTAAACAACCAACGCATTACAGCCGGCGGCCTTAATATCTTCCAGCGCCTGCACCATATGAATTTCACTTTCTACAATACAGATCGGGCACTCATAGATATCCGCTTCCCCATACTTCTTCGTATACGCCTCCATCAGCGCCTCTCTTCTGCTCACAGACAAGCTCTCCGGAAAACAATCTCTGCTGACCGCTACTACTCCAATTTTTAATTCTGGCATATTTTTCATTCTTCTTTACCAACCTTTCTCAAATCCACGACTTATTTTGAATCCCTATTTTTTTGAATCCCTATTATTTTGAATCCTTATTTTTTCTAATCATCCAGCGTAATATTTTCACCCTTCAGCCCACAAAAAGCACCTTCTATATTCGCCTCTTCATGAGCAATCAGCCACTTATTTTTCGCAGTGAGCAGCCGTTCTTCCCCTTTGGCATCCACCGGAAAATCCAGTTCTGTATTCGTTCCCTCCGGAAGTACAATCACACACCGAAATCCATTTTCTCCCTGCGCAGTACAAGGCGCATAATGTAAAGTTGTCGCATACACCTCAACGACAGTTCCTGCCGGTACTAAAAAAGCCTCCACACGAGAAGTATCATACGTCCAGTCTGATTCCACATCCTGCTCCACCCCAAGCAGCAAAACCAGATCATTGACCGCAATGTTAATTTCAGAAGACCGGTGATACTCCAATCCGTTCAACTTCTGATTCTCTCCATTGCAATACCCAATCTGGATCGGGAGTCCGCCAAACCCGCGATTCTTCAGCTCATCGGCATCCGGCAGCGCCTCCAGCACTTCCACAGACGGAACATAAACAACATCTCTTGTCAGAGGCGTATGTTCCATTTCTTTCAGAATCCCATCCACATGATATCCTGTCAGAACTTTTCCATATTTTTTGAATGACTCATCATTCACATTTTGAATCCGCATCATAGGCCTCCTTCTTTTTTCCCTTTGTCTTATTGAGTCCATGATACCAAACGTTCCCAGCCTGTTTCGACCACTTATTTATCCAAAAAACAGCACTTTTTTGTCCTTTTTCCAAACATCGTTTCTCACCCCGGTTATTTCTGATTTTGTTTTCGATATTCACTCGGCAGCATCCCATATTTTTTCTGAAATGCCTTTGCAAATGCTCTGCTGTTTGGAAACCCATTGTTCAAAGCCACCTCGCTCAACGTGTGATCTGTGCGGCACAGTTCCCCCACTGCATACTCCACCCGCACACTCTGCAAATAATCTTTATAATTAATTCCCGCATACTTCTGAAACATTCTGGACAAATATGCCGGAGCATAGCCAAAAATCTCCGCCAGAGATTCCAACGACAATTCTTCCTGATAATGCTCCTTTATATAATTAGTAATCAACGTCAATCTATTCAACTTCCGATTCTGTTTCAGCAATTCTTCTCTGACATCCAATTCCCGATACTTTGTCACCAACAGATACAAAAGCATATAGTATCCGCTCTTCACACGCATCTCATATCCGGCCGCTTTCTCCGTATATATTTTGTACATCTCTTCCACCAATCGCATCACCTCGGCGTCCTGAGTCGTAGATTCGTGAGTAAACCGAATATACTGTTCTTCCGTAAAATAATCCTGAAATGTTTTCAGTGCCATCTGAACGACAACCGTCTGATTGGGACAAGGCGCATCAATTGCATGAATCTCATTAGAATTCACAATCACAAACTCTCCCGGATGCAATTGCTGTTCTATATCATTCAGATAAAACGTCAGACTCCCTTTAAATACTGCAAAAATCTCAATTGACCGGTGCCAATGCCTGTCCCGAAAATAATTTCCATGTTCCCCTTCAAATAAAAACATCTTAAATGGCAGATCTTCATTTGGCACAATCACTTCATGGTTATATTGCATTGATTTTCCTCCAAACCATCGCTTTTCGACTTTCCTAATCTTATTTTTATTATAATATTGAATTTTTTCAAAAAAAGTCTTGCATTCCGCTGCCGCTTGTGATATTATAATTATCGGTCGCTGTCTGAGCGACAAATCAATATTTCGGCTCCATGGTCAAGCGGTTAAGACATCGCCCTTTCACGGCGGTAACACGGGTTCGATTCCCGTTGGAGTCACTACGTCGTCTGGTAAGTTTACAAAGCTCACTAACGGCGACGACACGCATCGCACGTAAGCACGCAAAAGACGCATGCTAAGTGCTCATAGTTAGGCGCAGTAGCCAAGTGGTAAGGCGTGGGTCTGCAACACCCTGATTCACCGGTTCAAATCCGGTCTGCGCCTCTTAAAAAAGGCTGACACACTAAAGATTAGTGCGTAGCCTTTTTTTGTGCAAAAATTTATCTGGCATTCAAATATCAAAAAAGAGCCTCATCAATCAGACAAAAAGGGGGCCGATCCACTTTTTCCCTTTATTGTAAGATTTAAAATGCTGTCCAGCCTCCGTCAACAGCAAGAATCTGACCGCTGACAAAAGAAGACTCATCACTGGCAAGGAACAATGCCGCATTCGCAATATCAATTCCTTCTCCCATTCCCGGCATAAGTGCTTGAACACCTTGAATCCTTGTATAGCCATCTACATTTGGCGCTCCCATTGATGTACCGATTTCCGTGTTGATTCCACCCGGAGCGATCACATTGCAACGAATATTTTCTTTCCGATACGTAAAAGCTGTGTGACGACATATCGCATTTACCGCCGCTTTTGATGCGCCATAGATTGCGCCGGCAGCTTGATGTTTTGCGCCAACCGAAGAAATCGTAATGATATTTCCTCCATTTCCTTGAGCAAGAAATACATTCACCGCTTTTCTCATTGCGGCAAAAGGACCGTATACATTTACTCCCATAACAAAATCATATTTTTCATCCGTGCTATTCGCAACAGTTGACATATCATCCATAACACCGGCATTATTTACTAATACGTCTAATTTTCCGAATTCTTTTACACAAGTGTCGATCATATCTTCACACACTTCTTTATTAGAAATATCTCCTACATACGGGATGATTTTTCCTGTTTCACCTGCCAAAGACTCTGCAAGCGCATCCAGTCTTTCTTTCCGTCTTGCAACAGCGATAACAGAAGCTCCTTCTTTCACAAATGTTTCAACAATAACTTTCCCCATTCCGGAAGAAGCTCCGGTCACTACGATTGCTTTGTTTTCTAATCTCATTTTCTTATCCTCCTGACGTTTATACTTTACTTTTATTATAAAGCTTGTTAGGATAAAGTCAGCCAACAAAATACGACATTTGTCGGTTATCTTAAAAAGGAAAGAAAAATAAATGGATAAACGGATTTTAAAAAGTGAACATGCCATAAAAACTGCATTTCTTCGATTATGCCGAAACAAAGATCCTCATAGAATTTCGGTTGTTGACTTATGCAAAGAAGCAAAAATCAACCGATCCACTTTCTACGAACGATATGGATATATCGATAACCTTATCTATGATATTCTTTTAAATGAGGTAAAAAAAATATGTGAAATCAATCCGGAAACATCTACGGAAAACCTGCAAGTCTTGAATAAAGATGTTATCCGGCATTATTTAAATAATTTTATAAAAAATGAGATCATTAAACTATTTTGTAATTGTGAACGAAGTGAACGTTATTGCCAACAGATCATCGAACTTCATGTGCAGATCACATTAAATCAGGAGTCTGATCCTCACCTCTTTTATCCCGCATATTTTCAAAATACCGGTGTTGTCAGTATGGTTCTGAAATGGATGAAAGATCAAATGCCTGTTTCTATCGACGAAATGACCGAAATCATATACCAATTTTCAAAAGCCATGTTTCTTGATTATAAAAAGGGGAGCTTCTATAATTAATTGATTCCGCAGTTCGTCACATAAAGTAAGAATAATATAGACACAGTAAAAAAAGACCGGATGCCCCTTGCAGAACTTCCCGTCCATTCTCTCCGTTTTTCCAAACCATTCCTGTTTCTTGATGTCACACATATCCTTTTTCCTGCTCTTAACCTGCTTATTTAATAAACTTATCAATCGCCTGATTCAGCAGCTCAATCGCTTCCTTGTCATTTTCTTCAACCGCTTCTACAATACAGTGATTAATATGATTTTTCAAAACCAATTTTCCTGTATTATTGATTGCTGAACGCACCGCCGCCAACTGAATCAACACTTCACTGCAATCCTCATCCCGTTCTACCATTCGCTTGACAGACTCCAAATGCCCAATCGCTTTTGAAAGTCGATTCACAACCGCCCGCTTCTCTTCTGTACTGTGGACATGATGATGCTGTCCATGGTCATGCTCATGACCATGGTCGTGATTGTGATCGTGATCGTGATTGTGGTTATGATCATGCTCGTGTGTATGTGATAATTTCTGTTCACACTCCTGTGAATATGTACTCATCTTTTTATTCCCTCTTCAGCTATGTATTGATGCAATCATTATACCACTAACGCAGACAAGGAAGCGCCCGCAGGGCATTTACTTGTCAAGTAGTGGATTGCCGGGTATAATCTGCAACAAGGTTGCAGCAAGCCGATAAATCGGCTTGGATTGCATGTAATGCAATCATTATATCATTTCCACCAATCGCGTGCAAACACATTCCAGCAATTCCCTGTCATGACTGACTACGAGCATCCCAATATTTCTCCGACTCGTTTCTTCTATTAAGAAATGCCATATCCGGCTCTGCGTAATCAAGTCCAACATTGTACTGATTTCATCTGCCAGCAGAAACTGTGTTCGTTTCCCCAGCGCTCTTGCAATACAGAATCGCTGTAATTCCCCACCGGACAATTCCGACGGAAACCGTGTCATCCACTCCTGTCGAATCCCCAGCGCTTCCAATATCCTTTCCTCCACCTCATCCCCTTCTGCAATGACATCTCTCATGCGAAGAAGTGGATTCACTGCCTGTTCCGGCTGCTGCCAGATCATCTGCACCGGACAATATCTCGGATACGCCGTCAGCGGTTTTCCATCCAAAAGAATTTCACCGGCATCCGCCTGTAAATATCCCGCCAACAACCTGCACAACGTTGTTTTTCCAAATCCGCTCGGAGCGATTAAGCCCACTCGCTCTCCATCTTCCACAGCTAAACTAAAATCTCTCAGAATCTGTTTCCCCTTGCTTCGCTCACCTCGGCATTGATACGAAAACGACAACTGTTTTACTTCCAATTTCATTGTTTCATTTCCCCTGTTTTATTTCATATTCAAATTCATGTTTCGGCATCGCCCGCCACAACGCCTTTGTATACGGATGTTTTAACGTAAGCTCCTGTGCAAAATCCTCCGGCAAAGCCTCATCGATCGTTTTGCCATCATAAAATACAACAATCCGGTCCGCCGTCTCTATCGCAAGCTGCAAATCATGGGTAATCATCAGCACTCCCGCTCCCATATCCGCCAACTCCCGAAAATGTCCCATCGCACGCTTTGCCGTTTTCAAATCCAACCCCGGTGTCGGTTCATCTGCGATCACCAGTTTCGGATTCTCAATCATTGCCGTGGAAATCAAAATCCGCCGGTTCATCCCTCCCGATAATTCAAACGGATAGAGTGTTTCCACTTCCTCTTTCAAATGATACCGCTTAAAAATATCCCTTAGCTTCTGTCTCGTCTGTTCATCTTTTCGCCCTCTGCGAATCTGACGACCTACTTTCATCAAAGGGTCCAGATACTCCAGACTCTGAGGAACCAAAACAATTTCCCGCCCACGCAGCTGCTCCTGCCGCTCCTTCGTCAACCGCTCCCCACAGTACAGAATTTCTCCGCTCATGCATGCATTGTACGGAAGCAGTCCCATTACCGCATGTGCCAGAAGACTCTTGCCGGAACCGCTTGCCCCTACAACCGCTACCATTTCACCTGCACATACTTCCAGATCCATTCCACGCACCGTTTCAAATGTTCGTTGCTTCAAGCCCCGCTCATATTGAGTAAACGAGATTCTCAAATTTTGTATCTTTAATAGTTTCTTTTGTTCCTGATTCATATCACTCATGCACACTCCCCGGATCTGTTAATTTCCGCAGATTCTCTCCCATTGTATAAAATAATCCCACGACCACGACCAATAGCACTCCCGGAAATACTGCCAGCCACCACTGTCCTGTCACCAGATATCGCATAGCCTCTGACAAGATCACTCCGATTGCCGGCTGCTCGGAAGATAAACCAAATCCCAAAAATGTTACGCTCGCTTCATGCAAAATCGCATGCGGAAACAGCAACACCAATCCCACAAAAAACTGCGGCAGCAAATGTGGCAACATATGTTTCCGAACAAGATACCATTTACTCTTTCCCAGTTTTTCTGCGATCTGAATATAAGGACTTTCCCGAAGCTGAATCACTTCTGCCCGAATCACTCTCGCCAGCGATGGCCAATGCGTCAGAGCAATCCCTACCGCCACGCCTCGAAATCCTTTTCCAAGTGCAACCGATATCAAGATCAGCAGCAAGATATGCGGCACTCCCATGATCCAGTCAATACAAAACGAAACAACCTCATCCGCCGTCTTCCCCATAGTCGCCGAAACAACTCCGAGAACCAACGCAATCACTGCACTTACGCCTGCCGAAATCACCCCAAGTAAAATACTGACAGAAAGTCCTTTGAGGGTTCTCGCCAGCATATTTCTTCCAAGCCAGTCTGTTCCAAACAGATAGGTAAGACACGGAGCCAGATTTTTTCTGGAAAAATCAGTTTCTACCGCCGCTTCCGTACAGAAACTCCCTCCTATACAAACACAAAGTAAAAATATAGTTGCCGCAATCAATCCTGCCAAAACACGTTCTCTGCGGTTTCTCAAACGTTTCTTCTTCATAACCGCGCACCCCCTTTTCGAATTCTGGGGTCCACGATTCGATAAAGCACATCTGCGATTAAATTTCCACCAAACACAAATAAGGCGCTTACCACCGTAACCGCCATCAGTAAAGGCATATCACTTCCAAGCCCGGCCGCAACCGCCGCCTGTCCAAGCCCCGGATAAGAGAATACCTGCTCCACCAGAACAGAACCACCAAAAATCTCACTAATAGAGGCAAACTGCAAGGTCATCGCCGGAAGAAGAATATTTCTCAGTCCATGATTCCAAAACAGTTTCCAGCCCTTTTCTCCCCTCGCCCGGGCAAACAGCATATACTCACTTTCTGCAATTTCAATCATTTTCTCACGCGTATGCAGCGCAATATTTGCAATACCGGTAATACTCAGCGTCACTGCAGGCAATATAAAATGCTGTATACGATCCAGAAAAGTAACATCCGCAGCCGCCACACCAATCGGTACACTTAGTCCGATCGGGAAAATTTTCAGCCATACGCCAAAAACCATCAGCAAAAGCATTGCCAGCCAAAACGCAGGCGTGCTGGATATCACCAGACAATACCCTTTGATCCAGCGGTCAACCCGCCTGCCCTGATTCATGCCCGCTGCCGCTCCCAATGCAACTCCCAGCACTCCGGACAGCACCCATGCAGTCACCATAAGCAGCAAAGAATTCTGAAGTCGTACCGCCAGCACCTCCCCCACCGGCTGACGGTACAAAAGTGACACTCCCATATCCCCCCTCACAAAATCTCCCAGCCAGGATATGTATTGTTTCAATGGATTTTCTCCGGTTCCCCAGTATGTTTCCAATTTTGCAACCTGTTCCGCACTCATCGACCCAAGTGCCGCCTGCCCCACATTTGCCTGCAGCGGGTCAATCGGCGATGCCTTCATCAAAACAAACGCCGTCACACTGGTAAACAACAGCAAGAGCAACAGGCGGACCAATTTTCTCACAATTACTCTTGCATATCTTCTTGTATCCTTCTCTTTCATTTCTCTCCTATTCCCAACTCCACTGATCTACATTATTAACAATAGACCACCCATGGCCATGAGGATGAATTTTCTGCTCCGCAACTTTCAGCCCATCTCTGACAAAATACAGATGGTCAATGTTACACAGCCAGATCCATGGGATATCCCCTTCCTGCGTAATTCCTGTCGTTCCATCCCACTGTGCCTGTTTCCACAATTCATACGAATCCTCTGCCGATGGCGCCGCAAGCGCCTCATCCATATAACGATCTACCGTTTCATTTGCATACGGAGAATAACGTGCAAATCCATTTCCTTCGCCATTACTGTCTGTATGATAAATATTATATAATTCCATTGGTGTATGCGCACCCCATCCCCACAACAACGGTTCAGACTGCGCCCGGTCATAAGCCACATTCCAGCCGACACCTTCTGTCTTCACTTCAATCCCCAGTTCTTTTAACTGATTTGCCGTATCTTCCGCCAAAGCTTGACGCACCGAATCCCCGTTGCTGAACATCAGTGTAAACGCTGCCCGCACACCGTTCTTTTCCCGGATACCATCAGTCCCTGCTTTCCATCCGGCATCTTCCAGCAGCTCCACTGCCCTTTCCGGATTATACTCCACTTCACACGCTTCATTATACCATGGCATTTTGTCGCAGACACTATACGCTTTTGTCCCATATCCATTCAGAACATTCTGGATCATTTCATCCCGGTCAATTCCCAGATTAATCGCCCGACGTACATTTACATCCGCAGTAAATGCATTTCCATAAGCGACTCCCTCTTTCTCCGTCACTTCTGCTGCCGGAAGATTAAATCCGCGGTTGTCCACCGTCTGCACCGCCAGAAGTTCATAGCCATCTATACTCTGCTCACTATAAGATGCCGCCGTATGCGCAACATCCACCTGCCCTGCCCGCGCTGCCGCCAACGCAGAATCCTCTTCCATAAACAGCACCGTAACTTTCTCCATCTTTGGGGCCTCGCCATAATATGTCGGATTCGCCTCAAAAATCACCTGCTGCCCTTTATCCCACTGTTTCAAAATATAGCGTCCGGATCCGATCGGATGCTGCGCATAATTTTCATCGTACGCATGCTCCGGCAAAATTCCAACCACCGCCATCGTATATGGCCAGATCGAATACGGATGATCCATATGAAATTCTACCGTTGTTTCATCCACCGCAACCGCTTCTTTTAACATCGTAAAATCACTGACCGTACTCTTATCCCGACAATGATTATAAGTAAACGCTACATCCTTTGCCGTCAACGGCTCCCCATCTGTAAAGGATACGTCATCCCGGATCTTCACTGTCCAAACCAGACCGTCCTCGCTGACAGAATAATCTGTTGCCAAATCCTTTCCGATCTTCAGATCCGCCGTCGTTGTTGTAAGTGTACTTTGTATCAATGGCTCATGAGTATGTTCTCCGGCGCCCCAGCCATATGCCGGATCAAACCCGGCCTCCGGCTCAGAGGATACCGGCATCGTAACAACTACAGCATCTTTCTCCTGCTGCCCGGACTCCGCACCCTGATCCTTCGTAAGATTTTCATCCTTTTTTCCACAGCCCGCAGCCGTCAATAGCAGCATCGCCGCCAATGCCCCTGCAGCTGCACGTTTCCAATAATTTCCACTCTTCATAATCATTCTCCCTTTTGCTTTCCTCTCTGGTTCAACCAGAGAATAGGGATATTATAGCACTCAAAAAATCCCCCTCACAAGCCCCATGGGGGGATAAAAAAATAAATGATTATTTTTACATTTCCATAATAGTATGGTATAATCTTCACAGTTATATTGAATACTATTTCACAAACGAGGAGAATATCTATGAATCAAGTAATTGAAATGACACACCCTTTGATCCAGCATAAGATTTCACGCTTACGTGACAAAACTACCGGAACTGCTGAGTTTCGTGCTCTTGTTGAAGAGATTGCCATGTTGATGGGATATGAGGCTTTGAAAGATCTTCCACTGAAAGACGTAGAGGTTGAGACCCCTCTGGAGACTTGTATGACACCAGTTATCGATGGTAAGAATCTGGCAATCGTGCCGATTCTTCGTGCCGGTCTTGGTATGGTAAGCGGAATCCAGGCTTTGGTTCCAACTGCAAAGATCGGACATATCGGTCTGTATCGTGACGAAGAAACCCATGAACCACATGAATATTACTGCAAGCTCCCTAACCCGATTTCTGAGCGTCTGATCGTTGTAACCGATCCAATGCTCGCTACCGGCGGTTCTGCTGTAGCTGCTGTAGATTTCATCAAACAGCATGGCGGAAAGAAGATTAAGTTCATGTCTATCATTGCCGCTCCGGAAGGCATCCGCCGTTTACAGGACGCACATCCGGACGTACAGCTCTATGTCGGTCATATCGACCGGGAACTGAATGCCGATGCATATATCTGTCCGGGACTGGGCGACGCAGGAGACAGAATCTTCGGTACAAAATAATTTCAAAACGTAAAAAGGCATCCGTTATGGATGTCTTTTTCTTTCTATATCACTCTATCTATATCTTATCTTTCTATACAAAAATCCGGACTCATCTGAGTCCGGACTTAAAGTGGAGAATACGAGATTCGAACTCGTGACCTCCTGCTTGCAAGGCAGGCGCTCTCCCAACTGAGCTAATCCCCCATATCTGTTTTACAACTATTTAAAGATATCACATTCCTTCGTATATGTCAATATATTTTTTCTGCACAAACCAGTCCACCGGATTGTTTTATCGTATCATGGCCGTTAAAAAAAATGAAGGCGATACCGTTCCCGGCTCGTCCTTCATTTCTTCCCGCATAGCATATTTATAAACTTCATTTTCTCTAGAAAGAAAGCAGTTTTGAAAGCAATATATTTTTTTCATATAACAAAGTCAATATCTTACTCTTCTCAATCATCTCAAATGTCGCCTGCCCCGCAGGTGTTGTATATAAAAGTGTCATCACGAGGAATCCCAGCCACACAAGCATGAGCGCTACCAGCACTCCAACCATCGCTCCGCCTAAATGATTGAAAAATCCCACGCCCGGCAATTCTCCTATAATATCCACAGCCGCCATCAATGCTTTTACGATAATAACCACAATGAGAAATGTCACCAAAAAGGACAGCAGATAGATTACCATTCTGGAGATATAAGCCGCCATATACTCGGCAAATGTACTGACTCCCAATTCCCCATAAATCATCGTATTGTTATTTTCCAAAAGCATTTCTTTCAGGAAATGTGGCAGTTTTGAATTTTCAATTTCCTGAATCTGCTGTTCCTGCGGAATTTCTCCCAGAACTCCCAGTATATCATGCACCGAAATCCCATATCGCTCCAGATCCAGTTCAGACAGCCCATTCAACTCTTCCATTTCCAGACCTTCAAACGGAGTTCCGCTCAGATCCTTCCCTTCAAAAAGCTCCGCTGACAATTCCGGAACAAGCGTTTCTACACATTTTTCCTCTATCATTTCATCAATCGGCGTAAACTTAATCAATGCATCTCCCACATAAGGGGTCAGAAAAATTACCAGAACAATGGTCAAAGCAGTCGAAATCAAAGACATTCCGATTTTAAAAAATCCGCGAACATATCCAACTACGATACTGATCAAAAACACAACGCCTACAATAATCAATAACCAGTTATCCATCCTCTTTCTCCTATATCGTCAAATAAATGACCCGTAACTCATTGGCACTCATCACATAGTACTTATTTAGTCCGAATCCCGGAACTACTGACATAATATCCACTTTCAGATCTCCCTGAAATCTTGGGATCCCGGTTTTCGTAATGATACAGCATCTGGAGCCTTCGTACATAATAATCTCATCCTTTATCATCTGTACGTTGCTGTACTCTCCGTCAATTTTATAGTTCATCACTTGTTTGCCTGCCCGATTATACAACCTGACTTCATAGCCGGATTTTTCCTCGTTCAAAAGTACAAACCCTATATATTTATCTGTATGGAAGGAGCTCTTGATTTCCTGTGTCAGCTGCACTTCCTGTTTCTTTTCCGGAACCGCTCTTCCTCCGTAAATCGCAAAAGAATGATCGCCCACCGCAACAGCGGTCGACTCATTCATAAAATAAATCTCCGGCACGATCGATCCCGCATATTCTTCCGCTCCTACCTGATGATTTATATGGCTCTCCCCATCTTTCTCAAAATTATAACAGACAACCTTTGATTTTAATTCGCTGCCTTCAGATGTAAGATAAGAAACCATCAGAACCTTTCCATCGGGCGACATCTCCAGCGCTACCGGATATCCGTTTTCCGTTATAGAAACCTGGTTCTCCACAAGAACATTTCCCACCGCATCATAGGTAACGATCATTGGCGCAGACTCATTTTTCAAAATCGTACTGACAACTCCCTGACCGGATACCGCCACCTTTTCAATCGGCAGATTGGTCTCAATCTCTCCTTTCAGGCCTTCTGCGGTAAATACCTGAATCGCATTTCCACCTACGTCTGCAACAGCAAAAACATGTTCTCCCAGATCGATCACCGGATTTTTAAACTGTGCCGGCTGAATCCACTGTTCCTGATTCTTATGGTTTAAAAACGTCACCCCGTCTCTTGTATAACGGATCATTCCATCTTCGAATGCTGCATAATCACTATGGTCCGCTGTATCCCTTGTATAAGAAGCGGATCGATACGTCTTATGATAGGCGTGATTGGTGATCAACATCCAGGTTCCCGATACCGCCATTCCTCCCAGCAAAATCCGCAGTCCCCACTTCTTCAAACGACTTCTGCGATATTGCCTTGCCTTCTTTTTAAGCTCATCCAGATTCAAGGGTTTTACCAATTTTAAATATGGTTTTTTCTTTTGCTTCTGAGTCATATTCTACCCCTTAATTCATCATCTCTCTTTTGGGCGTATCCATTTCACTGCCCATTACGGAAATAGTATAGCATTATTTTACGGTAATAGCAATTTCTGTCCTACATAAATCAGATTCCCGTCTGCCAGCCCATTCATTTTACAAATTGCGTCTGTATGAGAAAGATCCCCATATATTTTCTTACTTATCATCGCAAGTGTATCTCCTTCTTCCACAACATACACCCCGTTTTTCCCATTATAATCCAGTTCTGCACTTTGCGCCGCAACACCGCCGGTCTGTCCGGTATCTTCTGCTTTTGTTTCCTTCACTTCCGGACTTTGCACCGACTCTGTCGGATTCTCTTTCTCCTCTACAATTGCTGTAACGGTTCCGCTTGTTTCCTTCACCGCCTCCGGTTCCGCTTTTATACTTTCTTCTTTCTCCTCTTCCTCCTCTTTCTTGTCCATTTCTTCCGCTTTTTTATGAATTTCTTCCGCCTTCACATCTGCCACCGAAGTACTGCCGATCTCATCTATCATCGATTTCACTGCTTTCATCCGGTCAAAATTATTCAGCATCGCAACTCCCATAATGACTACAAGCAATACAAGACAGGCGCTCATGGCATACATCAGACGGCTTGTCCTGCGCTGCCCCTGCCTTTGTTCCCTGGCGCGCACAAGGCTTCGAAAGTCCTTTGCAGCTCGATCTTCCACAGTTTCCGAGGGACACACCCCATTTTTCTTTCTGCTGGAAATCATATAATTCTGCATGCATGGATTTTTTTCATAATATGTAAAATGTCCCCCCAGCTCCATCAGGTCATGAAATTTATGCACAAAGTATTTCTCTTCCTGCTCAATCGGATCTTTCAAAATGAAAATCGTATTGTTTTTAGGAAATGCTTTTCTGTGCAGTTTTGTAATCCCTTCCCCCACAGTCAAAGGAACCCCCGGATTTGCCACAAACCAGCCCAGCATTTCCCCATCTTCAAAATACTGCTTGCAGTCCTCATACGCGGCCTTCCACACCGCCTCTTCCAAAATATATTCATTGCCGGAGACCTTTAATTCATGCATCTGAACCGCCCCATATATGTATACATATTCTTCTTCCCCGGCGTTGATCAGATCCCCGATCAGAAACGCCCCCATCGGGACCTCGCCCGCTTTATCACACAACTGTGACAAAAAAGTATCTACATAATCCTCAACATATACTTTCGGAGTATCGCTCACATTTCCTATCTGACGTACGTTTTTTGGTATCTGTCTTTCCATCATACTCACCTCTGCTCAAATTTTTCCGGTACCCTTCCGAGGCTTGTCTGCCTTCCGGTACCTCCGATTTCGCATTCAGCATAGCACAACAAAAATAGTAGATTTTAGTATATTCTGTCAGGTAAATTCGACACCTTTTCCCATCTCTTCTTTTTTAAACTTCCCTCAAAAAAACGCAAAGCAGTACACCGGACTGTTTTATCGCATGCATGAAAATAAAAAAGACAGGCAGAAAGCACAGCTTATATTCCTGTACTTTCTGTCCGTCTTTCATTTTCCACAATCCGCGGACAAAATCCCGCAGATTTGATGGCATTCATTCATTTGATTGAATTAGCAGATTTCTGCTCCTGCCGGCATTTCCTTTTCCGGTGTCATAAGCGCCAGATTACCCTCTGCATCTTCTGCGCAAAGCAGCATTCCTTCCGACAACACACCCGCCAGTTTTGCAGGTTTCAGGTTCACCAGAACCATCACCTTTTTCCCAACCATTTCTTCCGGTGTATAATGACCCTTAATACCAGACACAATCTGTTTTACCTGAGAGCCGATCTTAACCTGAGAACACAATAGTTTTTTGGATTTCTTAACCTCTTCACAGGCAATGATCTCACCTACCTGGAACTGCATTGCTCCGAACTGCTCAAATGTAATCTCCGGCTTAGCTTCGATGTCAATAACTGTTTCTTCTTTTTCCTCAGCTTTTTCTTCCACCTGCGGATGAAGTTCTTCTACTTTTTTCAGAACCTCATCAATATCCAGTCTCTGGAAGAGAATCTCCGGCTTATCTGTTACATGACCGCCGCCCAGCTGTTCCAAAATCTTTTTACTTGTAGAAGGCATGAAAGATTCCAAAAGCACTGCACCTGCGGAAATCCCCTGGATCAAATTCCACAATACTGTTTCCAGACGGTCTTTCTTAGCCTCATCCTTAGCCAATACCCATGGCATTGTCTCATCAATATATTTATTACATCTCTTAAACAAGTTGAAAATCTCTGTCATAGCATCTGCTACACGCAATTCATTCATCTTGTCTTCTACCAGTTTCGGAACGTTCTCCATTACCGCCTTCAGATCTGCATCTACTTCC
This sequence comes from uncultured Lachnospiraceae bacterium, assembly GCA_905203555.1. Taxonomy (GTDB): domain Bacteria; phylum Bacillota; class Clostridia; order Lachnospirales; family Lachnospiraceae; genus Schaedlerella. Next base: position 40,524 of record CAJKWK010000009.1, read on the forward strand.
TCTGCAGCTCCCTTATCTGTAACCGTTCCTCCAAAATATTTATTTGTCATAGAAACTGTACGATTTACAAGATTTCCTAAAGTATTTGCCAGATCAGAGTTCATTCGCTCAACCATAAGCTCCCATGAAATCACTCCGTCATTTTCAAACGGCATCTCATGAAGTACAAAATAACGAACTGCATCTACGCCAAAGAAATCAACCAGTTCATCTGCATACAGAACATTTCCTTTGGACTTACTCATCTTTCCGTCTCCCTGCAAAAGCCATGGATGTCCGAAAATCTGTTTCGGAAGTGGAAGATCCAATGCCATTAGGAAGATTGGCCAATAAATCGTATGGAAACGGATGATATCTTTTCCGATTAAATGCAAATCTGCCGGCCAGTCTTTCTTGAACTGTTCTGTACTTTCTCCATCACAATCATAACCAATACCGGTAATATAGTTTGTCAGCGCATCCAGCCACACATAAGTAACGTGTTTTGGATCAAAATCTACCGGAATTCCCCATTTAAAGGAAGTTCTGGATACACAAAGGTCCTGCAGTCCCGGTAACAGGAAGTTATTCATCATCTCGTTTTTACGAGATACCGGCTGAATAAATTCCGGATGTGTATTGATATGCTCGATCAAACGATCTGCATACTTGCTCATCTTGAAGAAATATGCCTCTTCCTTTGCAGGCTGTACCTCACGTCCGCAGTCCGGACATTTGCCATCAACCAACTGTGACTCTGTAAAGAAAGACTCACAAGGAGTGCAATACATTCCTTCATAATATCCTTTATAAATATCGCCCTGATCATACAGCTTTTTAAAAATCTTCTGTACCTGTTTCTCATGATAGTCATCGGTTGTACGAATGAATTTATCATAAGAAGTATCCATCAGATCCCAGATCCGCTTAATTTCTCCTGCCACGTTGTCAACAAACTCCTTCGGAGTAACGCCCGCTTCCTGTGCCTTCAGTTCGATTTTCTGTCCATGCTCGTCTGTTCCTGTCTGGAAAAACACATCATACCCTTGACTTCTCTTATAGCGTGCAATCGCATCTGCCAGTACAATCTCGTACGTATTTCCAATATGCGGCTTACCGGATGTGTAAGCAATCGCAGTTGTCATATAAAATTTCTTTTTCTCTGCCATGTCTATCCTCTCCTTTTCCTTTTTCGTTTCTTTCTGTCTTTCTTCTTTCAAAACTGTCTTTCTCATTCAAAACGTTCTTTCTTATTCAAAACACTCTTCCTCATTCAAGATCGTCTTCATTACAATAACGGAATGTTTTCCCATATTCAATACTACTTCACCGTTCTCAACGATGTATTCGTCATATTCCGTCGTGTACCCTTCTTCGTAAGAATACATTAGACGCTGCATCCGTCCTTTCAGCGGCACTTCCGCCTTCCAGACCGGAATCGTCACTTCCTTCAGCTCTTTGCTGTTATTCAGCACAACAACAATCTGTTCTTCGCCGCGAAATCTTCCATAAGTCAATATATTATCTTCCCAACGCAGCATCCGCAGAGAGCCGGTACGAATCACCGGATTCTCTTTATGAATCCGGATCATTTCCTTATGAAATGCGATCATCTCCTGATCCTCATGTCCCCAGGGATACGTCCTCCGGTTATCCGGATCCGTAAATCCACAGACACCGGCTTCATCTCCATAATATATAGTCGGCGCACCAACCCAGGTCATCTGCACAGCAACTGCCTCCCGCATAACCGCCGGATTGACTCCTTCGCTTGCAGCCTTAACTCCCATTTCCCCCACGCGACCCACAATGTGGTTCGTCCGCGTCAGGAAACGAGAATGATCATGATTGGACAATTCATTCATCGCCGTCTGAATTGACGGTGTCATCATGCACGCCATATGATGATTCATGGAACGCACAAAATTATCTGCATTTCCCCACAGATCTTTCCGCCGCTCATCACTATGTTTCTCCATACCGGTCAAAAACCATGTGAGCGGTTCCATAAATGCGTCATAATTCATCACGCTGTCCCACTCGTCTCCCATCAGCCATTCAGACGGATCTCCATAGTGTTCAGCCAAAATCAATGCATCCGGCCGCACGCTTTTGACCACTTTCCGAAATTCCTTCCAGAATAAATGATTATACTCATTCGAGAATCCCAGATCTGCTGCCACATCCAGCCGCCATCCATCCACATTATACGGTGGAGAAACCCACTTTTTTGCAATTTCTAATATATACTGTTCTAACTTCGGAGAATCTTCATAATCCAGCTTTGGCAGGGTATCATGTCCCCACCAGCCATCATATCTTCCATTATACGGCCAATCCCCTTCTTTTGCATCAAAGAAATTAAAAAAACTTCGATACGGACTATCCGCACAAACATAGGCGCCCTTTTCATATCCGTCCAGATTCTCATAGAGCCGTTCCCGGTCCATCCATTTGTTAAAGGATCCACAGTGATTAAACACACCGTCTATAATCACACGCATCCCCCGCCTGTGCATCTCATCCACAAGTCTTGCAAACAACGCATTGCTGGCTTCCAGATTCGCCGGATCCCCCGTCCGTTTCTGATACATCGAAGCCTGCTTATTATCCAAAACACCTTCCGGCAGCGCCTCTCCGCCATCCGCCACAATTTTTCCATAATGAGGATCGATATAATCATAATCCTGAATATCATACTTATGATTGGACGGTGACACAAACAATGGGTTGAAATAGATCACTTCAACCCCTAAATCTTCTAAATAATCCAGTTTATCCAATACTCCCTGCAGATCCCCGCCATAAAACCGGCGAACATCCATTGCCGATGGCGGACTCATCCAGTCCGTAACCTGCTGACATGGCTCTCCGATATAAATGTATTCCCGATCCTGCACATCATTGGACGAATCTCCATTGTAAAAACGATCTACAAAAATCTGATACATGACAGCGCCTTTTGCCCAGTCCGGAGTCGAAAATCCCGGCATGATCTGAAAATGATACATCTCAATCATAGAATCCGACACTCCGCACTGATTATAATAGCAGGAATCCTCACCGTCATTGACCCGGAAACAGTACGAAAAAAGTTCCGTCTCCAACTGCCACTGAATCTCATAATAATCAAACATTCCTTTTGAAAAGGAGCGTCTCATCAGAAACTCTCCCTTTCCCGGAACGACCAGATATACTTCCTCAACATCCTCTTTTGCTGTTCGAAAACGCAGCGCTACCGCCTCATTCTGCCCCGGTTCTGCCGGTATTACATACGATTCCGTTCCATCGCAGAACAATGCTTTTCTATTCATAAATCTCCTCTTTTTCCTCAAACAGCGCTTCAAATTCGCTGCGTGTAATCTTCTCTTTTTCTAACAAAAGAATCGCACATGCATCCAATACTGCATGATACTCCTGCAAAATTTTTCTTGCCTTCGTATAACATTCATCAATGATCCGTTTCACTTCTTCATCAATCGTTCCGGCAACCTTCTCTCCATATCCTCTGGAGGTGTGTCCGAAGTCCCGACCGATAAACACTTCATCACTGTCGTTATCATAATTGATCAGTCCCAGACGCTCTGACATACCAAACTTTGTGATCATAGATTTTGCAATCGCTGTTGCCTGCTTAATATCCTGGGATGCACCAGTTGTAATATCATCAAAAACTTCTTCCTCAGCAACACGTCCGCCCAGTGAAACGGTAATCTCCTGCAGCATCTGTCCTTTTGTATTAAACATATCATCCTTTTCCGGCAACGGCATCGTATAACCGCCGGCACCGCCCGTCGGTACAATCGATACGCTATATACCGGTCCCACATCCGGAAGTACATGGAACAAGATTGCATGACCTGCTTCATGATAAGCAGTAATCCGGCGCTCTTTCTCTGACACGATCCGGCTCTTCTTCTCCGGACCGATGCCCACCTTCACAAACGCATGACGGATATCCGCCTGCTGAATATAAACATGACTCTCCTTTGCCGCAAGAATCGCCGCCTCATTCAGAAGATTTTCCAGATCTGCTCCGGTAAATCCAGCTGTCGTCTGTGCAATCTGTTTCAAATCCACATCATCACCAAGTGGTTTATTTTTTGCATGAACCTTGAGGATTTCCTCACGACCCCCGACATCCGGACGCCCTACGATAACGTTTCGGTCAAAACGTCCCGGACGCAAAATCGCCGGATCCAGAATATCCTTTCGGTTGGTTGCTGCCATTACGATAATACCTTCATTGACACCAAATCCATCCATCTCCACAAGCAGCTGATTCAATGTCTGTTCTCTCTCATCATGACCGCCGCCGAGTCCGCTGCCTCGTCTTCTTGCAACCGCATCAATCTCATCAATAAAAATAATACAAGGCGCATTCTTCTTTGCATCCTGGAACAGATCCCTTACACGAGATGCTCCGACACCTACAAACATTTCCACAAAATCAGAACCGGAAATGCTGAAAAACGGTACCCCGGCTTCACCGGCAACTGCCTTTGCCAGCAATGTCTTACCTGTTCCCGGAGGACCCTCCAGCAAAACACCTTTCGGGATTCTCGCTCCCACCTGAATGTATTTCTTTGGAGCCTTCAGAAAATCAACAATCTCCTCCAGTTCCTCTTTTTCTTCCTTTAATCCTGCAACATCTGCAAACGTTACCTTTTTATCCTCCGGACCGCTCATTCTGGCGCGGCTTTTTCCAAAATTCATCGCTTTTGCATTGCCACCGCCGCCCTGACGATTCATCAGCATAAACAATAAAAAGATTCCCACTACGACAATCAATGCCGGAAGTACTGCAGTCATTACCCAGCTGTCTTCTTTTATATTTCCCAGATGATAAGGATATTTATTTTCTTTCAGAAAATCCTGAACCTCATTTACATCGGACACATACACCTGTTTGACGTCTCCGCTCTCTTTCATTGAAATTGTTACCACACCTGTCGGAGCAGTCTTATTCTGAGAAATATACACTTCATCCACAAGATTGTCCTCGATCGCCTCTTCAAAGACAGCATACGTAATCTCCTGTCCCTGCTGCTGCATTCTTCCCATATACCACAGGGTTCCGAGAACAAACACAACAAAGATGATGAATGGAAGTCCACTCATCCCTCGCTTTTTATTATCGTTCAAACCTGTTTACTCCTTCCTACTCTACACCTTCCACAACTCCAATATATGGAAGATTTCTATATTTTTGTGCATAATCCAGTCCGTATCCGACTACGAAATGATCCGGAATATCAAATCCCACATAATCTACCTTCACATCACACACTCTTCGATCCGGTTTATCCAACAGCGTACAAAGATGAATACTGTTTGGATTACGCTTTTTCAATACCTCGATCAGATAAGACAGCGTTCTTCCGGAATCAATAATATCCTCGACAATCAGAACGTCCTTTCCTTCGATCGTCTCATCCAGATCCTTCGCAATTCTGACAACACCGCTGGATGCAGTACCGTCTCCATAGCTGCTCACACACATAAAGTCCATAGAAACCGGAACTGTGATTCTCTTTGCCAGTTCACACATAAAGAACACACCGCCCTTGAGAATACAGATCAAATGCACCTGCTTTCCGGCGTAATCCTCACTGATCTTTCTTCCAAGTTCCTCGATTCTCTTGTCTACCTCTGCTTCAGATACCAATACGCGAATTGTTTCTGCCATTTTCCTTTTCCTCCGATATTTTCTTTTGTTTTCTTATTGTGATTGTTCCCTCCGACACACGCGCCGCCTCAATCTTCCTCTACATCTGTTCAACCTCAATCTGCAGAATACGTGTTGTCTGAGCGTGAACCTGATACAACGTACTCATCCGGTGTCCCACGATCCAGACAATCCGGTCTTCCTCTGCGATCAGAGGAATCTCTCCTCTCTGACCAGCCGGTATCTTTTCATTCACAAACCATGCTTTCAGCTTCTGCCGGTGACCTTCCTTATCTATCACGATACTGTCACCGCTTTCTCTTCCTCTGAGCTTCAGACACGAATGTATTATATCATAATCAAACCATTTCGTGTATAGTTTTTGCGGAATCTCTGAGACTTTCCACCCATCCTCTTTTTCCAGAATCCGGCAGGTGATCTTAAGATTCTTTTCCGGCACGACTGTCACCCCCGGAATCTGCAAGATCTTTTCAAAGGCAGTCACTGCCATCTGATTTTTTTCCAGCAATACCCCTGCATATCTCCGGACCGCTCGAATCTTTCCCGGCAGATCGCGGCGTTTTCCCACCTGATTCTCAAACAGCTCCCGTACCGCCTCCACATGGGTGCGCGCCAGATCTCTGCAAGTCCCGGCAGTCTGCTGCACGCAATGATAAATCACTTCATCCTGCAAAAACACCGGCAGCTCCCGCCATGATTTCTCAATAATTTCCAGAGCATCCCTTTCCGCATCCCGCATCACACACTTTTGAACAGCTTTCTTCGTTTCTTCTTCGGCAAATTCCCGGAGCATACACATCTGCTCCATCGTTTCATTCATATGCCGGATTGCCGCCAAATTGACCTCATTTTCCAAAATCGGAAGCACCTGATGCCGCAGTTTATTCCTTGTATACGCAGTCTCTAAATTAGTCTGATCAATACAGTAATCCTGTCCCTGCTCTTCCAAAAACCGCTCAATTTCCCGGCGTTCCAGACAAAGAAGCGGGCGAATCCACACCCCATTTACGGGACGGATTCCGCACATCCCATGCAGTCCCGTTCCCCGCGCCAGATTCCAGAGCAATGTCTCTGCATTGTCATTTTGATGGTGTGCCAGCGCAATACGGTTTCCTCCATATTTTTCCAGAACACTTTGAAAAGCCTCACGGCGTACCTCCCGCCCTGCTTCCTCCAGAGATTGTTTCCGTTTCCCGGCAATTAATTCCAGATCTACTCGAAAAATTTCCAAAGGAACCTGATATTTTTCACACAGCTCCACAACAAATCGTTCATCCGCATCCGCATCCGCTCCACGCAGACCATGATTGATATGCACCGCCGTCAATGAAAATGCTTTTTGTTCCTGCAGCATTAAAAGCACGAAAAACAGGCATACCGAATCTGGTCCGCCCGATATACCTGCAACTACACTATCCCCATCTTTTATCATCTGATATTTTTCTATATATGCATCCACTTTATCTATCAATTTCATCATATGTAAACTATACTCAATTTTCAGCAAAAATGCAAGGCATCACTTTTCCCAGACGCCCACTACCAAAACAGTCATATCATCCTCCGGCTCTTTCCCTGTCCAGTTGAGCACCTGCTGCAAAATATGATGCGCCATTTCTTTCGGATTGATCATCGCCGTCCCTTGAATAATGGTTTCCAAAAGCACATCCTGTTCCCCTACCGGAAGTGCATCCAGCACTCCATCCGTAACCATGATCACAAAATCTCCATCTTCCAGTTTTCGGACAACAGAATCCAGTTCTAATTTATGCACAACCCCGATCGGAAGACTGGTCGAGCTGAGGTGCTCCACTTTTCCTCCATGTTTAATAAATGTTGAGGAGGCGCCTGCCTTAATAATCTCACACGTTCCCGTATAGAGATCAAACACACTCATATCCACTGTCGAATAATGGATTTCTTCTCTTCCTAATACCAGCGTAGTATTAATCATCTGAATGGCTGTCTTTTCCGGAAACCCGGCTTCCAGCAATTCTTCCAAAAGTTCAATGACCAGCGTACTTTCCTTGCATGCACGCTCGCCGGATCCCATTCCATCGGACAACGCTGCACTCTGTCTGCCTCCCGGAAGATCCATCATTGTAAAATTATCCCCGGAAATCTTGCTGCATCCTTTCCCGATCCTTGCCACTCCCTGCAGCGTATAAAATGCAGGCCCTTCCAAGCAGAGCACCGTCACATACTCTTTGCCCAGCGTCTGAAACGGATTGCCCTCAGGTATGAGCCTATGCCCGGTGATCCATGAAATCTCTCTGCAAATCTCCTGAAACGTCACACATTTTTCCTGTATTGCCCTTGCAGTAATATGAACCTCGTATTTTCCTTCTCTATTCAGAAAAAAATTGGTATACAGTACCCTTACGCCCTTTCTCTTTAATCCGGAAACAATCTTTTTCTCCATTCTCTCGTCTGTGAACATACTTTTTTCCAGCTCCCGGGTAGTCACCCGCAGCATTTCTGCAAACGTGTCCATTTGGATCGCGCATCCTTCCCGGCTCTGAACAATCCGATTCATCCACATCATATTTTGTCTTGCATCGTGAAACGCCTCCAGCATCTCACGCAAAAATCGCGGCGCCATCAGGCATCGCTGCTGCAATTTCCGTTTCGTCTCCATATTCAGTTCCGTTCCGTAATGATCTGCCGCAGACAGGATCTCGTATCCCATCTGATACGTATGTACAAAATTCTCCCCCCAGCACCAGCTGCATTTTTCACACTGTCCGCATACCCTCTCTTTTACGCGGTCAAACATCCCATCTACTTCTTCACCTGTAAATGCTTTCTTCTTTTCCTCCATCATCAAAAACGTCTGCGACAATTGTTTCACCGAATCTGCAAATCGTTCAATCTGCGCTACATACGGACTTGTATACAACGCCTGTCCCTTATCCATTTGGCATCCTCCTGTTCTCCTTCATACTCCACATCAAGTTGTTTCCTTCGATACTCAAAACAGTCCGACGGAATGTTTTATCGCATGCATGGCAACAAAAAAAGAGAAACTTCCGGTTCTGCTCCCAAAGCTTCTCTTTTGTATATTCCTTTATTTGATTGTCTGCCCTACTGCGCCGGCTTAAAGATGATCTCATTTGGATCTACCAGTCCGAGCTTATCCTCTGCCACATCCTTGATATACTCATCTGTCTTCACGTACGCCTCGTATTCTTCCACTTCTTTCGCACGTGCCTTTTCTTCCTCAATCTGTGCCTTCAGTTCTGCTTCCTGCTGCTTGTATACCTTATTCTTACGATACAGACCTACTGCATTCACAGATAATGTACCTGTCAGCAAAATCAAAATCGCAGTAATGACTATAACACTTCTCTTATGCTGTCTCAGTACCGACGAACGCTTACGAACACGCCGCTCCGTCGGATTTTTCTTTCTCTTTTCGTTCATTTAAACTCACCCATTTAATTAATCCCTTTTACAAGCTCCCCTTGCTTATCATATTTATTTTATCGGGTTTCCCCCCGTTTTTCAAGGCTTTTCTTCCATTTCAGAAAGAGTTTTTTTAGTGTTTTTTTTACAAAATATGCGGTCCCGTCTCCACATACAATACCTAGTACGAAAAACCATCTCACACTGCCATATGTTGTATAATACATCTGTCGAAACACATACGCACTCATTGCCAGCCAATACAAAAGATCTTCCATATTGACCGCCGCAACAGAATGTGGAATCAATTTACGAAATAATTTCAGCCACTGATAGCACGAAAAGGTCACAACCCCTGTCAGCCCTGCGTAAAGAAAGATCATTGCTTCATTTCCGATTCCAAGCATCATATTCCTGACCTACTTAAACAGTCTGGAAAAGAAACTGTCTCCCTGCCGTCCCGGCTGATGCTCTGCACTGGAATACGCAAAACTATCGATATTCCCGGACAGATCCACCTCACCCTTCTCTACATTCAGGCGGTTCACATGCAAGTCCGTTCCCTTTACCATCAGCATCCCCTGCTCCGTTTCCAGCAATATTTCATTCAGATCAAACGAAAGTACATCCAACACCCCGGTGACCATACTTGTTCTTCGATTATTTACAACCAGCTTATGCATTTTTGCAATCTGTCGTTCCTCCATCCAGATTCTCCTTTCATTGATACACGAACTTCTTTATCCTCTGTATCACATATATATGAATAGGAGCATCCGAATATTACAGATAGCGGAACAGATCTTTTGCCTCTTCTTTTTTCGTCGTATCCTGCAGATCCAGCACTTCCACCTTCACCGTCTTTGTACCAAACTGAATCTCAATAATATCTCCGACCTTCACCTTTACCGATGCCTTGGCAACCGTTCCGTTCACAAGAACTCTGCCCGCATCACAAGCCTCATTCGCCACTGTTCTCCGCTTGATCAAACGGGATACCTTCAAAAACTTATCCAGTCTCATATCATTCTCCTCTTTTTCTTCCACTTTTATCTGCTTTGATCTATATAACAGAAAAGCAGGGGAACCCCCTGCTTTTCTGTTATATTAAATTCCACTGAACTCAAAAACATTGAAGTCTCGTTTTCGAGGCTTTGCAATTATGCATTCACAGCGTCTTTCAGAGCTTTACCAGCTTTAAACTTCGGTGCCTTGCATGCAGCAATTTTCATAGTCTTTCCTGTCTGTGGGTTTCTACCCTCTCTTGCAGCTCTTTCGGATACTTCAAATGTTCCAAAACCTACAAGCTGAACTTTCTCGCCTTTCTTCAATTCGTCTGTAATAACATCTGCAAATGCTTTCAGAGCTTTCTCTGCATCTTTCTTAGAAATTTCTGCATTCTCTGCAATAGCTGCGATTAATTCTGTTTTGTTCATGGATAATTTCCTCCTCTTTATTGTAGTCAAATACTTTCTATTCTAACAGAATAACAAAGGCCTGTCTTCGCGCATGGGCACGACCCCACCTTTATTTTCTGTTATACCTGTTCCATGCATTTTTGTCAAGAGATTTCCTTATATTTGGCGGATTTTCACGCTTTTTCCGGCGTTTTACAGACGTTTTTAAAACACCTCTTCCAAAAACCGCATCTTTTCTTCGGACTGGGCAATTGTAAGGCGCAGTTTTTCCACATTCTTCTCCGGAATCCAGGCTTTATTCGAATGATAATATGCACTGGCTGTCTTCCAGAATTTTTCCGGATACAGCAGCTTTAACACCAGATATTCCCGTTCCGCCTCTTCCAATGGCCGCACAGCATGATACACCTCTAAGATCCTTCGCCCCAGTTCCGCATCCCACTTATGCTTTTCCATCACTTTTCGCAAAAAATAGTACAGATCCTGCATCTGAACATCCACCCTGACATGTTCAAAATTCGTTGTCGCCATTGCGCCCGCCTCAGAATTCCCCAATATCAGAACATTATGATAATTATAATCTCCATGTACTAAATATCCGCCCTCGATACTCTTCAGATATAACGAATTATAATCTGAAGTGTCCAGCCGTCTCAGCGCCTGAACCGCATATTGAAACATCTGCTCAAAATACTTTAGAAACAAATATTCAAAGTTCCCCTTATTCACCTTGTTTCTCATAAAGCTCCGTACCTTTTTCAACTCACGATTATGGCTCAGAAACTCCTCCCGCAAATGTCTCCCCCGCATCGGCACTTCCCCGTCCTCCGGCTCCGTCCACCGCATTTTCTGATGCAGTACCGCAAGATTTTCCGCTGCCGCCAGCACATCCTGCTGTTTACGCACATCACACTCCCGGCCGTAAAACCAACGTTTCAGCATATATCTGGTTCCGTCTCTGGAGGTACTGATAAACGAGCCCTCATCCGTTGCAACGGGTAGATCTACATTGGGATATCCTTCTTCTTCCAATTTACAGAGCATTTTATACATGAAAGGGGCACGCTTATCGGAAACTCTCGTTTCTTTTAATACCATTGTCCCTTCATTCGTATCGCAAAAAAACGCACCCCTTATTTTATGGGTGCTTCTTACTTCAATGTCATAATGCTCCAGAATTTCTAATTCATAGTCTCTCATGGCTGCCCCCTGCCTTTACTTAGTTTTTATCTCCGTTCTAATCTATGAGGAGGGCAGCCCGAGTATGCTACAGACCTAACTTTTCTTTTACATATTCACACAAGATTTCTTTTTTGTTGCACTCTGGTTCATCAATGACCCATTCTAATAGCTCATTGAGCATATTCCCCAGTTCTCTTCCCGGTTTCATTCCGATTGCCATCAGATCTTTGCCGCTGACAGCCAGACCACGCAGCGTTACACAATCTTCACGAATCAGCGTCTCCTGATAAATCTCCCGCATTGCGATAATGTTCTCAATCTTCTCGCGTCTGCGATAAGGGCTCTGCGCCTTTACATCTGCCATACGCACCGCCAGATAATATGGAAACAGATCCACTCCGATCCGATTCATAGCACGCCGCACATTTTGCGGAGTCGCTTCAATCCGATAATCGTGATAACACACAAGACGAGTGACCTTTTTCACCGTATCGTTGTCAAACTTCAACCGTCTCATGACCGAACGGGCAATTTCCTCACTTACAAGCGCATGGCCTTTAAAGTGGTCTCGTCCTTTTTCATCTGTCGTTCTCATGGCCGGTTTTCCCATATCATGGAACAACATCGTCAAACGCAAGATCTTATCCCGCTTTACATTTTTCAGGGCCTGTACCGTATGTTCCGCCACATCATATTTGTGATGCGGTGTATTCTGTGCCACACCTTCCATGGCATCCCATTCCGGCAATATTACCTTGGTAATCCCCAGCTCATAGGCATCCCGAATCTGCTCCGGATGTGGAGAAACCAATAATTTTACAAGTTCTGCCTGGATTCGTTCCGCACTGATTTTTTCCAACGTAGGAGCCAGCTCCCGTATCGCATCGGCTGTTTCCGGCTCAATCGGGAATTTCAGTTGCGCCGAAAACCGCACTGCCCGCAAAATCCGCAGTGCATCCTCTTGAAACCGTTCCTTCGGTTCTCCCACGCATCGGATCAGATGGTGGTTCAGATCCTTCATTCCACCAAAAACATCTACCAGACGCACTTCGTCATTATATGCCATTGCATTAATCGTAAAATCTCTTCGCCGCAGGTCTTCTTCCAGTCGATTTGTAAAAATAACCTCTTTCGGATGACGGCTGTCTTCGTACATCCCATCAATCCGGTATGTGGTCACTTCAAAACTGTCTTTTCCCAGCAGAACGGTTACCGTTCCATGTTCAATCCCCGTATCCACCGTTCTTCTAAATAATTTCTTAATCTCCTCCGGTTTTGCAGAAGTTGTAATATCCCAATCTTCGGGCCTTCTGGCAAGAATCGAGTCCCGGACACATCCGCCGACGGCAAACGCCTCATAGCCATGCAGCTGCAAATTATTGATAATCATTGTCACTTTTCTCGGCAATGTAATCTTCATCAAACTTCATCCTTCCATTTTTGCATCAAGTTTCTCTCGCGTGTTTGGCAACTAAATATTATAACCTGTCTAGGCTGTTCGCTCAACCATTTTAAAGCAGATTTTAATCTTTTTTCATCATAAAATACAAACGCATCATCTAAGATCACCGGAACCTCCTCCTCGAATAAGAGATCCAAAGTCGCCATGCGAAGAGAAAAATAAATCTGCTCCATCGTCCCACGGCTCAACCGTTCCACCGGAATTCTCTGTCCCTCACTCAAAATCGTAAGTTCCAAATCTTCTTCCACCAACAATTGTGTATATTTTCCCTCTGTAACTGCACAAAGAATCTCAGATGCCGCCTGATTCAACCGTTTTCCAAACTCCTGCGCCAGTTCTTCAGCAGTCTCTTTCAGCCGCTGTTCTGCCAGTTCCAGCGCCTGCCGCCTTTCTCTTTGTTTTGTTTCTTCGGCAGACTCCAACTCTGTCTCTTCTATTTCTTCCAGCAAATTTTGAATCTGGAGCTGCTTTTCCTTCCGTTCTTCCTGAATCCGCTCCATCTCCCACTGCTGTTTTATCCACGCCGGTTCTTCTTCCGGAACACGTTTTCCACACTTTTGCAAAACCATAAGCCCACACAAAAAAGCAAGCACCGCAAAACCTGCACTTCCAACTCCCCAGGCCGTTTTCCCCAGCACCCACACTGCGCCGCTCACCGCCGCAAAAACAACACCTGCCAGAAGAAACGCCAGACTCACCTTCCGCAAAATATTCTCACTGTTCCCTCTTGCAGCCGGATGCACTTCTGCCGCCTGCTCCCGCTCTTTCCGCACCGTCATTTCCGCTTTTGTATAAGCAGTACCCAACCGTTTGAGTTCCTGTTCCACAAACCGCTTTCTCTCTTCCAGACGATTCCGTTTCTTTTCCCGTTCTCCCCGCTGCATTTTCAAAGTCTGCTCTGTCTGTCGCTTTTTATTCCTCAAAATATCAAGCGCCCTTTGCAGCTGCACATCACTTCCACCGGTCTCATAATAATTTGCAGCAAAATTCTTTAATTCCACCGCCAGTCCCTGTCCCGGTCTCGCAGTCAGCTGACCGATTGCAGCAGTATTTTCAAAAACAGCAGCAGTCATCCCGCCCAAAAGCATCTCCAGATCCCCGTTCTCGACCGACAGCTCTTCTCCATCATTTTCACACGTCAAAGAAACCCGTTTTGTATATCTGTCAAACGACCTCTCCAAACGAAAAATCCTTGTCCCACAGCGAAACCGCATCATCCCCGCATAATAATTGGGATTCTCCCATGGCTCATATCTGCTGAAATCATCTTTTCCGGCAGCCCGCCCCCGGCCACGCTCCATTCCAAACAACATTGCTTTTATAAATGCATATATCGTCGATTTTCCATATTCATTTTCCCCATAAAGCACTTGTACATGCTCCAGGAAATAAATATGTTTATCTGTAAACTTTCCAAAATGTTTTAAATGTAATTCTAAAATCTGCATCCTGTCTCTTCCTGCCCTTATTCTCTCCGACTCTCCATCAGCGCCTGCACCCCTTCGTACAATGCTTGCTCCTCTACACTTCCAGCTTCACAATAAGCAAACTTCCTAATATAACATCCAATTAAATTTTCCTTATTCTTCTCCTGTAACACCGCCAAATCATAAGCCACCTTTGTCTCATCAAGTATTTCCAGAACATTCCCATTCACCTTCAATCCTTCCGGATCAATCCAGAGATCAGCGTCACGAAATCCTTTCACAATAAATTTATACAGGTTTTCCTTTCCTTCTTCCTCTATAATTCTACCAATCCATGACCGTATACTCCCCATCGTCATCTGAGGCGTGATTTCCAATTCCATCTGCCGATACTCTCGTTTTGCAAGCGGAACAAAAGAAACTTTCACAGCATGTCCTCTGATTTCTCCTCGTATAAACCCATGCTTACCAGTATCATTTCGATCAACAGGCTCCAATGCACCAGCATATACTGCCTTTTGAGGAATAACTTCCTGTGGTTTATGAATATGTCCCAAGGCAATATAATCAAATCCGGAAGACTCTAACGCACTTCGGCGAATCGGAATATGCTTTTCATCACCGCCATGCGCCAACAAAATTTCATGTTCCGCAACTTTCCCTGCCCGAATCCGATCATATCTCGGCTCCCTTATTTCTCTTGTATCATAGCTGAACCCATAAACTGCCGTATTTAAATCTTCCAAAAGAACATAATCCATTTCTCTGTCCGATAAAAAATACACATTCTCATTCCAGGAAAACGTCCGATAATAAGAGCCGTTCGCAATATAATCGTGATTCCCCGCAATAAAAACAACCTTTGTATGCGTCAATGATTCAAACAGATAATTCGCTTCCTTCAGTTCCCGCAAAAGTGGCTGCCTGTGAAACAAATCCCCTGCAATTAACAAAAGATCTGTTTTTTCCTGTTCACAAATAGAAATCACCTTTCCAAATGTATCCCACAATTCCTGTGACCTCTTGCCACTATACGCCGTTCCGGCATCCGGCTCTGCTCCCAGATGCACATCTGCAATATGAATAAATCTCATCTTCTTCTCCATTTGAAACGAGGGTATCACAAAAGTTGATTCAAAACCAACTCTGGACACCCTCGGTTACTCATCTTTCCTTCAATTACAACTTTATATCATTCGTGATATTATAATTCGCAGTTATTCACTGTTCTCGGGAATGGAATAACGTCACGAATATTAGCCATACCAGTCAGATACATTACACATCGTTCAAACCCAAGACCAAAACCAGCATGGCGTGTAGAACCAAATCTTCTCAGCTCCAAATAGAATCCATAATCTTCTTCCTTCAGCCCCAGTTCCTGCATTCTTGCACGAAGCTTCTCATAATCATCCTCTCTCTGGCTTCCACCGATGATTTCACCGATTCCCGGAACCAAGCAATCCACTGCTGCTACTGTCTTGCCATCTTCGTTCAATTTCATGTAGAATGCCTTGATTTCCTTCGGATAATCTGTAACAAAGACCGGACGTTTATAAACCTCTTCTGTCAGATAGCGCTCGTGCTCTGTCTGCAGATCGCAACCCCAGTATACTTTGTATTCAAACTTGTCATTATTCTTTTCCAGAATCTCAATTGCCTCTGTGTAAGTCACTCTTGCAAAATCGGACTCCACAACATTTTTCAGACGAGCCAATAACCCCTTATCCACAAAAGAATTAAAGAAGTTCATTTCCTCAGGTGCATGCTCCATCACATAATTGATCACATACTTTAACATTGCCTCTGCCAGTTCCATATTATCTTCCAGATCTGCAAATGCAATCTCCGGCTCAATCATCCAGAACTCTGCTGCATGCCGGGTTGTATTGGAATTCTCTGCACGGAAAGTAGGGCCAAATGTATAAATACTGCGGAAAGCCTGTGCATAAGTCTCTGCATTCAACTGTCCGCTTACAGTCAAATTAGTCTCTTTCCCAAAGAAATCCTTGCTATAATCTACACTTCCATCCTCATTCTTTGGTGGATTCTCCATATCCAAAGTAGTCACACGGAACATCTCTCCGGCACCTTCACAATCACTACCAGTAATCAACGGAGTATGCACGTACACAAAACCTCTCTCCTGGAAAAACTGATGAATCGCATAAGCAGCCAAAGAACGTACACGAAATACAGCCTGGAATGTATTTGTTCTCGGACGAAGATGAGAAATCGTTCTAAGATATTCAAAACTATGACGCTTCTTCTGCAGCGGATAATCCGGCGCAGACGGTCCTTCAATCACAACTTCGTCCGCCTGAATCTCAAACGGCTGTTTTGCCTGCGGAGTAGCAACCAGTGTACCTGTCACAATAATTGCAGCTCCCACATTCTGCTTAGACACCTCTTGAAAGTTCTCCATTGAATCATGATACACAACCTGCAATGTTTCAAAATAAGAACCGTCATTTACCACAATAAATCCAAATGTCTTCGAATCACGAATACTGCGGATCCATCCGCCGACCGTAACCTTCTTATCAAGATACTGTTCTCTGTTCTTAAATAATTCTCGAACTGTTGTTAATTCCATCTCACTTACTCCTTTATTTTCTTGCATGAAATCCATGCATATTCCTTCGTTCAATACTCGTTTTTTATTATAGCACTAAATCAACAAGAAATACAATCCCTATCCGCATTCCGCTCCCATTTATATGATGCAAAATGATGCCAAGAAGTTTATATTGATTTTTGCATTTCCCTATGCTATACTAACCCACGTTACAAAAACCGAAAACCAAGGTCTTATAAGGGTTTCGCCGATTCCCGGCGTAAAATGAATCGTGTGTTCGTGACCTTCCACACGTAAAACAAAACTAAAGGAGACAACAAAATGAAAGTATCTAAAAACATCAATGTGCTGTTCATGGCACAGGCAGCGATGATTGCTGCTATCTACGTAGTTATCACAATGGTATTCGCACCTTTCAGCTATGGCGAAGTGCAGGTCCGTCTTTCTGAGGCGCTGACAATTCTTCCGGTATTTACCCCGGCCGCAATTCCGGGACTCTTTATCGGATGTCTGATCAGCAATATTTTAGGCGGATGCATCCTCCCGGATATTCTTCTGGGCAGCCTTGCGACACTGATCGGAGCATTCTTTACGTACACCCTACGAAATCAAAACAAATATCTCGCTCCGGTTCCTCCGATTTTAGCCAATGCACTGATCGTACCATTCATACTCCGCTTTGGTTATCAAGTGCCGCTGCCGATTCCATTTATGATGCTGACAGTCGGAATTGGAGAGGTCATTTCCTGCGGATTATTGGGAATGATTCTTTACACAGCACTTCACAAATATCAGGCAGCAATTTTCAAAACTGTATAAATACACTACAAAAGGCAGCCACAAGGCTGCCTTTTGTAGTGCACAGGAATTGCACATGAATCACGCTTAAACTACACATGAACTACACAAAAATTCACATACATAATATTTATTATTTACAATATCCTATAAACGCATTGCCGCCTCCGGCAACCATCTGAGACATCTCATCCTGCATCACTGTATGCATCTCTCCATCGTCGGGATTCACATACGTTACCGTATCCATTCCATACCCGGTCAGTAAAATCGCATGACTGCTGTCTGTCATCGCAATAACCGGCATTCCCTTATTGATAATATACAGCACCTGGCTAAGCGTACAGCCGGTCAAATCCATCCGTTTCGCACCGAATTGTTCCATATAATTCACACATGCATCATAAGAAGATTCTCCCTCTGCCTTTACAAATGCCTGCGTATCTGTATAGTACTCCAGATCTCGATTGCCTTTTTCCCATACATACGCCTGTTCAGAAGAAATAACAACGCCGGAAATCTGCTCCGCCTTCTGAATCGCATACGCCGCTTTATCATAAACTCCTACCAGTTCACCCACACCGTATACGTAATATTTATTCATCTTTTTCTTATCATCAAAAGAAATCGTAACCGCATCCTCTACACTCACTAACTTAGGACGTAAAATCCGAAGCGTCCGATCCTTAATCTCTTCCTTCAAGACAAATTTCTGCTGTTTTCCTTTCCGTTCAGAAGAAAATGTCTCCAAGGTCACTCCCCGGTCTTCCCGCTCTTCATTACTTGTAATATAATCCGGACTGGTTCCGGTGTACACCTGTTCCGTTTTTGTCACACGATTGATCGTCACCAGATTTTTTTCCACAAGAATATCCGAGATATACACCCCTTCCTGCGAATATTTCTTCAATGATTCATTGGAAGAACCAAAAATTTCCAATTCATACAGCGGTGTCACATCTTCTCCGGCAACGGTTGTCCCCTGATCCTCTGCACGCAGATAGCCACAGATAAAATCATTTTTAATAAATCCCAGCGGCCGTACATAAGCCCCCTCCGGAGCTTCCACCTCATACGTTTTTCCGGTTTCCAGATTCATAACACAGACCTTTTTCGCAGTATTCAGATCGCCTTCCGCCTGATATGCCAGCAAATGTCCATCTTCAGACACCACATACTGACCTTCTGTCAGCTGTTTTGCCAGTTCCTCCTGCATTCCATCAGAAACATCCACCTGGTACAGCACACCGCCCGCCAGAACATATAACTGCCGATCTTTCTGATTATAATATACCATTTTGCCCAATTCATCTTTTGCAATCACAAATGACTTGGTACTTGGAATAAATGCAATTTCATTGACTGCATTTTTTTCAATATCAAAGTAATACACATTGACCCCGACTTTTCCCTCATGGGTTCCCCGGTTCATATACCCATACACTGCAAAAGTCGTACTGCCATTCTCTTCCATACTGATAATGCGGACCTCATGAGCATCATTTCGACTTCTGCCGTCACGTCCCTCTGTATTCGTAAAACTAAATACCAGCGACAATTCATTCGACTTCACATCATACGTCCATAATTCCCGTTCCTGAACAAAAGAAATTACCGTTCCTTTTTTATTCGCCTCGTAGTCCACATCTTCATCTGTCATACCAAGCAAAATACTATTTTCATTTATCGTCTGATTTGTTCCGTCAAAAATCTGATTCATAGTTCGGTTATAGTCCAGCAGATACATCTTTTGCTGGCTGCATCTGACGCGGAAAAACTCCTTCACATGAAACGTTTCCTTCTCCCCGGAATCGCCTTTACATATCACACGATAATCCGCAAGCAGCGAAGTATACATACTATTGCTTTCTTTGATGCTCCAATCCACTTCCGTAGAAACTTCTGGTTTCAGATCTCCCCACTGAATATGCGTAATATCGGAATGAATGTTCACTGTCTGATAAGTAGTATTATCGCTCTCTTCACCCGGCTCAAGATATTCTCCCAATGACTCGCCCGTTCCAGTAATTGCCTTCTCATGAAAACTCTGTGCAAACGTCAGACACTCATTCAGCCACAGACCTTTTTGTTTTTCAATGCGCGTATAGAAATATACCGTTTCATCGCTTCCGGTCTGCATTACCACTTTTAAAACAGACTCCTGTGCACCATCTGCAAAACCATCATTCAACTCCAGCATCACATTTGTTCCGGAGATATCCTTCACCAGCTTTCTAATATACGTTGTCTCCCCATCCAACGAACAGACTTCATAACGGATACTTTGGATATCCTGTCCATTTCGCTGCAGATTCATTGTCAATGCCCCATCATCCGGTACCGGTGTAATCGTATCACGCATCGCTGTGATATCCATTTCATCCGTATATCCGGTCAATGTATTCATGGCTTGATTTTCCACCATAAACGAAACCTGTGGCAACGTCGGGTCGCTCAATCCTACCGTACGGTCATCTGTCCCCCGATTTGTCAGCAGAGAGCTCACCACCAGTGCCGCAACAAATACAATCAGCAAAACACCCGCTCTCTTCCATCTGTTTCTTTTTTTCATGTTCCATAATCCCCTTATATTTATTCCATCAATTGTCCCAAAGTTGGTCTGACTTCCAGAAATGCCTCACATTTTTGTATCTCTTCCAGCTTTTTCTGCCGCATCTCCTCTGTTTGTCCCGCCTGTTTTACTGCACGCAGCAGAATATTCTTCGGCGTATGTTCCATATCAATAAATTCCAACACCTGCACATGATATCCGGCATGCTCCAAATATTCTGCACGCAAGCCATCCGTCACCAGTGCGGCAAACCGTTCTTTCAAAAGACCATATCGCATCACCGGCGCCAGAATCTCATTTTTCATTTGGCCATTTAACTCATGCTGACAACAAGGCACAGACAAAATCACCTTTGCATCCCAGCTAATTGCTTTTGCAAGAGCATAATCTGTTGCCGTATCGCATGCATGCAGAGTGACCACCATATCAACTGTATCCACACCATCATAATCAGCAATATCGCCCTCCAAAAATGTCAGCTTTTCATATCCGTATTTTTCCGCAAGCGCACTGCAATGCCGGATCACATCCGCTTTAAGATCCAAACCAATAATACGAATATCATAATGTTTCAGCACATGCAGATAATAATACATTGCAAATGTTAGATATGACTTCCCACATCCAAAATCCAAAATCGTTACTTCCTGTTTCTTGTTCAGCTGCGGCAGGATATCTTCAATAAACTCCAGAAAACGGTTGATCTGACGGAACTTATCAAACTTTGTCCGAACAATCTTCCCCTCCTGCGTCATCACGCCGAGATCCTGCAAAAACGGCACCGGAATTCCTTCCTCCAAAATATACCGCTTTCTGCGATTGTGGGAAATATCAGAGCACGCCGCCGTTCTCCCCTCGACCTTTCGTTTCTGAATCGTCACCTTCCCCTTTTTACTGACCAAAACTGTATAATCCATTTCTCCGGATGAAAGCTGCATCTGCCGGAACTCGCCCATCGCATGATCCATTCGCTGCACCGCTTCCTGAATCTCCAGATTCTCATGAAACACCTGTGTCTTTGTAAACGATTCGCACTGAATCATCCTCACGCCCCTGATCTCTACCGGGCGAACCTTGATTTTTAAAATCCCTTCCTTCGTACGCGGATTACTGATAACCGCCTGGATAAACTGCTCATTTAAAGTATTTTTCAAAAGCATTTCTATTTCGTTCATAATCTTTTCCTTGTCACTTTATTCTTTATTATAATTATATTCTTAAAATGATATCCTCAAAATTATATTTTTGAATCCATATTCTCAAATCAACATTCCAAGATGCTTTTCAAAATCGGCGCCTTCATTTCTCTGTACCTTTGCCTTCTCCGAATCACGCATCGCCTTCCAGATAAAACTTCCGGCAAGCTCCACCGTATCAAACACATCGTCACCTCTTGCAATCCCTCCTGCAACAACCGATGCAAACAAATCACCTGTTCCCGAAAAGCTCCCTCCGATATACGGAAATGCAGACAGCTCCGCACGCCCTTTCGTCACCGTAAGGTTCCCGATCTTCATCCGCTGCTCTGCTTGCTCCCGGAATCGGATCCCGGTCACAATTACCGTTTCACACCCTTTTGCAAGCAATTGCTCAGCAAGCTGCGTAATCCGTTTCAACAAACGCGTATTCTCCCCTTGCACTTCCCGCATAACAGCATCATAATCTGTATCTGTCAGCAGACACAATTCCATAAAATTCGGTGTCACCACATCCGCACACGCTGCCAGCTCCTTCATTTCAGAAAGCAATCGATCGGTGCAAAAAGAAAATCGTTTTCCCTCATCGCCCATAATCGGGTCTACCAGAAGAAATGTTTTTTTCTCCTCTTTCTTATAAAACGTATCCAGAAATCGAAAAATCTGCTGAATCTGTGCTTCACTTCCTACAAATCCTGTGTAAATTCCATCAAAACACACGCCCATCTTTTCCCATTCCTGACGAAAATATTCCATTTTTTCTGTATAATCATCGCAATAAAAACTCGGATATCCGGTCTGTGCGCTCAAGACCGCCGTCGGCAGCGGACAAGGCTGAACTCCCATGGCAGAAATCACCGGCAGCGCTGCTGTCAATGAACATCTTCCGAATCCGGATAAATCATTTATTACGGCTATTTTTTTACTCATAACGACCCTCTTTTCATAAAAGCAAAATGCTCCTTATTAAAGAATGCCGTTTTTTCCCAAAATTGTCAAGTGCCCCTTAATATACAATCAAAAAAATCACCGTCCCCGAAGCTCCAGTGTCTTCAAAAACAGTGATTTCCTAGTGCGCGATCAGGGGCTCGAACCCTGGACACCCTGATTAAGAGTCAGGTGCTCTACCAACTGAGCTAATCGCGCATATTCAATTTTCTTTATCCTTCTCGGATAACGCAAGACATATTATATCGAATACTTTAGAAAAATGCAAGCCTTTTTTTACATTTTTTTATTCTTTTTGCAAGTTTTTTTGTTTTTCTATTTTATTTTTATATCTAAACATACCTTCTTAGCTTTTTTACAGCTCCTTTTCTCTTTTTTTCAAAGATCTCAGGAGCTGTATTTGACAAAATAGTTTGCACCCTATTGGATTTTTGACAGCACCATCCGGACCAGAGTCTCCCGGTTCAACAAGCCGCTGGCGGCCAGCACCGCTTTTCCATTTATAAACACAACAAATGTTGGAACAATCCCTACCTCAAATTCCCCCGCCAGTTGGGAAGACTCTTCTATTTCAATCTGACATACCTTAAAAATACCTTCGTATGTCCCGGCTATTTCTTCGACAACATCTTCCATCATTGCACACTTGCTGCACCATTTTGCATAAAACTCAACCAGCACCGGAAGCTGACAGTCCAAAACTTCTCTTTGATAATTTTCCTCATTGACTTTTACTTTCATTTTACACCACCTTCTATCTGCATCTTCCGCTCTGACACCTGTTTCGATTCAGAATCCGGCTCACTTCATCAAAAGAATATTTAAGCCGCATCATTTTTCGATTCCACTTTGGTTTACAATACATTTTTTCACAAATATAATACTTCCAACATCTTTTTCGCACAAATCCACGTCCTCTCTTTTCTATATTTTCACAACACTTTCTTCCTATTAATATAGTATGAAAAAAACAGGACTCCGTTCAGGAATCCTGTTTGTAAGAAAATCGTTTCTTTGATACATAATCCGATTCACGATCCAGCGCTTTAACGTCTTGTAATAATCAATTTATTGATCGGATTGCCTCTGGAAGAAAATTTCTCTTCGTACTCTGTCATAATATTCCCTTGATTCATCTCCTTATTATGATGCAGGTCGTACGTATGTGCAACCAGATGCCATCCGGCTTCTTTTACCTGTTCTAATGAAAAATCAAACAACGGTGTATTATCTGTCTTAAACTCCACCTCTCCGCCTTTTGCCAGAACTTTCTCATATCGCGCAAGAAACTCCGTTGAAGTCAATCGTCTTTTTGCATGGCGTGCCTTTGGCCATGGATCCGAGAAATTCAAATAAATCTTCTTAACTTCTCCCGGCGCAAATACATTTTCCAGATCTCTGGCATCCATACATACAAACCGGATATTCTGCAAATCCTTAAATTCCTCTGTCTCCAACCTCTCGATCGCACGAAGAAGCACGCTGGAATACCGTTCTATTCCTACAAAATTAATCTCCGGATATGTTTTCGCCATATTCAGCAAAAATTGTCCTTTACCCATTCCAATCTCAATATAAACCGGTTTTTCATTATGGAAGACTTCTTTCCAGCATCCTCTCTGAGCTTCCGGTCTTTTTATTACAAATGCGTGCGCCTGTAAGGTACTGTCTGCACGCGGAATATTTCTCAATCGCATATTCTACTCCTTTTCTATCTGTCCTCTTCTTTGCTATCATATCATGTGTT
>CAJKWK010000010.1 GCA_905203555.1 uncultured Lachnospiraceae bacterium
CTTCATATTGAGGACTACCTGCGAGAGATACCTGCGGAACAGGGAAGGGAAACAGGAGAGTACGCCCATGAAAGGATTACCGGGAACCCCGACACCAACACGGACTTTCGGACGGACAACCTGCTAGATACGATTCTTAGAAGCGACAATCTAAATGCCGCCTATAAGAAGGTCAAAACGAACAAAGGCGCTGGTGGGATTGACGGAATGCAGGCGGATGAACTTCTACCCTGCCTGAGAGAACACCAGTCCGAATTGGTCGAGCAGGTGAGGGAAGGCAAATACAAGCCAAACCCAGTCCGAAGGGTAGAAATACCCAAAGAG
Organism: uncultured Lachnospiraceae bacterium; assembly: GCA_905203555.1. Lineage (GTDB taxonomy): Bacteria > Bacillota > Clostridia > Lachnospirales > Lachnospiraceae > Schaedlerella. The sequence continues at coordinate 325 of CAJKWK010000010.1, forward strand.
GAGAAAGGAAAAACAAGGAAACTGGGGATACCCACAGTGGTAGACAGGGTAATCCAACAGGCAATCGCACAGGAACTGACGCCCTTATATGAAGAACAGTTCTCTGACAACAGCATCGGATTCCGTCCCGGCAGAGGGGCGCATGACGCACTGGAAAGATGTAGGAAATATATCAACGAAGGATATGTCTACGTGGTCAGCATGGATTTACAATCCTACTTTGACACGGTGAACCACAGCAAGCTGATAGAGGTGCTGTCGAGGACGGTGAAGGACGGGAGGGTAATCTCGCTGATACACAAGTACCTGAAAGCCGGAGTAATGGAGGACGGAGGATTTCACGCAACGACCGAGGGCGTGCCGCAGGGAGGCCCGCTAAGTCCCTTATGTGGAAATGTCATGCTGAATGAGTTGGACAAGGAACTGGAGCGCAGGGGACACAAGTATGTGAGGTATGCGGATGACTGCCTGATTCTGTGCAAAAGCAGGAAAAGCGCAGAGAGGACGATGGAAAACATTGTGCCATTCATCACAGGAAAACTGTTTCTGAAAGTCAATCTTCAGAAAACGACAGTGAGCCACGTCAGCAAGATAAAATACCTGGGCTACGGCTTTTACCGGCATAAAGGGAAATGCCGCATGAGGATACACCCGAAGTCGGTGGCAAAAATGAAGAACCGGATACGGGAGCTGACAACCAGAGGGAACAAATGGAGCAATCAGGAGAGGGAAGAAAAACTCCGAAGCTATGCAAGGGGATGGATTAACTATTATCGATATGCAGACATGAAAAGCCTGATGGAACAGACGGATGAGTGGCTGCGCCACAGAATCCGAGCGGTGTACTGGAAACAATGGAAGAAGGTACGCACAAGATATAAAATGTTGCGGGCGTTACATTTACCAGAGTGGAAGGTGCATGAGATGGCGAACTGCCGAAAGGGAGTGTGGAGAGCGGCGGGAATGCTCAACTCGGCACTCACCAAAAGAATCATAGTGGACAGACTTGGTTATCCCGATATGACTGCCCACTATCTGAAAGTCCGAGTAAACTATTGAACCGCGTAGTACCGAACGGTACGCTACGTGGTGTGGAAGGGGAGGTTAAAATCTCCCCTATCCGATTCTTATCCATGGGGACAACGACCACTTACTGCTGCGGACGGATATCCTTTGTGATAACCTGTCCATTCTCAGTCCACTGTCCCTTATCATTTACCATATAGCCATCAGGAGTCTTCTCATTTTTATAAAGACGTCCGCGGCGTCCATCAGACTGTTCCTGGAAGTAATAACATTCAGCAAATCCATCGCCGTTGTCATCAATCCAGTTCCAACCAGTGTACATATGGCCGTAAGTATTATCATGTACATTATGCAGATAGAATGTGTCGCCATTCTTATCGGTATACCAGCCGACTGTCATAACTGAATCCGTTCCAAAGTGGAACCAGTCATACATAGGCTGTCCCTGCTTCGGATCTGCATATGGATTCTGTACTGCAGCCCATTCATCTGTAAAGGTGCGTCCGTTTGTGTAGAACCACTGTTCAGCGGCATTCTTGGTCCATGTACCACCCTTAATGACATAGCTTGGCAGGTTAGTTGCGGTATGTGAAGTAGAGCCTCCAGGTGTTACGCCACTGGAAGAGCTTCCGCCGCCTCCGCCGCCACCAGAATGGCTTCCGCCACCACCTCCGCCTCCACCACTGGAGCTATAGGTGTTATCAATATACTTGATATTCAGCTTCACATTACACTGATCTGCCATGCGTCCATCTTCGGAAGCGGCTGTCACTACAATGCCTACCGAGGAAATATACCGCTGTCCATCCAGATCCACAAATTTGTGTTTAAGCGCCTCCTGGATAAATCCATGCGCATTTTTGGAAAATTCTGCGCCCTGCGCCTGCACAAGATTACCATTTGCATCTTTTACCATTGGTAATACCAAAGACAGTTTTCCATCCTGTTCTACCTTTAAGAGGTTGTTGTCACCAGAAGAATAAACTACCTTCTTTTCGTCTGGATTTGCGGAATTTAATACTGCCGAAACATTTCCTGTCGTCGCACCGGTAACGGTATAATTAGGATTGGAACGATTTCCACTTGCAGTGATTACGACATCCATGGTTTTAGCGTTTTCAGCCATCTCCACATTTTCGTAATTGAAGTTTACGGTTACATTCGTGCTGTCCTTAATGGTTTTTGTATCATTGGTAACATTGACTGCTACCTTTTTCTGACCAGAGAATCGGTGCTGCGCAATGATTTCTTGCTGCCAGTCCGCATTAATCACCGGCTGGATATTTCCAGCTTCATCAACTGTTACGATACCGGAATCTTCGGATGCCCAGTACGGATTATTGTTCAGTCCCGGAGCCACGAAAATCTTTGCGTTCAGTTTACGAAGATCGTTCCCGCTCCATTTTGCAGACGGATTGTTGGTTCTGGAAGTCTGGGTCAGTACCAGGTTATATACTTCTTCATTCTTATCCACAATCGCCTTGTCATAACGGAAATTTACGGTAAAGGTACAGGTATCTGCGGTTGCACCGGTTGTCGGATGCTTCGCAGTAACAGTAACAGTCTTTGTGCCGCTGTGTGTATCCTCATCATAGGCCTGAGCATTGTCAATGATTTCCTTAATCCAGGTATCTTTATTAACAAATACTCGTCCATCCTGATCTACGGTTACGATGGATGGATCAGAAGATTCCCAAACAGGAGTCACATTCTGTCCGCTCTCGTCGGAAATATTTGCTTTTAACTGGATATATTCATCACCGCTCCAATGTGACTTTTCACTGTTAGTCCTGGAATCGTGAGTGTAAACCACATCAAAGGTTTCTTCATGAGAATTCAATACTGCTTTATCGTAACGGAAGTTGATTGTTACTTTGTAGCTGTCGGATGTTGTCTTTCCATCGACTTCTTTCTTAGCGGTTACAACTCCACTCACGGAACCTTTTGTCTGGCCTGCAGAAATTAAATCCTCCCAGTTTCCTTTAATCGGAACCAAATAACCGTTTGCATCTACTCTGCAGTAATCCTTAATATCTCCACTCAGCTCGTATGTTGCATCATTTGCTTTCACACCCTGGCTAGAATACGTTGTATTGTCCAGTTTTACAATACCATAGGACCATTTTCTGGTTCCTGGATTATTAACACTGTAATTACCTTGCGTTGCAACGACGCTCATGGTAATCTGACGATCTTTCACCTGTGCTTTGTCAACATCATAAGTATCTTCCGGTGTAGCGGCCACAATTACATCTGGAGATGCTTCATAGCCTTCTGGCAGTTCACTGATTGTATTTGCGGTCATATCTGTACCATCATAACGGAAGTTTACTGCCACTGGAATTTCAGTTACGGATGTTCCGCTGTTCGTCTTAGCCTTGACTACTACCTGCTCGCTGCCGGTATTGCCGTTCTTGCGGTTGTTAATAATGTCCTGAATCCACTGTGCGCCAGTATTGACTGTGACATACTTATCGGTTGTAATGGATCTGGCAAGAGAATCACGCAGCCGGATAACATCCTGATTACCTTCCACGGTGAAGACAGGAGCTTCTGCTGTGCCGGTGCTGGTAGCACTGATCTGCTGTGCATCCGTTCCGCCCCAGGTTTCCTTCATCTGGATATCCGTACCCGCAAGACTGTTCGCTACATCTTTTGTAAGCACAACATCAAATTTTACTGTATCTTCGGTTCCTGGAGACATGGTTTCAGCCTTAAAGCTGATGCTGATATCTTTGTAATCTTCCAGCTTTCCGTTTTCCGTCTTAGCGACTACGCGTACTTTTACAGTAGTTCCGTCCAGTTTGTTTTCGCGAATCAGACTCTGTACCCACGGGGAATATCCAAGCTCTGTTGACTCTGTACTGCCATTAAAACCTCGGATCGTGATCTGTCCTGTTTTGGAATCAATATGCAGGATGTCGTTCACATTCAGATCTGGGAAGTCCGGATGGTTTCCAAGGGACCAAATAACACCGTTTTTATACGGTTCATAAATGGAATTATCGTATACAGGGCTGACAGTTGCACTTACTTTATCTCCAACACCATTCTCCAGCTTTGTAGTGGAAGCATCATCCATAGTAATGGTTCTTGCGGTAATTTCGGACTGATGATTACCTGAGAATTTATACAGAATATTGTAGTTATGGATGTTACCCTTATCATTGATTTCAATGTTGGTCGGCTGGATTTCCGTCTGGTCATCTGTATGGAAGTTAACGGTAACCTTACAGGTGTCGGTTGCATTGCCGTTTACCTGATCTTCTGCTGTTACCTTAATATACTTGGTGTAGGAATATCCGGTATCCGGAACCTTTAACATCTGATTTGTGTAATTCAGGTTCTGATCATCTACCCAGCCTTTGATGGTTGCATTAGTGCATTCCGTATCTGTCATGCCATCCAAATTAACGGTTGCATTGCGATACGCATGATCACCGGATCCCGTCTGTTTTACGGAAATGGTGCCGTCTCCAATCGTATCATGATCTGCCGGCACATCAACTGGGCGGTCGCTCTGTAGGTTTCCGTTATCTTTGGATACATACCAATGTACTTTGTCATTGGAGAAATAATCCGGCTCAAATGCTGCTGTTAAGCTGGCACCTGTGGTTCCTTTATCTCCGCCTTTTACTGTGTATTTTACAGTCGGATTGGTACGGTCACCGGTCAGCGTGCGTACAACATCATAAGTAATCTCATTACGATCCAGGGAAGCTCTCTTTACCGCTACGCTGGTTCCATCCTTAATATGCAGGCGAACGGTAATATCCGTATAACCAATCGGAGGATTGTCTTTATCTTCGGAATCCTCGATTGTTGCCTTTGCAGAAATCATAGAATGGAAATATTTTGGCGAAACAGAAGTCAGACTGTCCTTATATCCTCCCTGCTTTTGGCGTTCCTCCTCGGATTTGATATACTGCATCAATGCATTGTCACTATCCTTAGAAACATCCAGTAAGAAAGAAGCTTTCTGCCCTGCTAACAAATCGCCGGAAACTGTCAGATCTTTGACGATATTATTCTGTTCATCCTGTACGGCCCACTGCAGATTAAATTTCTGATTATCCACGCCGTTAACCTTGGAACCTAATGGGAATGGAACCTTGGTCTCTGTCTCCACGCCTTTATCATTTACGGTCATGATGAGAACATCTTTCCACTGTTTATTATTGATATCAGTGATGATATTGGCGCCGGAATCCTGTGATGGATCGCCGTCGTAAGCTGTTACCTTATAGGTAATGGTCGGATTCTCGCGATCGCCGGTACGTTCTTGCACTACATCAAACACAATTCTGGAAGGATCGATTTCAATTCCCTGGGAAACACTCTTGTATTTTGCGCCTAGCGTCACATCAGACTCTGGCATGGTAAAATAAAATCCGTTTCCGTTGGTCAGGCCTTCCGTAATGGTGTCTTCTGAGAATACATTGAACAGATCCCGCTCATAATAGGTGTAATACGGATTCTGTCCTTTTTCGTTATCCATCTGGAAATATACATTTCCATCTTTAAGCGGTTTAAAACTTACATAAACCACATCGCCTGGAGCATAAGCACCCAGATCATCCGCTGTTACAATGGGCTTATGGGTTCCGTCAATGTGAGCCGTGATTTCTGCCGCTTTCTTTCCTTCTACCATTGGGGTTTCAATAGTCAGAAGATAACCGCGAGTCGGGTATCCACTGTGGTTGGAAGTAAAATGATTGATGGTATCAATGTTTTGTGCATCGTTATCATTCCGAATCGCCTTAATTCCGTTTTCCAGTTCTTTATAGAAGTAATCGTCAGAATGTTCTGCATTGTTTCCGGAAATCAGTGAAAATCTGGTATCGCTTGTATGCCAATATCCAATATGAGCATCTGTATCAAAGACACCATCATCTTCAATTCTGGAACCACAGATACCAGTATCTGCTTTTTCCTTACTGTCTGTAAACAGATAACCGATGTTAGCTCCTTCTCCGTATACAAACTGTCCGCCTCGCACTCTTGTGCCGATAAACGCAGCAGAGTAATGATTGGTGGAGTTTGGCGTATTGGCATCCCCGGAAAATCTTGCTACTTTCACATTACCTCCACCGAAAGCGCCTAAAATTCCGCCGATAGCAAAATCATTACTGGATCCAATCTCTCCCTGTTTTACTTCACTATTATAAAGATCGGAATCTAAAATAGCACCTGCAATACCACCAACATACGCATTATTGCCATATACATGTCCGGCTGTCCCTGTATATGTAGTCACAATGGTATCAATAACAGACGTATTTTCAGCAAGACCAACGATACCGCCTACACAAGCATGTCCATCCAGAAATTCATCCATTCCAACTTCTTCAACGGTGTAAGCTGCAACACCATCTGCTACGCAGTCTTCGATTACTGTGGTGCGAGCGTTGCTACTTCCTGTATTATCGTCGTGTGCATAACCAATCAGGCCGCCAACATATCCGTGGCCTTTTACGCGTCCTTTGACTGTACATTCCTTGATAGTTGCTCTCTGTACATCACCAGCCAGGATGCCAACATAGTTGTTTCCTACCAAAGTATTTCCTTTGGTGTCAATATTTAAGCCTGTTACAGTTGCTCCATCGCCAAGGACACCGAAAAAGCCAACTGCTGCCTGTTTGGAAATTTTTTCTGCTAAATCTGCATCAACGCCAAACTGAGAATTTGCTTTGATACCAAGATTGATAATGTCAACGCCTTCTTCTGCCGCCATGTGGCCACGGAAAGCGGTAGTAGCTCCGCCGTCATTGCTCGGGAAACCAATCGGAATCCAGCAGCCCTGTAAATCATAGGATCCTGATTCAATTTTATAATAGGTGTCTTCGTTCTTCGTAGATCCCGGATTAGCAATCTCCACTGCTACAGCACGCAAATCCTGTACGGAATTGATAACGTATGGGTGTTCCTTTGTACCGGCTCCGTCCTGGAATACATCACTGTTCTGTCCATAGGTTGCTGGCCACAGATCTCCGATTGCAGAAAGCATCATGATATTGCCTTCTCTCATGGCATTGTATACCAATAAGAACTGCATTACATCTTCCGCCTCAGAGTTTTTGATCCATTGCAGCAAGATATCATCATTATATCCGTTGATATTGCCATCCTCATCCATAGATACAGCAAATTCCATAAACCATTTCATGAAAGCAGAGTCCGACTCTGTACTAAATGCCGGATAATCATCATCCATAACATCTTCTGTGATTGTTTCATGCCATTCCTGAATCTTTTCAAGCAGCTGTTCCTGCTCGGTATCTGAAAGGTTTGTTCGATCAACATCTTCACCACAAATTTCCATTAGTAATTCGTCGAACCAATCCCAAAATTCAGAAGTTCCAAACTCTGGATACTCTTCCTGCTGTGGTACGGATGGAGTTGCGTCCAAATCATCGTTAGATGTTTCATCATCAATGACCTCATCGTTCACTACTTCATCATCGATGATTCCATCTTCAATTTCTTCATCTGGCAGACTCTGTTCCTGATCTTCCTGATCCATTTCAGGCGTAGACGGAGTCGCTTTGTTTGTAGTTTTCACATCTTCTGCAGTCGTCTTTTCCAGTTCTTCCGCAAAAACAGGAATTGCTGGTGCTACCGATGGTGCAACCATGGATGCGCTCAGTGCTGCAATTGCGGCACGATTCAGTACCTTTCTGTTCTTTTTCATTTTTTAATGCTCCTTTCTGAAACTGGTAGTGCAGCATTGTAGTTATTTGGTATTCCTTTTGCAATACCATTATTTTGTGTCGAGTTAATTATGGAAAGAATTTTTGAAAAATAAGTTTCCGATATTACAAAACACTATATGACAAAAGTCATGAGAGTGCGGTGGTTAATTTTCAACCCCTTTCCAATTTCTCATGTTTTAATTATGGAATCTTTTTTTTTAAAATTGGAAAAATGGGAGCCTGCATTCGCAACAGACTCCCATTTTGATAATTTCGAATTTCGTTTCTTACTCTCCGCCCTGCTCTACGACATACATCGGACGGATACCTGTATTACTTACACTATTGCCTTCTGTCGCTTTTACGGATTTTGGTTCGATTGCTCCGGTTTTTAAATTCACTGTATAAACCATATCATCAGTACCATACACTGGTGTCCGCAGCCAATAGGAGCTTCTATAATTATTTATGATCTCAGATGCATTGTTTTTATCAGAATCATTGAACTTCCAAAGGTAATCCTTCATGGAAAGCGCTTCCTCTAAAGATGGGATGAAGAGGTTGCTATACATTACCTGTGGTGTCCCACGTTCATATTTAACAAAATCCCGCACATCCATATTCTCATAAGCACCTTTTCTGGATGCTCCCGTATATTCATTGAGAATCCCGATGTTGGTTTCTACAAGATCTCCTGTTTTTGATTTGTTTTCATCCAGCCATTGGCTAACAACAGAACCTTTATAATTATTGCTTTCTCCAAAAAACCGCGTGGATTGTGTCTCATCCGGTTCATCGAATCCCATACCTTCGTTTGATGGAATCACTGTATCACATAAAAACAGTGCAAGACTCTTATCTGTGTTTGATTTATCCTGGTAATTAGCATTAACACAACGGAATAGATAGAGTTTCCCGCCAATATTCCGCACCTGCATATCCCCCACTTGCCAAACGCCACTGTGCAGACCTTCTTCCGTTTCAGAACGGTTTAACAACAGTGTTGGATGAATCTCGTAATTGGAAGCGTCCTTTTTGGAAACACGCGTACCATTGGTCAATGTAACTGCGTCCATATCATTGGATTTGGTTAAATATATTCCTGACGGGAATCGGTATTGGTTGTCAGCTGCTGTCCGATATTTATCATATTCTTCTTTTGTCAGCATGGAAACCGTATCTCCATCGATTGGCTGTAAACCGGAACTAACGCTTAATCCATCCGCAAAACGGTCATCCAGAAACATACGGACTGATGATGAAAGGTAATCAGCTTCAGCAGCTTCCGTATAGGTTCCGTAAATATCAGATCCGATTCCTTCTTTTGATACATATAGCATTTTTCCTGTCCCCTGATAATCGGTATCCACGCATACAAAATTGTAAACCTTTTTACCGATTGTTTCATCTTTGGAATCCCAGGTAACAGAAATCGTGTCGCCCAGATTCTGAGAAAGCCGCTCCTGGCATACATCGCAGAACGAATCATAATTTTCATCGATATGTCCGACAGCTGGATAAAATACGATCTGTTCTTTTCCGCATTTTTCACAACGAACTGTCGTTTCTGCAGTGACCAGACAATTTCCGCTTACATTCTCAGTCATCTTCCATTCGTGGATGCAAGTTTCCTGATTCCATTTCCGATAATATCCCACTCTGGAAACAGTATAGGATACGCCGTTTAATTCAAAGCGATCCACAATCTCGTTGCTGTATCCAGCCAGATTATTCTGATACATCGTATCACTGACCTCTGCTCTGGATGTATCGTAATCTCTTCCTATCACATAATATTCATGTCGTTCGCTGTCATGTGTATAGACTGCGAACTCATTTAAAATGCGGTTGAAATCTGCATTACTGGTCACAATGAACTGTTCTTTTTCATTTTCATATACTTGATGGTAAGAAATATCCCTGCGGTTATTATTCAGTGACAGGTTCTCAAGTACTACATCCTTTGGAGATAGCTCATCAGCTTCCCAGCGGTTTCCTTCTAAGTCATAAAACACATCTGGATAGTAAATACGGAAATCGATCGAGGAGTTTCCTTTTTTGAAGGCGACTTTTCCTTGATAAGGAGCAAACAGGTCGTTTCCTTCTCCGTCTATCATATGAATCTCATATTCATGGCTTAAATATCCGGAAGAAGTACCTCCATCCGGTCTTTCATACTGAGCAATCGCCACTTTTCCATCCTGATCCAGGGTAAAGTCCCCGAGATTTTCATCCGGAATATGCCATCCCGGCATTTCTTTTGCTTCTATCTGGATGGTACTGTCTTTATGAGCGCTTCCAATTACAAGACCGATATCATTCCATGAATTCTTTTCCCGGTAAGCGATGTAATACTGATATGGCGTTGTGCCATAAAACTCGTCTTTCTTTTCCTGAGTCTTATTCTTCCACATTTCCAGTTTTTCTTCTGATGGTTCTCCTGTAACATATTGAATAATGATCTGCTTATAAATAGTCCGATCAATATCTTCAATATAAGGAGCTGATTCGACTGCCCGATAAGTAACGCCGTCTTTTTCGATAATCTCTGGATAATCAAAATAGATCCGATCGCCCTTTACAGAAAAAGCATTAACACTTGGAAGCAGCTGCTTTCCATTACTATCTACAAACAGTGCCAACCAGGAACATCCGTCATAACGTCCTGTGTGTTCGTTTTTATCCGGTGTTACGCCACCCATTCTTTTCAGTGTTACTTCAACGATATTATCTCCATCTTTCTGAATGGTGTAGGAATTATCTTCCGGATCTGAAAAACCATATTGATAAAAGGTATTCCGGTATGAAATTTTTTCTCCTACTTTGCCAAATCCTGTCGTTACCCCAAGGACACTTCCTGTGTCTCCAGCGACATAACGGATAGAATACTGACGGGTCATATCTTCTTCCTCTGGAGCATTCTTGATTTTTCTGAAATAAATTGTAAACTCATTCATTTCTACATCTTTAATTCGGAAAGTTCTTGGACTGTCATCCATTGCTTCGTAAAGATTTCCTGTCTGATCGGTCATCTGTCGGTTAAAATAAATCGGCAACAGCTCTCCTACAGTCCATGTACCGGAAATATCTCCACTGATGATGTTTTCTTCATTTCCTTTTTCACGGAAGCGGACAGTGAAAGCCGCTTCTTTTTTGATATCCGGTATTTCGGAGATTTTACGGAAATATAATTTGATGACATTATTGGATGGTATTTCTGTAACTGTTCCGCTTTCCGGGATTCCCGCAACCCTCTCAAAGCCATCTGGGCAGATATCTGACAGATCCAGGATATCTCCGATATTTCCGTATAAGATAACCTGTTCAATCTCATCTCCAGTTACGATGTCTAAACAGTGTACAGTAAATTTCATATCCTTGATCCGTTCATACACAACAGTGAAGGAATTGTTTCCGCCTTTGGAAACAGTAAATGTTGGATTTCCAATCATCTCATACCCTTCAATTTCATAATCTGGAGCAACTTCTACTCCTTCCTTCCCAACAGATATTGTTTCTTCGATAATCTTTAAGATATCATCATTTTCATCTACACATGTGACTGTATAAGTTACATCTTGGATTTCTTCGTCCTCTTTTGTGCTTACCAAGTAAACAGTGAAGATTTCTTTATCTTCTGTTAAAGTAAAGCAGTAATCTCCCGCATATTCATAGAATTCAAACTCCATTTCCGGAATAATTTCATCTTCCGCTTTTCCAATTCCTGTTTCGGTTGCAATCTCATCACCTGTATCCTTATCAAGATACCGGATCGTGTAATGCAGTTTTGTTTCCTCTGGTTCGGAATCAGTCGCTTCTTCGTCGATGATATCTTTTGTATAGGATACCTCTACGATTTTTTTATTTTCATCCAGGACAAACTCATCCATTCCAATATCGTCCACAGTGTAGCCTTCAAATTCTTTGTATGGAATCTGAATTACACTGTCCTTCGGAGCTGTTCCGGTAATCTCGGCAAGAACTTCTCCATCATCCGCTACATAACGGATCCGATATGAATATTCCTTCACTTTTTCCGAGTAATACAGGATGTGCTCCATATGATCCTCTTCTAATATAAAGGAATATTCATTCCCTGCGGCTGCAATATAACCAGAAAGCGGCTCAACTTTTACTGTGGAACCCTTTTCTCCGGTTCCGTTTACAATCTTAATGATTTCTCCGGTTTCCTGATTAAGATATTGGATGGTGTATGAATAGACTTCTGTTTCACTCTGATCTTCCTCTGGGATTTCTTCTCTTTCCTTTTTATAATGCACAACGAAAACCATATCATCCTGGGTAAGTTTCTGCCGTCCATCCTGCCCTTCCACATACTGGAAACCTTTAAACTCTTTTCTGGTAATCTCCACAAACGAATTCTTTCTCGCTTCTCCGGAAGTAGAAGCAAGTACTACTCCGTTTTCATCGACATATTGAACCGTATAAGAATAATAAGTTTTGTGGGATGTGCTTCCACCTCCCCCTCCACCACTGGAACCTCCGCCACCACCGGAACTACTGCCTCCAGGAGCTTTGCTACTGGATACGGAACCAGATGTGCCGCCTGGCCCAGCCGACCCAATCTGTTTTGTTTGAGTACCCTTACCAGCGATAAAAACAGGAACTCCATTTTCCATCCACTGTCCGTCTGCATTTACAGTAAAACCATCCGGCGTTACAGTGTTAACATACAGTTTTCCGTCCTTATCAAACAGATAGCAATATCCATCAATCCACCGCCATCCATCCGCTGCCATACTGCCAAAAGTACCATCATGGACAGGATTAAAAAAATACCAGGTATCACCAATATACTTCCAACCATATGTCATAACGCCCTGTTCATCCAGGTAATACCATTTTCCATCTGTCTGGTCTAAAAACCATCCGTTTTGCAAATAGGTTCCGTTATCATTCTGGTAACGCCATGTCTCTGGCGATGTACTAACCCAGTTTCCACCAAATGCCGTGATACATTGGCTTGCAACCAGAACTGCAATGAATGGTTTTGCCAATTTCTTTTTGATATGCATACGCTTCCTCCTTCCGTATTTTCTTAATTATGGGTGTATTTTTTCAAAAAACAGTTTTGTATGCTGCAACACAGGATTACAATTCCAATCCTGCTTCCATCAGGAATGTCCGAATCAGAATCATGAATGCATGACGTAACTCTGGATGGAGTAAAGTTATAAGTCCCAAAAGGATCAGAAGAAGCCACACCATATTCTTTAAGTATAGTAATCCTGTGATTACAATCTTCACTGGGCGCCGCTCTACTTTTACTTCTTCCTTTTGTTCTTCTTCAAAATGTTCCCTTAAACTTTCCCTTGTTCGTTCTAGTTCTTCACTTGCTTCTTGTCGCATAAGCCGCGGTGTAAATTTTGAATTTCCCATCACGTTACTCCTTTCGTACAATTTCTTCTTTTAATTTACCGATTACAAACAGCCTTCCATCTTTTTTTGTATATTCGCAGGTTATCAAAGTAATTAGCTGATCCCCCCAGTCAATTTCCTCCATCATTCCTCCATGATTATACAAATAAACTCTTAGATTTTCCATTTCCTGCTCAGTATACGGAACCAGGTTTTGAACCAATTTCTCATCTTTTGCAGAAGCAGTCATGACAGCACATACTTCGTAACAAGCAATTCGGTCTTGCGTGATATATCGAATCTCCTTGTGTGTATCACAATACTCTGGATCCAAGTAGTGTTTCAGTGTTCCAAACATTTTCCCAGATTTCATGTTATGTCCATAAAGCACGATATTTGTACCATGCATATAACTGGCATTGTCCATATAAATACTTCCATATACAGAGTACTTCCCATCAAATCCACGTCGGATATAATAATCTGGTTTCTCGGATTTCATAACCGGATATGCAACGGATGTGCCGGGGATCTCAACGAATCCTATTACATCTGGATTTTCTTTTCGCAATCCATCAATATCTACAAAACTTTCACTTTCCATCACTATCCCGGCAGACATGGATACCGCCGGTTGCTTTACTGTATAATTTGCTACCAATTTTGCAACCTGATCGAGTTTTTTATCCTCGTATTGATATTGCGCGATCCTTCCACCGATGCAGATGACAGGGACTACTATCATTGCTAAAAAAGTTACGGATAACATTTTTTTGATTTTTTTCACATTGTTTCTCCTTCAACATTTTCCTGATATACTTGAGGATGACGAGGCAATCCTATCAGAAATCGTTAGCCCATGCAAAAACCAATCTCTGCGGATAACAAAAATCTAGTTTTTTGCGAAATCCTTACATCTTTCGCCGCGGGAAAGCTGCCACTGGAAGCGATGACAGTGTGCAGAGCAGTCAGTAACAATTCATCATTAAAGTCACGAGAGTGTGGCGGTTAATTTTCAAAAATAAGGGACTGGAATACCAGCCCCTTGTGTATTAAAAATCTGTATCTGACAATGCCGAAGCGAAATCGTTCATCATATCTTCATTGGAAATGGTTCGTTCTGTTGGTGCAGTAGCTTTCATGATCTTGCCTGAAGCACTTGCCTGTCTGTTTTTTGGTTTTGCACTGGACACCGAAACAATTCCGCCTCGTACGGTTTTGATTGTTGCTCCGTTTTTCAGCTCTGCCTCCCTGTCAAAGGACATATCTGTCGTTCTTTCCGCCAACTGCCTGGCCGTTTCCTTTTCTTCTTCTTTTGTCATTGGTTTCGCTGACGGAATTAGGGAACCTGCGACATAAGGCTTAGTTTCTGGGCGCATGGATGTAGCTCCACGCTTGATGGCGTTTCCCTGTTGTGCCTTCCGTTTTTTCTCCAGTCTTTTTAAATCTTCCGGTTTCGTATTACAGTAATCAAATACATACAAGCCAAGACCTGTTCCCAGGTTACCGAGATATTTTGCATTAGGGTGTTCCGGAGTGACGAACTTTTCATCATAAAACGGCTGTTCACCTTTGATAACAATAATGCAGTACCCCTTTTTCAGCCTTCGGATCTCATCTACTGTTAATAAAGCTCTTTTCGTCCACTTAAACGATTTCGAGTCGGAACCGCCTTTTCCGTTTCTGGAGTGAGAGCTATCTCTTACTCGAATCGTCTGATCTCCAAGCTTTTTCGATAGATCTTCCATGGATGAAAGCTCATTTCCTCCAAGATAAACCAAGGTATCACAGGCACCCATTAAGGTTTCCCAGTCATCCTTATAAAGGTTCTTGATCTGGCCAACTGCCTGAATGAAGATCATGCAAGCAAGACCATACTTTCTCATGGTTGTCAGTTTGACCTGGAAATCAGGAATGATACCGATATTAGCAAACTCATCCAGGACAAAATGGACATCATATTTTAATCGGAGCCCTTCACAATCCGTTGCTGCATGGTAATACAATGTATCAAACATCTGCGAATACAGCATGTTGACCAGGAATGCATATGGGTTGTTTCCCTGTGGTACGATGATGTAAGTAATCGTCTTTTTATCTCCGATTGTTCGTAAGTCCATATCATCCGATGATGTGAGATTTTCCACGGTTCCAATATTGAATGGTGCCAGCCGCACAGCTGCTGTGATCAGGATGGACTGTGCTGTTTTTTCAGAAGCCTGTTTGAAGATATCATACTGCTTGACACAGATATCATTATCGTCATACTGACGCACCTCATCAAAGATTTTATCAAGCTGCGATTTTGCTTCTTTGGGGTCAACTTTGGCCTGCCGCAGTAATTTAGATACCATAGCGAAATTCTGCATTTCTGGTTTTTGGTAACGGATCAGGTAAAAAATGATTGCTTCCAAAAGCGCCGTCTCCGCTTTTTCCCAGAACGGATCTCCCCCACCCTTGTTTTGCCCTTCTGTATTTTTGATCAGACAGGTAATTAACGTCAGAACATCTTCCTCTCCTCTCAGGTAACAGAATGGATTGTAACAATGGGAGTGAGCCATATCTGTCAGATTAAAGACACGTATATCATATCCTTGAGATTCAAAAAATTTCCCCGTTGTAGCTAAAAGTTCGCCAGATGGATCGGTTACGACATAGGAACAATATGCCTGCAGTAGGCATGGTCGTACAATGTTGTAGGATTTACCGGAACCGGGACCACCAATGATCATCGCGTTATTGTTCAAATTCGTCTGTCTTGTATTCATGGTCAGCTGGCAATGCTTGGAATAAATCAGATTTTCTTGTCCTTCGGCAATAGGTTTCCCATACGGAGCATTGTATTTCCGATTAAATGCCTGGATACTTTTTGGTGTCTGCCATGCAGCGGTACCGCTTTGTTCTCCGTCTTTATAGTGGCGGTTGAGTACTTTCTGGTCATGTGCTACCCATACTACGATAGCTGCCAAAATCCCTAAAGTCGCAAACGCCTCCCAAAATTCTGTTCCAAATGAAAATGCAAAAGGGGCGCTTCCAAAATTCATCAGGATAGTTACCAATGCCTCCGGCAACCCAACTCCAGCGTTTTCTACCTGATACCTGGCGCACCTGGCACATACATATGCCAATAGGATGAAGCCGGCAACTGTCATAGCGATATGAAGCTTACGTTCCTGTGCCTCTCTCTTTGTGTCAATGTAACCGTTTGCCATGTTACGTGTTCTCCTTTCTTTTCGTTTTCCCAATTATGAGAAAGAAGACACAGGAAGTCGCAAAAAAAGCCTGTCATCATATGACAGACCTTGTTTTGTAATTCACAATTTTTTCATTTGATTTATCGGCCAATACCGGAATAATGCCTTTCCGGCAATATTGTCTTCAAACACAATTTTATGCTCCCAGTATCTGGCATCATAAGAATCGTTGCGGTTATCTCCCATAACAAAATACCCATCCTCTGGGAGTGTAATGGAAAATTCTTCTTCCTTTGTCATTTCTTCCTTTAAGTACGGTTCGTCCAGTTTTGTTTTATTCACATAAACTTTACCGTCTCTGATTTCCACCGTTTCTCCTGGAAGGCCAATGATCCTTTTGATAAGGTAATAACCACCGCCATCCGGATCTTTAAAGATTACGATATCTCCGCGATCATAATTTTTCAGGAACCTGACACCAAATACCCTGTCTCCCGTCATAATGGTATTTTCCATGGAA
Source organism: uncultured Lachnospiraceae bacterium (assembly GCA_905203555.1). Classification (GTDB taxonomy): domain Bacteria; phylum Bacillota; class Clostridia; order Lachnospirales; family Lachnospiraceae; genus Schaedlerella. Next base: position 17,136 of record CAJKWK010000010.1, read on the forward strand.
CCGGACGGAATATAGGCATTAATGAATACAAAATTCATTAGAAATATCATCACAAGAATCGTTAATATCATATCTTTGCATGATTTGAATAAGTTTTTCATTTTACTACAGGATACCACCACTCAATAATCAGATTAAGCGTGATGGAATGCGGTGCGGTTTACAAAACCGTTATGCAAAATCCTGTTTCCTCCTCTCTGTTTAACCGGAGCAACAATTTCCGCTCTGGCATACATTGTTTTTTACGAAGAAACCCCGGCAATCTGCCAGGGTTTCTTGTTTTGAAATTTCCCTTACCGCTCCTGGTCCACATCATCGGTTCTCTCGTATTCCTGCTCGTTGATCTCCATCTGGATCCGATCGTCTTTTTCAATATCCTGAATCAGTTCCTGTGGGCTGACTTCGTTCAATGTATAAGAAATATTTTGTACTTCCCGTATACTATCCTCGATTTCATTGATTACGGCAATTTTTACTTCCGGCGGTTCTGCAGCCAGGTCATGAAATACTGGTGTATGGTAAGCTTCTTCTATCATGGAAAGTCTTGCTACTTCATCTGTCATAACTCGATACCCCAGTGTGTTTAAGCAGAAATCCTTAATGAAATCCTGTCCATTCAGATCAGATAAATCAACGCTGCGCTCTCCGATAATCCCGTTGATTGCACGCCGGTTTGCAGACCTGTCTCCGTAAAGGTCGTTTAACAGTTCCCCATCACCTTCACGCAGCGCTTTATTGATCGCATTGCCAAAACGGTAATCATCATCCTTCATGCGGCTGATGGCATCCATATCTTTTAAGCTCTGTTCATTTGCATAGCGGAAATTAATTTGTTCTACAAGCTCCCTCTTGTAGCGTTCTGTTTTTTCCATCAGGTTCAGCTCTTTCTTGTATGGTGTACTACGCTGTCTTTCCCGTTCGATATTTTCTTTAATTTTTTCCGGTTTGCGCTCGGAATCGATCTCAATCGTTCCATATCCTTTCAAAATGCCGTACACGCGCCCTTCCCATCCCTGACTCATACGACTGATCGGCTCCTCATGTTTTCCAATTCCATAATAAATACCATTGGAATCCGTTCGCAGGTAATGGCTTGGTTCATCTTTGTCATAAACCCTACATGCAGTATGGGTATCTCCGACTAAAGCCAAAGCTCTTTCCATTACCCGATCTCGTTCTTTACTAATCCCCATAACATGCCTTCTAGTTTCGGCGGAACAGATCAGAGAAGCTTTTCTGACTGCGTCATGGGCTTTTTCACTGTCAGCCTGTGTCATGTAAAGATGAAGGTTCCCAAACCCATCTGGTACGGTACAGTATCGGAAATTCATATCTCCCATCTGTTCCATGTAATCTAGTTTTTCTTCCTCTATAGACATGCAGGCCATTGGAATGTTTTTGCTTTGACATTCAGCCGCAAACTCCTTTGCGTCTGCCTGGCGGATTGATTCCAGGGAATTCAACCTTGTAATAATTTCCTGGGCGCGTTCCTTATCCAGGTGGTCAACGACAAAATAACATAAATTTACGAGTTTGCCATCGCTGCGCTTTACTGTATCTTCGTACTGCACACGGTTGATTTTTGCATTCCTGAATTCATTAATCAGCCTGTCTTTCATAAAGGCACCGCAATATGCTACCAATCCACAGTTTTTCAACAATGCGGTTTCATCTACTCTCCCCAGAGTATCCTTGGAGCGCTCAACAAAATCGGCTCCTCCAACCTGTTCCAGCTTGTCCTCATAAATGATATTGGAATAATTGATGGATTCTCGATCCAAAATGCTGTTTGCTGCATCCAACAGGACTTTTAAGGTTCCTGCCATGTATGCGCTGATATGATTGATCTCAGCCATAAAATTGGTTCCTCCTTTATTTTTGTTTTAATTATGGAAGGCAGAGACGCATTTTTGGAAAAGTTGAAGAGATAAAAATTCTGGCTGAAAATACAATAGATAGCTGAAAATAACGAAAAAAGCTATTTTTTCATATCCGCAAGTTTTCCTTGCGAAAAAATCGGGCCATAATTATAATAGAAGAAAAGATATCAGAAAAACAGCAAAAGAAAGGGGATTTGCTATGACATTAAATGAATATTTTGCCCAGAGAGGCTTTGATAAAGACAAGGGATTAAAGCAGTATGACGCATTTGAAACACCTATTCCGATTGGGTATACAAAAGGGTGTACCAGACATTTGGTTAAAGCGCTCAGTCGGCCAGAAATCAAAATCCAGCCACAGTTAGGACATCTTTATGCACGACCGCAATATGAACAGGCAGTTCAGGCGATGATGGACATTTACCAGACACATCTTGCTCATGATCTGCTGCAGAATGTCTTTGAACGGGATATCCCTCCTATCGCCAAGCCGGAAGATTACGATCAGATTCCTATGGAGGTAGTCCATGAAATCCTGACTCGTTTCTATCCTTCTGATTACAACTGGCTGCACGACAGAGATGGGGCTTGGCCGACTCAGAGAGGCTATGTAGATCCGGTTCAGCATTCTGCTCCAATGAGACAGTTACTTCAGGATGCAGAAATCAGAGAACGCGCATTTCATATCCAGATGCTGGAAAACGAGAGGGATGATGACGAAGAATATTACGGTTGATCGCTCTACATGCGGAGACCATTGCTTCCAGTAGCAGCTTGTCTGCGGAAAAAATGTGATCCGAACATAGCTGATACCGAAATAGTTCGACATAACAAAAGACCAGGTTATAAAAGTTTCCTGGCCTTTTGTTTTTTTTTTTTGATTGATTGCTACTGGATTACGGTAACATTTCTTGCCACCATACGCCCCTGCTCGTCCTGTCCGATTTCAAATTCTACCTGGTCGTTCTTATGCAGTTTTTTGAACTCACTCTCCTGCATAATGCCGGAATAATGGACAAAATAATCCTGACCATCCTCTCCAACAATAAACCCAAATCCTTTGCGTACATCGAACCACTTTACTGTTCCTTTCATGTTCAAAATCTCCTTTTTAATTTTTTTTTGTATTATGATGTAATACTTCCTCTAAACAACTTCGTTGATATAAGGTTTTTTCGTGGAAGCTTATCATTTACATTTTAATTATGGGAGGAATCTTTAAATCTTTGGTTTTTTACTCAATAATATTGGAATCTATCACTTTTCTGTAAATATCCGGATGCTCCGCCAGTAGTTTTTTTACATTCTTTTCCTGCATAATTGTAAACTCATCTTCTCTTCCCATGATAACCGTGATGGAGAAATATTTTTTTGCGGGTGTTACATAATTATAGATTTTGGCCTGGTATTCCCCAAGTTTCTTTTCAACTGATAAATACATTGTGGCTGTCTGTGTGTCATACAAGATATCATCCCGGATAATCTGACAAGTTGGGATATGTTTTTTCAGGTAACGCTCCTCCTTTCTTGCTTTGGATACGAAGCGCTTATACCACCATGGATACCAAACATTGTGTTCCAACATGTAATCCATCCATTCGTCCGAGATACGCCGTTTTCCTTTGGTTGTTTCATACATCGCTGGAGAAGAACGCTTTTCCTGTTTTTCTGATTCTGGATCTAACTCTTTTTCTTCCGTTTTTTTATCTTCTTTCTCCTGTTGCTGTTTTCCACTATCTTTTGAAACATTTGCTGAATCCTGAGATTCTAAAAAAGAATCATTGACATGCTCTTTCGTTTCTGGATGATCCGATGCCTGTTCAGATGAATTTGCTTCTGATTCTGACGATGTCCGTTCCAATAACTCAGTCTTTTCTTCTTCTGGAGTTGTAGATGGCTTCCCTATTTTTTCATTAATATCTATCCGTATATTTTGAAAAAATGAGGTTATTTTTGCGAATAAATTTGCCTTTGGAGCAGAATTCGTATCTGAATTATCCGATGTTTCTATGGATTCTGTTCCCATCATTTCTTCCGGTAATTCTGTTTCTGGTGTATTTTCAGATTCTGTTATGTCATCAGTAGTGTTTAATGACTCTGATGCTTCTATATCAGGTGTCTTTATCGTATCTTCTGGCGGTATGTCGTCTTCCCAGAACTGCACAGTACAGGTTCCAAGTTTTTCATATCCACAGCAGCTGCACTGGTATACCAAAGCATCTGCATGATAATCAAACGGCCCACATGTGAATACCCTGGGTAACACCTCACATGTCATTTGGTGACCGCAAATTTCACAGGCTTTATTCTCTTGCTTTTCTGTCACTTTCTCTCCTCCTTTTCTTCATGGAAAGACGGCGGGAATTCCCGCCGCCAAAACGGTTAATTACGGAAACTGAATTAATTCATACCCTGTACCATCTGCTTTTTTCTGCACGCGCCATTTAATGTCATCTCCATCTCGGAATGTACCGGAGGTTTTGATTTTGCCATATTCGTTCACGACATATGATTTTCCAGCTACTGTTACTAATTCCCATTCTCCTGTAGAAGATTCTACCAGTTCTCCATCCTGATACAGGTAATTATTCTTAACCCCTGTAAAGTCAGAACCCTTTATACCAATAGTACCACTGGTGTTGAAATACATCGTTTGCCCATCATATCCATACCAATCATCGTACTCAATGGTTACTCGACCAGTTTTCATTGCGCCGTCATCCGGTGCTCCGAAATAATAAAGAGTACCGTCTGTTCCTTTGACGATGCCATGCTGCATCAGACCCACACTGTCGAAACAGTAATATTTGTTTCCGATTTTCGCCACTCCAAGATTATCTGCAATCTGCGTAGTACGATAGTCGGCAGTATAAGGGCGTCCATGTCTTAAATAATACCAGCCTTCTGGATGCTCAATCGTGGCATCAAAAGAATCTTCTCCGTCATGATACACCCAGCCATCTAGCCTGTCTCCGTTCCCCAGGCGATAATATTTGCAGACAGTCTCACCATCCGTAAATTCTACCCAGCCATCACACATTAAACCGTCATCATTGAACGCATAATAAACACCATCAACGTTCTTTTCCTGCCCCTTCACGATTTTTCCTTTGGCTGTCGTGTAATACCATCCTGGTTCGTAGTCATCTTCTCCTCCGTCCTGGATGTAATGCCATCCGGGTTTGTAAAGATCAGTCCCCTCACCAAAGTAATATGTATACCCATCCTCTCCATCGTTCCATCCAGTATCCAGGTGGTAATCGGTAAAATGGTATTGGACTCCGTTCAGGATCAGATACCCATCTTCTTTTGCTTTTCCAGTAGATCCGAAGTAATACCAATATGTATCCTCGTCTTCTTCCCCCTGAAGATTCTTCCAACAATTACTGACTCGCTTTCCTTCGCCATCAACATAGTATAGTCCTTCTCCGGTATCAATTAACGCATTGGTTACCATCACTCCGTCCTCACCAAGGTAATACATGTCATTTTGTGACCGACGCCAGCTATCCGTTACATAATTCCCATTACTGTCCGTATAGTACCAATCGTTTCCTTGTTTCTCCCAGCCGGCAGCATAAACCGGCGTAACTGCTGTTAGCGATAACATGGTTACCGCCATTGTAATGATTGTTCTTTTTATAAACATAAACTTCTCCTTTCCCTGTATTTGCTATGCGGTGCCGATATATCCTTTCAGTTTCGCAAGACGCTGCGGATGTTTCAGTTTTCGTATCGCCTTTGTCTCAATCTGTCGGATTCGTTCCCTTGTCACTCCATAAAACGCCCCTACTTCCTCCAACGTTTGCGGACGGGATCCATCAAGACCAAAACGTTTTATTATGATATCATGTTCTTTTGGGGTCAGACAGGATTCCATAATCTCCTGTAAATCTGCAGAAAGACACTGTTTCATAACGATATCCTCGGTAGTTTGTGTATCTGCTGCCACAAAGTCTCCCAAGGTGCTATCCTGCTCTTCACCAATAGGTGTATCCAGTGACGCCGCATCCTGACTTAGTTCCTGAAGTAGCAGAATCTGCTGTTTGGAAAAGCCGGTTTTTTCCATCAATACATCCATAAGATCTCGCTGTGGCAACTGCATCGCTTCTCTTTCTGCTTTTTTAAGAGTATGTATTTTTTCCATTATATGTACTGGAAGGCGAATGGAACGTCCATGATCCATGATACTGCGCTGAATGGATTGTTTGATCCACCATGTTGCATAAGTAGTAAACCGGTATCCTAGTTCTGGATCATACTTGCTGGCAGCCTTCATAAGCCCAATAAACCCTTCCTGAACGATATCGTCATAACTGAGACCACTGGCGGTATAATGATTCGCAATCGATAATACATATCGCATATTGTGTTCGACCAGTTTTTTTGTGGCTGCTCTCACCTCTTCGTCGGAACCATATTTTACCGCCATGCCGCATTCTATTTCCTCTTCTTTTGTCAGAAGCCGGACTGAGGTTACATATCTTTGGTAAAAATCATCCGATTCTATGTCTTCCAGGTTTTCTATAGTTTCCTCGCAATTTACAAGAACATCTTCTTCTCTTTGTTCCATTTCCTGTTCAAAAAATGAGTCCATATCGTCTGTAAACGTGGGCTCATCTAAAAAATCTCTTTCGTTCGTAGTTTTATTATTATCCATATTTTTCCCTTACCTTTCCTTGTTGCTGTAATTATGGATTGTTTTTTTAGTGATATTGCATTTTCTAGTACAATTGTATCTTGATTATGATTTTTAGACAAAATCCAAATCTTGCGGATAAGAAAAATGAGATTGTTTTTCATACAGTAAAAAAAGAGAGTTCTCGAAAGAACTCTCTGAGGATGAAAATTTGTGTTTTTAAGATTACTAAGCAGGAATTCTCGGTCATTCAATGGTCGAGTAGTTAACTCATATTCTAACAATGATCATATTTTCTCCCTAGCATTCGTATTGCTTTTTCCACATGAACATCCTGAATGCCGCCTTCATATTCTGATTTACAGAAAAATCTGGTTCGAATCAGGCCAGTCTCAAATCCGACTGACCGATAGTCTTCCTCGCTGTAGTCATCATCCAGACTCATCCATGTTATGATTTCCTCTGGATGAGCATGTTGATAGCTCTCCAGAAATTGTTTAATTTCTTCCGGACGGAAACCGGTTGGAAGATTTGGAGTAAGAGAGTGAATGGAAAGCTGATATTCTTCTAATGCATGAAGTAATCGATTTTTCATATCTTTTGCACACTTTTCTTGATCATCCCAAATCTGTTTCCATGTCGAAGACAAAACAATCCTTGTCCCCGTTGCATCCACGATTTCTTTTAACCGTTTGATGTTTTCTGGATTTAGTTCCCTTCCGGTCCGTTCGCAGTAGGGTTGACTATTCAAGACGCCATCCACATCCAGAAAAATAAATTTCGTTAATGTCATACCTACTCCATCCAAAATACATCACAGCTGTCCGGATCATCTGGATTCCAGTTTTCTGCGTAATCTTCCTGGAACTCATCTTTATCAATCACCTTGTAATCCTGATCCGCAATCGTCACATACTGACTTACATCACTTTCACACTCACCTGTATCGATCGTCGTATCTCCATTACGAGAAATGGCGACGATTTGACGTGTTTTTAAATCCACCAAGCAAGCAGAAGTGATTACGACTGTTTCTTCCCATACTTCGGTATATGTCGCTTCCACCACATGATTGATTTTGACTGGTTCTTCGGAATCGTTGCATATCCACTGACTCTCTTTGAGCTTCATGTTAGTAGGTTCAGCGTCTTCGGATAACTCTTCGTATTCCGCACCACATTTTACACAGGTAAATGGACCATATGGTTTCCCTGAATCATAAATATGCGATTCCAGTCCACCAAACAGGTTCTCGACAAATGCCTCGTTACCATCTACTGCCACATCGGCATAGATGATCTGACGTCCAATAAACCGATCATTTCCACAACATTTACATCTCATATTTTTTCTCCTCTTTTTCTTACATTTCCTCAAACACCCTGTTTTTATGTTTCGGTTTCTTCTTGCGCTGATCTGTATGAACCCGTGTACCGGTATTCATCTGCACAATTGGACCACGGTTCAGGTGGTTGTATTCTTCTAGGGCCTTCTTTCCACCTTTTTTCAGAAGGTTTACTTTTAAGTTTTTGTCCATCTTTTTCTTCCTCCTTATGACACGTATTTAAGACATTGCCATACGAAATATGCGAATCGGATGACGACAAGCGAAATCCAAAGTATCAGGAAATACACTGCCTGTTCTGAACCGATTAAGATCAAAATAACCGCTGTTAGAATCGCCATATTTCGGATATATTTCTCCCAAAATGCAGCTGTTTTCTTAAGTTTGTCGTCCATGCTATGCCTCCGCCGTTTCCATATTGAAAACATTCTTTTCTATTGCTGTATGAGCGCAGGATTTTAGCAAACCGCGAATGGCAGGATTTCTAAATTCCAGCCAGTGAGCAATCTGCAAGCTGTTTTTTGCTGTTTTTCCGGTATCCGCAAAGTATTCATTCCGGTATGTATCTACTGGCACTCCATATTTATCACGCATGCGATTATAAGCGTAATGCAGGACGCTGTTGTGTAGTGCATTTGGGATACCCTCCAGGACTTCTTCTTTGTATCTTTGTAATGCGTTCGAATCCATTTTGTAAACGGGTTCTTTCTCTCCTCGTTTTAATTTCAGATGAGCCGGAATATCGAAATTACCCACATCTTCTTTTTTTACCGCAAGATTCGCTTTAACATTATCGATAGGAATCGTCAGTTGATTCTGATTTTTCTCTAAAAGTTCCTGAATGACAGACATGGAGGCTGCAATTTGTTTTAATGCTTTCGTCTGCTCTCTTACAGCTTCTGTCTGGAGTACAAGCAACTTTCCTATTTGAACCAGTGTATTTTCATTATGGTTACATGGAAGCTGCTCTTTCGAAGACTGTTTAGATTCCGGCCTTCTGTCCGGATATAGAATATCCTGTACCTCCTGTCTGTGAAATACGCATTTGATTATCATAAAAAACTGTTTCCGATCGCTTGCCGGAAGGCGTTTTCCAATGAGTTCACATCCCTCTTCTGTAAACATTCGGATACCTAACCTTGGATTACCGTAATTTTTGATTCCCAAAGACTTTGCCTCGTCTTCGTCTACCTTCACAATACCTGTAGACATTGTTCGACCAATGTTTTTAAGCAACGGAGCGCAACTTGGACAGAGTCGTTTGATCTGAGCTGCAGATACAATTTTACCCGCTGTTGGGTGTTCATAAGGCTGTGTTGTTGCACAAGACTCAAACACTTCCTTTGTAACATCCTTTACTGTAATCATTTTTGAAATCCCCTTATTTTTCTCCATGGTTTTCTCCTTTTCTCCATGACTTATTAATATTTCATGGTAATTATGGATGGATATTACAAAAGATAAGGGAATCCTGTTATACGCAAAAAGAAGCTGCGCAAAGCAGCTTCTTTTAATGAAAACCCTTAAAAGATTAAAATATTATTACAGAACCATTCTGCATTTTCATGAAGCATACAAACTCCAAAGTACAATTCTCTTGGCGTTGTCGTTTCGATAATCTGGTAAGAACGTGGTTTTCTCAGAACACACCAGCTATGCTGGCGCCACATACCATCACTAGATAATGCGTATCCAGTTGCGATACCAAAAATACCGGTATGACAATTTTTGTTTGCTTTCCATAAATACGCAGAGTTTTTATGGCATTGACACGCCTCTCCCTTCATCAATCGGAGACGTTTCTGACCGACCCAAAGTTGGCCGTATTTTATGATGTTTTCCAGATCTGGATCCTGGATGGGTAAACAGGCTTCATAACCATCTATCGAGAGTAGTAAATCACGAAGCTGTAGCATACTTTGTTCTCTTTCAGAAAGAATACCAGTATATCCTGTTCCCCACCAATTTTGACTAACTCGTTTTTGCCAGTCCTGATCCATTGTCTGTATCTTATCCTGATACTGCACTGTTTTCTGGTTTTTAAGAAATTGAAGCAAGTCTTGTTTTGTACGAACAGGATCTTTTCCCATACACATTGTATGCATGGCTTGCATAAGGGTTTCACTCATGCTTGCTCCTTTCTCTCATCATATTCGCATACGCAGATTTCGATATTAGTTGTTTCAAATACCTTTCGCAGTATTAATTCTACATCTTCCCAATTGCAGCGATCTCTGCCGCATCCGATTTTGGAAATTGCCAGTTTCTTTTCTTTATGAAATACCATAAAATCTCTGACTTCCTCTAATGACTGCTGAAGATTTTCCAGGTAGCGTTCCTGACTAATGCCGTAACCAGCATGCATCCATACCTTTGGCTTGGTAAACATATTATACACAACCATCCCATGATCAACGTGACGATAAGGACGGATGGTACCATTACATGTTTGATATAAATGTAAATGCGCGGGATAAGCAACAGCTGAAGTTCTTGCCCATTTTACATATTCTATGCATTTTTCCTTTAAGCCAGGAAAGATTCTGCGATATGCAATTACAACACCGCTTCCCATAACGCAATCTTCGGAAATACACTGCGCCTGAACATATTCCGGATATTTCTTTGTTACATCTCCGTATTCGTATGTAATTCTCATTACTACCTCCTGTTAAAATGGTTTAAGCTAACATTCGCATTTGTGATATTCTCAATCTCTTCCCAACGATTAGAAAATCGGTTTGGAAATTCTTCCGGAGGCTGCGATTTTAATTGTTTGATCACTCCCATGATAGCAGGAAGCGTCATTGCTCCTGTGTAATCCATTGCCGGTATATCCGGAAAACTAAGATTATCTGCTATGAACCGCATTTGATCTGTCATGTGGATCTGCAGCGTGGTTGCACCATTTGCAATACGAATACTGTGCTGTTCATCCAGATAGAGATATTGAATCAATGTCGTTACCTCATTTAATGAAAATAAAACATCTTTTGTTCTCATATGTTTTCTCCTATGACTGTGTAGGATTTGGAAATACAGGTCGATATACTCTCGTATTCATTCCAAACACTTTTTCGGATACCGTTCCAGGTTCCAGTTTTTCTTCTTCTACTTCATATTTCCACATTCTTGCGTCAATCGTATCCAGTTCATGCAAAAGCATCGCTTCTTTAATTGCCGGCATGACCGGTGAACCATATTCCAACGCTCCATGATGGGCCAATAGGCAATGTTTCAACATACGGATACTTTCATCTGTTTCCGGATTAAATCCACATGTAGCTGCCGCAGCATTGATCATCTCGATTCCCATGACTAGATGTCCGAACAGCGTACATTCCGGAGTTACCGTAATTGCCCCAATATCGTCCATATCGTATTCCTTTAATTTTGCCAGGTCATGCAGGATAACCGCAGAGAGCAGTAAATCTTTGTTAACCGGATATACATTCACCAGCATACGGGCTGACTGTAGCATCCGGTAAGTATGGTATAAAAGACCCTTAAAATAGTTATGGTGCATACCGGCTGCCGCTGTCCATACCAGGAATTTTTCTTTGTTATCCTGATATAATTTTGAAGTTACCGTTTTTAAAACCAAATCCTTCATTCCATCAATAGTATTCTGAATCAGAGAAGAAGCTTCTTCCGTTTTAATCGGAGCGTGCGGCAGCAACTCATTGATGGGCATATTGCTTGGTTTTCCGCTTTTTACAAGATAGGATGCCTGGTCGTTATAAGTGCTTTTTTCAATTACCGCATCTAACACAACTCCAGCTTTAAACGGCAGTGTATTTGGATTTTCCCACATTCTGGCCTCAATGGTCGCAACACCATCTCCTAATGTAAAAAGGGTATAAACTTTTCCATTCTTCGCCTCTTTTGCTTCCATTTTCATAACAGCAACCTGAATCTCGTTGTTGCCTGTAATCATCTCATTAAATCTCATCTTTTTCCCTCCAAATATTTTTTACTTTGTAGTACAGAATCGCCACTATTGCCAAAAATCCAGATTGCGGATATCGACAATACCTGCGTGTATCGTGGTGTTTAAAATAATCGTATCCTTTCTTCGAATACATGTACATCCATTCCTCCGGATGATACATGCCCATCCGGATTGCATTTTGAAACGCTTCGTCTGGATTCTCTCGTATGCTTAATGATACAAACACAGAATCCTGATTTGGCGTTTGGTAAGTAATTGTTTTCATTTAACCTCCTTATTTCTTTCTGTTTTTCAGGATAATTATGGAAGGATATTCTCCCCCATAAAAAAAGAAGCTGTCAAAACTGGCAGCTCCTTTTGGAAAATAAATAAAATGATTTCTTAAATCTGTTCTGTTTCCAATACTTCTACTGGAAACCCAAAACGCTCTTTTGCGGCAGCAAGGATTGCTGCATCATCTTTTCCTTCAACAATACCAAGAAATAGTTTTGGCCATCCGTTGATGGAGATTTCTATATCATCAATCTGCCACCAGTGATCGCTGCAGCGATCATAATCGCAGTCGCCATTTTCATCCAGCACAATCGGATTCTCCTCGTCTGAAAAATCCAAAATTTCCAGATTTCTGGCAAATTTCCATTTAAGAAATACCATTTTTCTTATTCTGATCTCATTTGGCAAGACTTCCAAAAAATCTGGATCCATGATAACTTCATCCAAACAGATATCCTCCAAGGTTTTCGGTTCATCATATAACCTTGAGAATCGTTCTTCAATTTCCTGGATTACTTCTGGTGTCTCTGGATCATCAAAACAACAATACACATCCGGCGTTTCGTTGTCCGTCTCTTTATCTTCTCCATCGCGGATTTCAATGATTGTACCGATCAAACCAGAATAATCATCTCCATCCAGGACTCTTACCCTGTCGCCAATATGGTAATTCTTACTATTGTACCGAAAGGTTTCATTTCCTCTGTTTATAATCATTTTTTACCTCTCTTTTCTTACAATACCGTTAAGGTTTCTCCATCGAAGTAATATACCGAATCAGTTAATACATCACTCGGATCCACTTCTGTGCGGTTGATTTCCCATACCATCTGTTTAAACTGTGCAACATCAACTGTGTTTAGAGCGTTAGATAACGGAAGAATCAGAACTTCATGGATGGAAGACGGCAAAATGAAGAAATTTGTTTTTAACTGATTGTGGATCTCTTTAAGAATATTTCTGCATGTGATAAGCGCTGCTCCATACCTAAAATCTGATGTCGTCAGGGTGTATAAGTCTGGGGTTTCTTCTACTTCTTGCAGAAACATAGGAAACATTGCATTTAATGGTTCGAATACTTTTTCATGTCTCGTCTTGGCATCCGCAATTGTGAATAATTCTTCCTCTGCTAGATTCAGATCTTCCAGTATATCATTTGTTACTTTACAAAATGTGTACCTGTTATCGCTTACTTTGATTGAGGAGAAAACATAAATTGCCAAATCCACCATACGCCTGTGTGGGCATTCTGCCAACCAGTCCTTGTTTTTCTCATAGTCCGTTACGGCCAGACGCAGAGACTCTGGCTGCAAGTGTTGTTTTATTATCTGTTCCATATCAGTGTCACGAATACAGTCCTCTATTTCGCCACAAAGATTATGTAAAAATAATCTTAAATCATCCCCACCTTCCAAAAGATTCGGTGATTCTTCATAGTACAGTTCTGGGTATACAACCGGACCGCCTGATAATCTGGAGTTTTCCTTTTTACTAATCTCAATTCCTTTCCGTATCTGGTTGTTTTTATTAAATTCTTCTACTTTAATTTCGTATCCTTCAGAGCCAAAACGTTTTTTAATTGTCTCTAAGCAAAGATTAAAAAACTCATGTTTATCCATCATATCTCTTTTCCTTTCTCGTATACCTTTTGTTTCGTTACAAAATAATTATGGAATTTGATATGAGTGTGAACTACCTACGCGCATTTCAACCGAAATGGGCGGGGCTTCGTAAGACGGAGAAACATCAAAAAGAGCCTACCGGAAACGGCAGTTTAAAAGACTATGACGCATTCATCCCACTGGCGTTCTGAGAACGGCCGGGGTTTTCTGCTTGGAAATCCATAAAAAAGCCCATCCGTTTCCGAATGAGCTTTCAAAGAATGAATCATTTTTTTGTTAGTTTTTTTTTGTTAGTTTTTCCTTATCTTCCTTCTTCGTACGCTGCATGGTTCACTAATAAGAAACCTTCGGTTTCCAAGTCCTTTCCAGTCAGCAATTTCTCAGGATGCATATAATCGAAATATTCCAGAGATTCTTCATTGCATTCCGGACATACACCATTAGCTACTGTCCCAAGATCGACAAGCATTATTCTTCCGCAATTCAGGCACTGTACAAATTCGCCATGTGTTGATGACGAATTCTTTTTTGTCGTTGCGTTTAAAACAAGAGTTACTTTGCTCTCTTCACTGGTATTTTTGGTTTCTGAGTTTCCTGAAATCATTTCATTAAGATCATAATAGGAAAGCCGATTTAAGTCCAGTGATAACGCAAAAACCTCAAAATCCTTATCTTCCTCTTCCATAAGGTATTTTTCGATTTTTCCCTTTGCTATTAACGCGTTCGTTTTTTCACTGAATATCCCGGCAACTTCACATCCTGCATTTTCACCATAAATATCTTTCACAACCGTTACTAAAGAAAGATTCCCTTTCTTAGTTAAATCTTCCTGTTCTTTTGAGTTTTGTTTTTCCTCAAACAACTTGATATAGGAAGAAAGACTTCGCTTATCCAACTGAGCCTCTACATCTTTTTCCTGCATCCAGCTTTCAACAGTAAACATGTAAACTGCGATGGTGCAATCTTTTTTCGACAACCAGTATGCTCTCTTGTTATTGAATGCGTTTTTGATTGGAGTTGCGACATATTCTCCATAAATAATCTGTTTTAACTCTTTCATTTTTTTAACTGCAGAATCTCTGCTTCCTCCTTTTGTGAACGATTATAATTTTTCTGTTCCCACAATATGTGGATCCCCATGATAACCAGTCCAGTAACTACTCATATTTTCTCTTCTTTTCTGCGGATAACAATTTTCCATATTTTTAAGCTTTTTTGCGTTTCTGATATTTTTTTATCCATGCTTCCTGTTCGGCATCTTCACGCATCTTATCTTCCGGTTTTACGGTAACGATACATGCGAATACCACAATGAGTAACAGTAATATTGTTGTAAAAAAGATCATATTGTTCTTGCGAGATTTCCCCGCTCTCCTTTCTTATGCAGATTCCAAAAACTGTTCCTCTTCTCTTTTGAGTTTCTCAAACAGTTCCGGAAGGTGCCATACATCGTATTCTGACAACTGATCGATATGATCATACGAAAAATCGCAGTCACCGATCAGGTTTCCATTTGCGGAAACATACAGCATTTCGACGGTTCCGTTATCAAATTTAATGGTATCGTTAAGCCTTCGTTTGGATTCTCCCCAGTTTGCAGCTCTTCCTTCTGCGATAATATATCGTTCCGGATATCTTTCTGAAAAAGGAATTTCCTTGTCATCCCGGTAGAAGGACAAAGCTCTGATATATTCTGCTTCGACACCCAGACTTTCATGATACACATCTACAGAAAGCGCAACTCCGCAAAGATCTTTTTCTCCCATTTTGGGATACCATTTTAATAATTCGGTAGCCAATTCGTACTGATTTGCCTTTCCATTTGTGACAACATAAAAGTTAGCTGGCAGTTTTCCCTGTTTTTTCGCTTCCTCAAAGAAATACCGGATAAGCGGAATATTCAGGGAAGGCTCCCCGCCAGTAAATACCACAGAACCGATAAAGTCACAGTGTTTTAACACTTCATCTACGATTTCTTTTTTCATGTCGAGGCTTTCGGCATCACCTCGCAAACAATGTTCGCATGCCATATTACATTTTCTGGTTACTTCTAATACCAAATCCTGAATATACATCTTTTTTCTTCCTTTCCCTAGGCAGCCGCAACAGGCTCGTCTGTATGATTTCCTACACCAAAGTATTCATCCGCAAGTTCAAGAAGCGGATTAGAAGTGGATACATAAAATCCGTAACAGGAATCCGTTTCTTCCCACTCTCCATCTTCTAATGTTTCCACTACATATCCGTACACTTCATTATTCAGATACTGATTGTAAATCTTTATTTCAGCTTCCATATTTCGTTTCGCAACAGTTTCCCATGTCTCTCCGTTTTGTAGTACAACACCTATCTTCTGTAATTTTTCCGGTGTTGTCCAAATAATTCCGACAAGACTGGTATCCCACTGATCAGTAAAACCAGTGGTATTCATCGTTATTCCACTATGGTCATACACATATAGCGGAAGGGCTATGATAGTATTCTTGGCTAATGCAACAATTTCCTGTACGGAAATACTTTCTAAAATGTCATCGTCCAGAATTTCAACATCATCGTCTTCTAACAATAGCTTCTCTGTGCCGTCTTTCTGCCGACGATAAAGTTTCCACAGATTGCTTTGTTTTTCATATGCTAAACGGCTCCATTTTGTACCCTGTTTGGCATATTCTCGCAGCGCCTCCATAGTGATTCCCGCTGTGTTCATCAAATCTTTTTTAAGATCTTCTACCGTTCGGTAGCCAGTGTCATCGCCAAGATAGGAATATCGTCCAAAACAACACATCATACCTATATTCCCTTCATCTTCGATGCGCGGATTCAGCGGATCGGTATCCTGAACGACACATAATCGCTGTTTTGTACCATTAACAGTACAATATCTGTATCCTTCTCTCATTTCATTCTCCTTTCAAAACTCATATTTCTTTATTTTTCAGAGTAATTATGGAGATGGATAAAAGTACATTAAAAAGCTGCCGAATCACCGACAGCTTTTTCTTTTGTTTTAAGATTAGCGACCTACTCGGTCACTGAATGACCGAGTAGGTTGATTTATGCCATGTCATCAGCAGCATCCATAGCAACTGAAACCGCGGTATCTGCACGATCGGAACCGTCCGGGATGCCAGCTACAGTAACATTTTTGGTTACCTTGGCATCATAAGTATTTGCTCTCATTACTTCCCCAAGATCCAGTCCTGTTGCTTCTTTTACAGATTCGATTGTTTTGGCCAGAACAGCAGGTACATATCCGCCCATTGAGGCGACGCCACTATTTCCGTTTCCGGAATCAATGATGGTTACCTTATCAATGGTAGACAGCGGCTGTGCAATCGCCTGCGCCATTTCCGGCAGCTTCTCAACGATCATTTCCATCATGGCCGCCTGTCCGTATTTCTTCATTGCATCTGCTTTCTTTTCCATCGCAGCAGCTTCCGCCTCACCCTTTGCTCGAATGGCAGCAGCTTCCGCCTCACCCTTTGTCTTAATACCTGCAGCATTCTGTTCCATCGCATAACGCTCTGCTTCCGCCTGAGCCTTCTTGGCGATTGCGTCCTGTTCCTGTTCATAACGCTTTGCTTCCGCTTCCTTCTGGCGCTTTGTTAAGTCGGCCGCAGCTGCCTGCTCGATCGCATAACGGTCAGCATCTGCCCGTTTGTTAATCTCTGCTTCCAGTTTCTGCTGTTCTACTTCAACTTGCTGACGGTTTAACTCTGCATCACGCTCTGCCTTTGCGATCTGGGCATTTACAGTACGGATCTGGATCTCTTTGTTCTGTTCCTGCTCCTGAATCTTATAAGCGGCATCTGCTTCCGCTTTTTTAATGTCTGCCTGCTTTTTCAGTTCTGCCTGCTTGATAAATAAATCTGTGTTTTTCTGGGCGATGGCAGTTTCTGCGGCTACGCGAGCATCGTTTGCTGCCTGTTTTGCTTCTGATTCTGCAATTGCCACATCTCGGTCTGCCTGAGCTTTTGCAATAGAAGCATCCTTCTGGATTTTGGACATGTTATCCTGACCTAATGCAGGGATCAAACCTCTTTCATCTTCGATTTTCTGAATATTGCAGGAAATGATTTCGATACCGAGGTTATTCATATCGATCTGGGCTTTCGCCTGTACCTCATCACCGAATTTCTTTCGATCCGTACACAAATCTCTCAGGTTCTGTGTGCCGATAATCTCTCGCATATTACCCTGAAGAGAATCTGTTAAAGCCATGCAGATATTCAACTCATTCATATTTAGGAAGTTCTTCATTGCAAGCTTAATACCTTCTTCATCTGTTCGAATACGCACTTTTGCCACTGCGTCAATATCGACACCGATAAAATCCTGAGTCGGAATAAAACCATTCGTTTTAATATCGATCGAAATCTGCTTTAAGAGCAGTTCATCCTTTCGTTCCAAATACGGAATTTTAATACCGGCTCGTCCGATCAAGATTTTCGGAGTTCGGGTTAAACCGGAGATAATGAAGGCTCTATCCGTAGGTGCTTTTACATAGCCGCTGGCAATAATAGCCAGAACGGCGATTACCAAAACGGCAATCAGAATCTTGGGAAGTAACGCTGTAAACATAACAATTCTCCTTTTCCACTGCATTTTGCAGATTTATTTTTTTGTGCTTTAATTATGAAAAAAAAATTGTTAAAATTGGTTTTACCAAAACCGCCTCAAAAACAGAAGTGGTTTTGTAGGCATTACGGTTCTTCGATTTCTACGTCATCTCCATCATCTCCATAGAATTCCCGTACACCCACACGTTTCTGCTGACGTTCCTCTTCTACTCTGTCCGATAAAAGTTTCCACACGGTTTCCGGTGTTTTAATATTCTGCAGCTGAAAATTACCCAAAGAAGCGTCACTGCTCGATATCACAATACTCCCAATCCCAAAAACCCTTTGGAAGAATGTTTGTTTTAAACTAACATCTTTAATTCGATACAAACGCACTTCATCTTTTGTCACAGTAAAGAGTCCTCGCTTAATATACAATTTTTCTTCATCCAACTGATAAGTCGTAAAGGTCCAAGGAAGCCCGCACCATAGCCGTCTTCTGTCTTTCCAAAGCATTTCTCTGTTTTTCATCTTTAATTACCCCTCCTTATCCTTGATTTTCTTCGCTTTCCGGTCGGCCTATCATAACTGCAGAACTTAAAGAAACTGGCCGCGTTGCCACTCTTTGTTTTCCATAGGATGCTTCAATCTGGGTCCCGTTTCCAATATACATGGATACATGGGATATGTTGCGATACCTTCCATTGTTCTTATAAGAGTAAAAAATCAAATCCCCTGGCTCCAGATCTTCTGCGCTGGTTTCTCTCCCTTCGGTCGCCAGTCCTCTTGCGATTTCTGCTGCCGTTGTGGATCCACCATTAGACAAATCAATCCCGGCGTCCTTGTAGCTGTAATACACTAAGGAGGAACAATCATAAGCGCTTCCGCTGTTTCTCCTTTCCATAGAATATGGGTATCCCATTTTGGAAATCGCATAATCAATCGCTTCCTCTGCCACACCAGATTCTGCGTTGTTTGTTGCGTTCTCAGAAGATAGTAACGGAGATTCATCCGTATTCCATTCTGTGTTTTCCGTTACCTGTTCCTGCGCAAAAGCCACATGGGATGATAGCATTATCATAGATGCGGCAACTGCGAATATTGTTCGTTTCACATAAATACCTCCTTTGTTTTTTTTTAATTATGATTGGTATCCTGCGATTATTGGTTTTGGAATCGAAAAAAGCGCCGCTTATAAAGCGACGCCTGTATATCTTATACTTTGTTTCGATTGCGATAGTTCACACATGATTTGCAGGTCTCCAAAGTGTGCTTTTTATAAGGACATTTGATATTTTTATCATACAAGCACCGGTTTCTGACCTTTTTTGTTAGAAGCAAAGTAATTGCGCCTGCCAAAAGTACCAGACACATAACAGAAGTAACTGGATGTTCCTTAATTGCCTCCACTACTGCTTCATAAGTAGCTGTAATGAAGCCTACGATTTTTTCCAGAAAACCCTGTTCTTTCACTACTTCCGCCCCGTCAGTTTTTTCATAAGCCGCAGTCACAGCCATGGTATAAATCACACATTCTGATACTGGGATATCTTCCTCGTATACGCAGTTCCAGCTTTTACCCACAATTGCCGGCAGCTTAACATCTCCTGCGTAGATTGCTTCAATATCCCTTACTTTTTTGCTGCCGGTTCCATGGGCATTACGCATTACGCTTCCGTCTTCTCCAGTATACGCAGCTCCATCCCAGGCAATGTTATCAACCTGGTAGAACTCCGGATCCAGCTTTAGGTATGCCAGGAAATCATCGGCGTACGGTGTGAGATCCTCCGTCTTAGGGATTTCCTTTCCATTCAGAACAAAAACATCTGCATCGTATCCTGTAATCGTAATCGGGAAGGAAAACTGATCTTCCCATCGTTCGTTCAAGATTTCTGTGTTTTTTAAATCAAGTACCGCTTTCACCGTTTGTCTGGTATCTGCGTCTTCAAACTCCGTTTCTTTTGTATCCGGGATCTGTACGCCAGCTTCCACACCTTTGTATGTCATTTTGACTTCTCGGTACTCCGTTCTTTCTTCTGCTTCCCGTTCATTCAAATCTTGTGACATTAACGAATAAGTTTTTCCGTCTTCCCCGATCATGGTTGGAGCCGGCATATGTTCTGATTCATCTCCAACAAAAACTTCACTTTCGTAAGAGATGTTTTTGGGAATTACCTCCTCTTTGCTGATAAGGGTAGGATTTTTAACAGACGATAACGCATAGGTTTCACCATTTACGGTTATAGTTGCTGGCAGCCGGTCTTTTGCGTCTCCGTTCTGATCATAAGTCTGGTATGTCAGCTTTTTTTCAAATCGGTTTACTCCAGGTTCGACATCGTCCGTTGGTATGATCGTTTCTTTTAATCTTGTTTCTGTTTGTATTTCGGAAGATTCTTCTGTTACTTCCGTCTCCTGCGTAACACCGGCCGGATTTGCAAATGCAAATACCGGACCAGCCTGGCACCCTAATATCAGGGTGCCAGCCAGGAGGAGCGCAAGTGTTTTTTGCTTACTCATGATGCTCTCCTTTCTTTTTCCGGTTTACTGCCACAAACCCAACTGCTCCACAAACCATCAGGACTGCAAGAATCAGGAAAGGGAAGAAATCTCCGGTTTTTGATGGATTTGCAAATGGATGCCAATTTCCATCGCGGTCAAACCATCCTTTTCCATAGGCATCAGATCCATTATCATACTCAGCATTGATAAAACCTTTCTTTCCTGGGTCATCTGTCTTTGGTGGTTCGTCCTTTTTATTGTTGTAGAAGGTTGTCTCTCCTTCCACTCCAGATTTTGTAACGGTAAATGTAATGTATCCGTCAGAAATTTCGTACTTATTTGGAACTTTCGTCTCTCTAACGGCATAATGACCGTACTGTCCAGGCTTAAAGGTGATCAGTCCGTAAACGTCCGTTGTGTCAGTATAAACGACTTTGCCTTCTTCATTTGTAATTTCAAACCGTACACCTTCAATTGGTTCTCCTGTTTGAGCATCCGCTTTTTTAATGATAACTTCCGGCGGATTTTCATAGTTGGCAACATTCTCGGTTAAATGGGAGGATTTGCTTATAACGAATTCACGCACAGTCCCATCCAGCTCATAACCGTCCGGAGCTTTCGTTTCTTTATAGGAGTATTTTCCGGGTATTGAAAATGTAACATATGCCTTACCTCGCTGGTCAGTTACAACCTGACGGTATACATTACCGTTTTCATCATAGACAGTAAACTCTGCTCCCGGAAGGGCCGTCATCGTCATTCCATCATATTTATTAAACTCGATAGATGGGGGTTCTGATGTACTTCCGCCGTCTCCGTGGTCGCCTCCTCCACTCGGCTTACGGTTTTCCATTACAATAACCAAAAGTGTATCCGGTTCTGTCATCGATACAGTAAATTCCACATCAGAAGAAGAAAGATATCCGGTTGGAGGTGTTATTTCATGGAACAGATATGTTTCACCTGCTACCAATTTTCCAGTTAAGGTAATTTCTCCGTTTAATTCGAATTCAGGGACAATTACCGCTTTATCGGATTTACGAAGAATTGAGAATTTACCTCCACTTAACTGTTCATTGGTATCTTTTTTTACCTTTACCAGTTTCACTGAAGTCTGCTCGTCTTTCATCTTAACATTTTGAACTTTTTCTGTATTCTCAACTGTAAAACTTACTGGATCGGCTTTGTAATACCCTGCTGGCGCTTCTTCTTCGTACAGTGTATAGGTTTCTCCAACAACAAGCTTACCTGTAATATCTCTCGCTTTACCATCGGTTACCCATGCGTCCATCACATCTCCGTTTTCAGCACGTACTACCAGCTTTGCTCCGATAACTGCCTCATCGTGTCCATTCACTTTGAGGATTTGAATTTTTGTCGGAGCATTTTTCATTACTGCCTTTATCGGTTCTTTCTGGTTCAAATACGGTACTTTAAATAGTACACTATTGCCTGTGATATAACCATCAGGTGCTTCCAATTCTTTTAACAGATAGCTTTCGCCTGCTAATAACTGTCCGGTAATATTGATACCATCTGGATCTGCGGCAAAGATCATTTCTTTTCCACGCTCAAAGAGTTCCGATTCAATTAGCGCTTTTACTGGTGTACCATCCGGTTTTAAAATCTGGTAACGACCACCGGAAAGCGCAGTGCCTTCCATATCTGTTTTAACAAACAGCAACTTGGTTGGAGCATCCTTCATACGAATCACATTATTGGTTACCGGAATCTTCGTTTCTACTCCTTCGGCATGAATTTCGCCATTTTCATCCACTGCATTGCCATTTTCGTCGATGGTGATTTTCTTATCTCCGTCCGTATAAGTGCCGTCCGGATGTACAATGATGGTAGTCGGATAACCTTCCTTATCAAACAGGATCATTTCTCCGTCTGTATTGATGTAATGTGCTTCTGTGATAGTTCCATCTGCTCCAATGGTAAACTCGATATCCTCAGAGTACCCGTAACCATCTGGAGCAAGTTCCTCGTGGTAGCGGTAGGTTGTTTCAATCTCCCATTGTCCATCAAAGGATTTCGGAGTGCCATTAGACACCCATACGCCCATACTTTCTGTAGAGCCATCTGGATTGACTTTTGATAATTCACAAGTTGCTCCAATGACTTCGTTGCCAGCAAAATCTTCCTTCGTAAACTGATAATCTGGAATCTTTTTGTTAGAAACCACCACTTCAACAGATTCACCATAATGCCCTACCGTAAATTTTACGTCTTCTTCCGCTTTCGTGTATCCTGGCGGCGGCGTTACCTCATGCAGATAATAAGTTTTATCTGCCTGCAGCACACCCTGCCATTCTTTCCAATCATAACCGATGCCAAATCCATTTTCATCGGTATCCGTAATTTCAAGCACCACATTGCCATTTTCATCCAGCACCTGGAAGGTTCCACCAGGCAAGATATGAGAAGGATCCTCGACACTGTTTTTTAACAGCCAGATAATCGGATATTCCGGTTCATTAGGCCCCGGAGGAAGTTCTTCCGGTGGTTCTTCTGGCGTTTGTACTGGAGTATTCGCTTCATCTTCCTTATCTGGAATTTCAGGATATTCTTCCACTCCACCTTCTGTTCCATCTGGTTTTTCTGCTTTTACACTGTAAGTTCTTGCAATGTTTAAATAGCCATTGCCATCGTCCGGCGCCGTAAATGCCAGCCGTTCTGGTGCCTTTTCGCTGACTGTTGCCGTATAGGTGATTACTGCTTCCATTCCAGGTTCTAACCGGATTCGTGCCGTCTGGTATCCAACACCCATTCCAGCTTCTGAAATATCTTCACCTTCGATTTTTACAATCTTAAGGTCTTCAAAATAACTGCGGATACTCGGATCAAATTCATCCGACACATACATTTTTAACGGCATGCTGCCTGTATTCTTTACTCTGACTTCATAGGTTACCGTATCGCCACGCTGAAAGCCATAACGGTCTTCATCCCCTTTTTCCGGAGCTGGAGTCGGTCTGGATTTTGACATACTATATCTTGGCCTTTCTTCTTTAGGTTTTTGTACCGGAGTATTTGCGTCGTCTTCCTTATCTCCCAAATTTGGATGATCATGGATTTCAACTTCTGTTTTTTCGTCACCCTTGCCGTCCCCATCGTGGTCTTCTCCACTATATTCGTAGTATTTTCCAACCACATCGTAGGTTCTTGCTGTATTAATATATCCTTTACCATCATCTGGCGCAGAATCCGACAGATCTTCAGGCGCTGTTTCTAACACTTCTGCCTTATAAGTCACTACTGCATAACCGCCCTGTTCAATGGTAATATGGGCGACAGAACCATTGATACTGTGCGTAGTACCCATCTGGCTGCTCATACGATCGTTTTCACGTGCATAATACCGCACTGCTGTTACCATTGGCTGGCTGAAATAAGAAGCATTTTCAAATGAATCTGTTACTTTCATGGTCAGCCTGGTGCTGCCAGTATTGGTTATGGTAACATCATAGGTTACAATATCTCCTGCGAAAAATCCATATTTACCGCTTTCACCCTTTTTAGGCGCTTCTGTTACACGTTCCTTTTCCATTTCATAATTTGGTTCTTTTCCTTCTGGATCTGGAGTTGGATCGGGAAGCTCATCTGGTGGCACATCAACAATGATCTTTCGGTTCTGCATCTCTACAACCTGTTCTTTTCCATCGCTGTTGACCACGAATTCAATATCGTAGCTGTAGTAATACCCGTCAATTGTCTTTGATTCGCGCAATGTATAAGTTTCTCCTGGGATTAACTTGCCTTCCAGTTTAAAGATTCCACTTTCGTCGGTTACCCATTCTGCAACCTTGTCTGCAGGATCGTATTCCTCATATGGATCTTTTTTGGGGCATTTATAAAGTTCCATCGTTACACCCGCAAGGCTTTCACCAGTATGTTGATCCGTTTTTCTAAAGATCATCTTTGTAGGTGCATCCTTCATTCGGATGATATTTCCCTCAATCGGAAGTTGTTTTTTTACACCTTCCGCAAGAAGATTGCCGGCTTCGTCAATAGCATTTCCATCCTTATCAATGGTTACCGGCTTTCCTGCATTTGTATAAGTCCCATCTGGATGAGCTACAATACCGGTAGTAAATCCGTCCTTGTCATACAAAATGGTTTCCATGTTTTTGTTTACATAATGAGCATCTTTCACATTACCATCCTGATCCAGGACAAACAGGATATCCTCACTAATATTATATCCTTCCGGTGCCTGTGACTCGTGATAAAGGTAAGTTGTATTTCCTGTTAATTTTCCGGACAGCTCATGCGGTTTCAAACCGGAAATCCAGGAATCCACTATTTCAGTGCTGCCATCTTCATGTACTACCCGTAATTCGCAGGCTGCACCCGGCACTTCATTGCCGCCAAAATCTTCTTTTGTGAATAAAATGCTTGTTGGCTTATCCTGCATGATCACTTTATCAATTACGCCATCTTCTGATACCGTAAATACGACATCTTCGGAATAGCCATAGCCTTCCGGCGCCAGCTCCTCGTGGTAGCGATAGGTCTTTCCTGCTTCCAGAACACCAACGAATTTCTTCGGCTCCTTTGTAGATATCCATTCCATCGGATTTCCTAATGCATCGGTTAAGATGTTGCCGTCCTCGTCCATCAACTGGCATAATGCACCCTCCACTTCTTCGGATGTTGCCCAGTCTGTTTTTGTAAACCATACTTCGGTTGGTTTATTGTATACCATAACATCTTTGATTTCACACTTGTCACCGAATGTAAATCCATATTTATTCAGAACCAGTTCCGACTCATCTGTAAAATTCAGATGTTCTGTCAGTACATAACCTGTGTTCTTTTTAAATAATGTCCTCTCACTTGTTTCGTTCCTTGTATTGGTAAATAACACATTGGAGACGGAGGTATTGGATGTTTTTCCATCCGCTTTGGTGTTTGTGACAACGAACTGATAATTTTCGGGTACAACCTGAACGACGCTGTATTTTGTGTTATATGGTAAATCATGAATTGCAATGAAATCATTGCCATATAAAGTAACGGTAAATTCAGTCTGGGATTCTTTTGCTTCCAATCTTCCACTGTTACTTGCGTGTTTGGTCACATAATCATAAATACCTCGCAGCGGCGCTCCGTTTTCGTCTGTCAGTCGGATTTTAAAAGTAAATGCGGCATTTTTATTGTCCAGATGAGTTCCCTGCACTGCACTGGAAATAACCAATTTGGAACTGTTTTCAAAAGGAAAACTCCCTTCATTTACTGCAATAGGGTTGATATATTGGTACATGCGGTCGCCAATGCTAACCTGCTGGTCAATATAGCCGGCTTCTCCCTGCACAGTTGCAACAACTGTATAAGTGCCGGATTCCTCTGTGGTTGTTAATCGATAATTTCCATCCTCATCTTTCTCAAAACCCTTTGTACTAAAATATTTCAGGTTTTTATCTGGGAATAATACTATTTCCTGTCCAGCGCCAGTATAAGAAATCTCATACTGAATTCTATCCTTTTTCTGTACAGCTGCATGATTGGCGCCCGTTGTCTTTACAACAGTCAGGTTGTTTGGATCTGACACCAGTGGATTTGCCGCTGTATAACTACCCGTATTATCTGGAGTAAAAGAAAGAATCCGTTTACCATTAGAATCAGTAATATCAACGGTTAAATCTTTCACTGCATGATGTAAATCAATCAGCATCTTGCCATTATATAATTTTGCAATGAATGTTGTTGTACTTAAACGGTCAATCTTACCATCTGAATATTGTACATACTCATCCATACGGTAAGTGTGTCCATCTGTAATGTTTTTGGAAGTTAAAATCGCTGTACCATCTGTTAATACACCAAGATTCTGTTTTATTCCATTTTCATTCAAATCTTCCAATACAATAGAAGATGCAATAACAGTTCTTGTGGTAAACGTTACACTTTCTACTGCATCCGTACTGTCAGTATCAAATTCAATGTTAATTACTTCTTGGTCATCATACCAGATCTTATCGATGGAACGACCTGTTTTAGATACTCGGAAGAACACATCATCCGCTTTCGTGTATCCTGCCGGCACTTTTTCCTCACAAATCACATAGGTTCCGCCAGCTGTCAGACCGGAAATACTATGGCTCTTTTCGTTCTTTTTTACTTCCCATGTCCAAGTATCATTTAACGATACGCCATTGCTTTTCCAAGTACCATTTTCCTGCACTGCTTCATACACTTTTAACACTGTACCAGGTACAGCTCCACCATTCTGGAAATCAGATTTTGAAATCGTCAGTTCAGAGGGTTCGTCTGTTACTGTTAAAACGCCATTATGAATACTGGCGTCTGCAGGATTAACCATGATTGTTACATCACCCTTGGTATTCTTATCAGCAGTAAATTCATGAACGGTCGGATCTAACTGATATCCTGCCGGTGCGCTGATTTCTTCAATCGTAAAGGTGTACGGTTCAATTTTTCCATCTGCAGTAAAACGTCCCAGATCCTTGAGATTCGTTGTCCCGTAACCATCCTGACCGGTTGTAATCGTGCCTACTTCTACTCCACCAAGCGTTTTGTTTTTAACGGAAAATACAGCTCCAGATAAAGGTTCCCCTGTTCCAGCCGCAGTCTTTTTATATACTTTGACTTCCAGTGTCTGTGGCATGTTGACCACTGTGATGCTGGTTAATTGATCTGCTGTTGTTAAATCGGTAACCTGGATTTCTTCTGGTTCCATTGGCGCATAATATTCTGGTGCTTTAGTCTCTGTCAGATAATAATACCCATTCTGTATATCTATCACCGTATGTGGTTTGTAATCCCCAATCTGGTCTTCTCGTATTTTTTCCGCCTTGAAATCTGCTTCTGTGTATACCCCATCCGTTCCAGATACAAACCGATCTGCCAAAGTTACACCATCCGGCACTTTGCCGTCTGCAAATGCTTGTTTGTAATCTGCAATAGGAGTACTGCTATAGTAAAGGGATAACTCTGCGCCCGGAATAACGGCTGCTTTTTTAATATCTGGATCTGTAGTAGCTACATTATCACTCTGGCCAGTATAAAATAAGTTATCTTTCTGGGCGATTTTCGCAATAACCAACTGTTTTTTCTTATTTTCCAGTGTATAACGCTGCACACTTCCATCTTTTTTTACAATGATGGTTTTGTCTGCTGCGGTAACAAATCCGTCTGGTGTTTTAGTTTCTTTTAACACATAAGTACCTTCTGGAATATAATCAAAACGATGCTGGCCATCAATCGTATCGTAGCTGACCATGTTGTCATATTTTCCTGTATAATCATCCCGATAATTAAAACCAAATGATACACCGTATTTCTGGTATCCGGCGCTGTTGTCTTCATTGACCGGATAAATACTAATGTGCATTTTAGAACCATTGCTCACATTCCAAATTTGATCAGACATTGTTTTTGACGCTGTCTTATCTTTTGTTGCTGTCATAGTAATGGTATAACTAAAAGAATTTTCTTCTGGGTTTCTTGCATCATATGCTTCTTTAAATCCTTCTGGCGCATTGTCTGGTGTAGTATTTTTGTAGCATGTTACCCTGGATCCATCAGAAAGAATCCAAACTTCATCTTCATTTGTTGATCCGGAAGCCATAACTGCCTCCCGCAACACATTCCATGACATTTGATCGATATCTGTATTTCCATTTTTGACCTGCTCCGTAAATGCATCTACAAAGCTTATTGTTTTTTCGTCCCCGTTAAACAGACCAAGGAATTTCTGCCAGAGTGTTTTCTTTTGACGCTTTGCGATTTCATTGGTGTAATCAGAAATATCATCTGTTTTCCAAGTTGCCACCAGAGTTCCGTTTTCTTCTGTTAAAGATAATTCCGCCCTATAAGCATTGGATAAATGTTTGTTATATTCGCCGTCCTTATAATATTTTTCGATTTCCAGCTTGGTGTGGTCATCTTCCATTGCATAAAAATGAACGGAATCGGATTCTGTAATCGTAATATTCTGGTCAGGCATCCGCACAAAACCTGCTGGTGTTATTACCTCAGAAATTACATAATTTCCAGCAGGAACACCCTCTAAAAAGAGAGGAGTATCGGATGAAAATTCAATGTAATAGATACCATTTTCTTCTTTTTTCTGAATTCCATCATGTGCAGTTACTTTTACCCAATCACTGAATGTTTTTTCTGTCTCTTTATCTCTTGCTTTCAGTGCGAGTGTTGCTCCTCTTACATGTCCAAAAGAATACTGCCCCTTCGTTTCTGTAACCTGGATATTCTTTCCTGCATCATCTTTCTGTAAAACGCCATCAATATACAGATCTTTCTCATAAGAGTCTGTAGCATCTACTTTGACAAATTCGGCTTTGATTGTCGTATCTGTCATTTCTGCATACTGCAAATCAGTATGCTCGTTCATAGTAACACCAACTGGAAGGGCCTTTACAAAACCTGACGGAGCTTCTACCTCTTCCATAATATAAACGCCTGTATTCACGCGCTTTAGCATATCTGCCTGGCCACCAGATGCAGTTTCATCGGAATAGACATCATTTCCTGTTTTGCCGTCCTGACTGATGGTATTCGAACCCGCTGCAGTATTGCCCACAGTATCCACATGCTGAATATCCAGCGGATCATTTGGTGTGTTTTCTCCTGTTGTCCAAATATTTTCAATCAGGAATGAATCTCCAAGGCGACGATAAAGCACATTATCTGTAGAATGAATATCACCGGAACCATGACGGAATTCACCACCATTAGCATCAAATGTAACTGTTAGGTTCTTCGTTTGCCCGGTCGCTTCCTGTTCAGAATACCACTGTTTCTTTTCGTCTTCCGACATTCCGCTTCCGTTTTTATTCTGCCACTCTGCTTTTGCAATCAGACCATTTGCTTCCAAGCGATCTGGTTCCACCAGCCAACCACCAAACACATATCCGGGACGCACCGGAACCGGTACTGTCTTTTTGCCATTCACAATATAGTTGCCCTCCATATCCACCGTTACCTTGACAGACAGGGTGCTCCCATACTGATAGTGTGTACTCTGATCAAAAGGATCATCTTTATCTCCGTTATAAAGCTTATCATGGTCATTGATGGAATACGCATTTTCATTTTCATCATCCAAAGAATCCTTATAAGTGTATCCCAGATAC
Organism: uncultured Lachnospiraceae bacterium; assembly: GCA_905203555.1. GTDB lineage: Bacteria > Bacillota > Clostridia > Lachnospirales > Lachnospiraceae > Schaedlerella. The sequence continues at coordinate 47,024 of CAJKWK010000010.1, forward strand.
TCATCGCCATCATAGTCCCATTTATCTTCACCTTTTACATAGGTTTCATTGGACTTTCTGTAATAAACCGGATGTCCATACTGATCCAGAACCGGATTCATTTGTTTTTCAAAACGGTTGCTTTCGCCATTATAAGTTCCTGTCGTGTATTCCTCTGCAGTGTCTGCATTGAATGTTGCTACACGGGTAGTCATAATCTTCTGGAATGTCTTGGAACCGTTGTCATTCCCTGAATCAGCGCCAGAACCGTCATAAAACACATTGACCGGCCATACATAAATCTTCGTGTTCTGTGTAGAATCTGTGTCGTTTGGTTTATGAATGTTGTCATGCCCTTCCTGCGGGGCGATGGTCTCTTCGATGTAGGCGATACCGGTCTGCGGATCAACCATGGAATCTCTGTTTCCATCTTTATCCAGATGATAAATGACCGTATCTTTTCCAACCTTAATCCGTTTTTCATGTTCGTTGTAACGGATTTGTGAAAAATCACCTCCCACGAATTCATACACCGGGGAACTTGAGTCTGCCGGGAATGCAAAGATGGAAAAATCTCTCTCATTCCACTGGGTAATGTCCACAACATTCCCTTCCTTATCAAATCCGTAGGTCGTATTTTTCTTTCTCTCTGATCCAAACACATCATCCAGTTTTTTACCGTCCTCATAGATATCGTTTGAGGTAATTTCCAAATCATCCATGCTATAAAACAGGATCGGTGTATCCTCTCGCTGTACTGTCTGGACAACCCATACCCCATCTCCGGTATCATTGATAAGATCCTGGTAATGATAATTTTCATTGATGATATTTCCATGAGCATCAATTTCGATTTTGGTACCATCTTCTTTCTGGAGTACATACATGACCTGATTGCCGGCGTATCCTTTTTGTACATAAGCGCTGGATACATTATTAGAACCAGATACCCTCTCTACAGTGACCCCGCGGAATCGTTCATCCTCTCCGTAATCATCACCGTCATTGGTAATAGAAGGATCCCTGAAAATCTCTACTGCATCATACAGCGCCATTTTGGCTCCTGCAACATAGCGGTTTACATCATCTGCAGTTTCCAATTTCCTGGTTACATAAGCGTATCCTTCAAATACACCGTTCGCATTATAAAGAATCTGAATGTCTTCATCCAAATTCTGTGCCTGTCGGTTAAGAAGATATTCCAATGTCCCCTTCATCCAGCCATAGCCAAGATATACTCCATTGCTTCCATATGCAAGTTCTACTTTGTCTGCACCGTATGTCTGCAGAAGTTCCGTTTCAGAACCTTCCACACGCCCGGAAATCTGGTATGTGATCGTATCCGTCTGAGCAGCTTCCGTAGATTCCGGAGCAATACCCTCGTGTCCACCCTGTTCCGTCTTCACTTTTGATACCTGTAGCCTGAGCGGGGTGTCGTTAATGTAAGTTCCCTCCGTGCAAATCTGATCCTGCGGTTTGTTTCCATTCGGGATCGTTCCATCCGGGTTAACCGGAGGGTTTTGTCCCACCGCATATGCAGTCATGGCGCCTGCGGTATTACCAAATAGCATGACTGTGGAAAGCACGGAACAGACAATTCGCTTTGCCTTCGTTTTCAAAAGCATTGTTTGATCCTCCTTTTGTTTTTTCGTTGTTGCGGGTACAACGGCTGCCATCCTGTCAAGTAGCGTCTTTTCCTGGATACTCCGGCTGTCTCCCACATGAAATGTTTGTCTAAGGAAATTATGGGATTTTTTTTAAGAAAATAGGTTTTTGACACAAATGGCGCTGCGCCAAAACATTAAATTCCCATTTCCATAACATTGCCTTTATTTTATCTTTGTGCGCAGATTCTCTCAAAATCTGTATCTTGCGGATAAGAAAAAATGATGTTTTTAAAAATGTGTCTGCAAAAAAAAGAGCTGCATAATGCAGCTCTTCGATATAATCATGCTTCTTCGTACACTTCAATATTGTTTGCGGATACCTCATAGGTAATTTCCGTCTTATTTTTGATTAGCCTGCTCTGAATGCGGCCATGTACCTTCACTTTAGTTCCTGGCGAAAGCTGTGCTGTTCGTTCTGCATCCTGATTCCAACTCATACATGGAATAACATCCGGATGTTTATTATCACGATAAACAGCTAATAAAAACTGAGCAAGTTTCTTCGTTTTCCGCTCTTTTAAAAGTGGTTCCCGATATACTTCCCCAAATAGGGAAACTTCGTTTAAATCCTGTGCGCCTTCTGGCTCCAATGTACAACTTTTCACAAAAACAGTCATTCCCATATGGGCTTTCCCGTTTTTAGCCATATTGTAACACCGAAGGCTTCCTGTGATATTCACGCGCTTTGCCTGTTCCATTACTGTCTTCCATTTTTCTGAAATGGTAATGGGGATTTTATCCTGTACTCCACTTTCTCTTTTTACCACCATGACCGCTTTATAGAAATGCTGTCCAAACAGCGTATGGCTTGGTGTAATTGGTCCATCCAGAAGACCCGCCAGATGTACCTTATTGATTGTTCCAATTAATCTCATGCTTTTTACCTCTTTTTCTTATGCTATCGTTCTATTTGCTGCTTTTGTGTAAATCTTGTAGGTTCTGCGTCCCCTGCTTGCCACATAGGCTTCCTCTGTAAAGATATCCCAGACACAGGTCTTTTCGGAATATTTACCTCTTCCAACCTTTTTAAAATCCATCCATTCACTGTAACCGGACTGGATGGTCCATGCTATAAACTCTTTCGGATTCCGGAATCCATTCTGTTCAATCGGGATATCACGATAAACGCTCATAATCCGATTGATGTGGGTATAATCATTCACAGATAGGAAGTGGATGTTCCTAACCGTCATTTTTAATCCGGTCTTTTTGACTTTGATACCGCATTTTAACTGATATCCGCCTTCCCCTAACGCATAATCCATAAAATCCTGTAAGGAAACCGGGCTGGCCAAAAGTTCCTTATAATGGCCGGAAAAATACGTCCATTTACTGTAAAGATGGGTTTTTGACATTCCATGGCTTCTGCCGTTTCTTGGACGGAAACTGAAATAACAGTTCGTCGGCGAATAAGGTTTACTAATATCCAGGCGGTTTAAATACGGAGCCATTTCTCCCTTCTTAATATGTGCGATTGTCCATCTGCAGAATGCCTGCATGGTCCATTTATCTGGATCTACTTCCCCCAGCCGCACAAGCGTCCTGTACTTATTGTAGGGATTGAACCGAAATGGCGCGGCCATTTCGATTGCTTTTTTGATTAACGGATCCTGTTCCGTATGACTCTGAATTGTAGTAATCTTGCAATTATCCGGCCCCATCGGCATTCCTTTATGAATAACCCGCAGCTTATCACCTTGCTGTTCTTCCATCTGTTTTAATACCCATTGGAAAAACTGTTCCGGATGATTTTTCCATTCATCCACCATCTGCTCTTCGTAACGCTTGTGAAGTTCAGCCGGCCAGCAGCGGAACCGGTCGGCGATTTTTTGGATTGTTTTCCCTTCCGGAAGCGGATTTATCTCCATGAGTGAAACCGTCTTCTTTTTGTTGCACTGTTTTCTTCTACTTTCCTTTTCTTCCTGTGTTCCAACACTCTCGATTAAGAAATTCAAATAATCATCATAAGCGTTCACATCTACATTTTCCCTGGAAGCCGTATATAATGGATCCACGACATATTTTTCCTGATATCTTTCTTCCAGTTCTTTCATATCAAACACTTGCATTTCTACCACGTTTTCTTTTTTGTTCATTTTTTTCTCCTATTTTTCTGTTGTGATTTTCATTCTTCTGTTCCATATGCAATTGTGATTCGATGATTCTTAACGGCGCTATGCGCCAAAGTGTGGATCTTTCCCTCCTTTTAACGGTTTCCCGCTGTCATATTTTTGGCATGATATTTTTCTCATAATGCCTTTTTTGTTTCTCGTTGTAATGATGGGTGCGGATCGTCCTTCACAACAAAAAAAGACACCCGTAGGTGTCTGGATTTTACAAAATAACGATTGGGAAAGCATCTTTTTTGCGTTTCTGACAAGCAATCCCAATTTCTGCTGGACTGATGGAAATATTCTTTTCTTTGGCGGTTTCCATCAGTTTGCTGATTGGCTGTATGACTGGATGTGCGTATTCTGGAATCAGTATTTTTAATTGCTCCCAGAAGTCTTCGCGAGGTTTCATATACAGTAAAAAAGATTGCAGAAAACTAACATCATGCTCCGAAATATCGGAAAAATCAGTACAGAACTGATTGTCTGAAAGATATCGTTTGCCGGCGAATGCATACTTTTCTCCATATTCGATTAGAAATTCCGCCCTATCTCTTAGTTCCCCTTGATTCCATTCAGGCAGTTTCTGTTTCAGAACCAGTCCTTTTGTTTCTCTCTCCCACCAAGATGGCACCGACGAAGGAATGGTATAAGAAATGGATGGAATACACTGGTTTTCATATGGAATAGGAATGTCGATCCTCTTTTTCAAGCATTCATCTGCTATGCAGACTGGGTTTTGTTTTCGCATATACCATTCATCTTTTTCGATTGAGCGCAATCGGTACAGATTGATCAATCTTGGATTGATTGGCGCATAGCAAATGATTTCGATTTTGGTTGGCGATAAAACATAGTCATCGAACCCAGAAGCAAAATGGGATAGCAACGCCGCTGTATGTTGATATCGATACATACGGCCGAACAGATGATGCGGCAGATGATAAAGTGACAGCAGACAGTCATCGATATTCTCGCGGTAATCCGGTATCGCTCTTTGGTTAATCCATTGGTGGAGGATGCTTAGTTGTAATTCCTTGTAATCTGTATGTGCAAATGCGGGTTTTAATTCTTCTGGAAGTAAATCGGGACAAAGGATATTCCATGATTGAGCAATAAACTCTCCCGGAGAATCGATGACTGAAATATCCATAACTGGATCTTCCCTGTAAAACATACGCAAAATCATTCCCGTTCCTCCTCTTCTAGTCCTTTTGGGATCTGATACAGATACTCTTTTTCCACTAATATCTGATAGCTTTTTTCGAGGTCATCGCATGCAATCTGATATTGGCGTTCCTTTATTCCAAATATTTCGTATGTGTCCGCAATGACTGCTTTTACGAAATTCGGATCTGGCACATCGCATGGTAGTTTCTGTAGGAAGTGAAGCTGCTGTTCTCTTTTTCTTGCAAACGGCTTTGTTTCCCCTGTCTGTAAAAGTGCTGGATTGTAATTCCAACCAAGGCAGGAACCAGAGTCAAAAAGCGGGGCGAATTGGATGGTTTCTAAAGTTGCTGCATCTCGTATGATTCCGAAATTCTTTTCATGGCGATCTGTATTATGCAGCAGATGATCGAGAAGCAGCATCCGATCCACCTCTTTCTGACACCCCATTGCGCAAAACTGGTGATACAATTCTCTTCCGAAGCTGTGATGAACATGGGCAATTTGCAGCCCTGTTACAAAATCTTTTCCTGCATCTGTGATGAAACAATGAGAGCCGCATACAATCTGTTTTGATTCCTCAACACACACTGGAAAATAACGAACATGATGAATTCCCATTACATCTGCAAGCTTGGAAGCGATTACTTCATTAGCGCTTAATAAATTTGTTCCTCTGGCATTCTGTCCCAGATTGCCAAATTTTAACAATACCGGACGGTGATTCATGGAAATCCAGCCTTTTCGAAGTACTCCATCTGTTGTATAGTCTGGATCCGCAAAAGAAACAATCGGAATGTTTTTTTCAAAGACGGCAACATCTGCAAAGTCCGTTGCAAACCCATTGTTATGAAAATTGACATCTCTCCATGATAGTTGCATATTCTCTTCCTGCATCCAGTAGGTATCCGTAAGGCTGACGCGCAGACTTTGCCTTTTTGCCTCTGATAATCCCCCTGGAATTGCTCTCAAAATTCGATCCATATTTTGGCGTTCCGATGGGATGGATCTCATGTCATCCCAATTTTGCAGAAGGAGCGGAAGGTTCGGACTTTGAGCGGAAACACCAACTGGCATAAGCTGTTGGTTAAAAATTTGGGGAACAGCAATAATTTTTCCATTCATCACTTCTATTTTTGCGACTATCTCATCCATATGCATTAGATACATGTCTGATCCTCCTGTGCTTTTGGCATATATTTTTGTGTTCCGAAATCATACTGGTATGCCTGCATCCACTCTTCATTGTATGGAACCGCTCCATATTCGCTTGGTTTCAGGCGATTATAAACCATGAAGCAGTTTTTTTCATCTTCTGCCGGCTCCTTACTGATTGTGAACTGAATGGATTCTACTTTTCTTCCTTTTTTCTTCTCCTGCCAATCCACATGAATGTCTGTAACGGCATTGATCGTCTCGATAGCTGGAATCAGATGTTTGCTTTTTAACTTTTTATATTCGTAATTTTCATTTTGTGTGATCAATTTTGCCAGTTCGCTGACTTTGTAATTCAAAATCCGCATATCCTGATACCTGCAGAAAAAGGGATATAAGAGCACTTCCGCAGTGGTATTTAAACGGTTTAAGTATTTTAATTTCACCACAGTAAAGTTCTCTTTTAAATCCCGGCCGAAATGATGGAAAAGTGCATTACAAAACTGAACCCTGAGAATACCATCTTGAAAATCTGCTTCCACATACTGCAAGAATGCATAAGCAATATATTTATTCGCTTTCCCATCATGAATCTGCAGTGGTTTTGACATGATATCTTCCAGTGCTTTACAGATATACTTTGCCCGATGTGAAAAATTTCGGTTCTCATCCTGATAGTATCCCAACGCGTTTGTAATTTCAGTTATGGGAACGGAGACTATATCGAATACTCCAGGTGTTACTGCATTGCATTTCCAAAGCAGATACATAAGCGCTTTATAAGAAATCGGACCGAGAAGTGTCCCTGTTGCATAACTGAGCCCAAATTTTGCAACGTCATTTGCTTCAAATAATTTACAATCTTTATCCGTTCCACCAACCGAAGCATGTGTTTTCTGCGTATATTTACTCACAATAAGACCTCCCGTCTGTTTGTATTCCAATTATGTGTATTTTGAGAATGATATTGGTATTTTATCGCAGGAATACGCAGATACAAAATTTCCGATCGTTGCGGATATGAAAATTTCCGGATTTTTAATGCTGCAAAAAAGTTGCGGTTCTCCAACCGAAACAGCTTGCTGTTTCCAACAAATGGAAACTGAATCCGGTAGTGGACTGAACTCCGTTTAGATATTTCATAACCTTGAGGTTTGTTCGCTCTTCCAAAATGATGAATATTCATTCTTTTGAGGGCAATCCATTCAAGTGGAATAACTACCTATTTTGTACACACAAATTACTACTGGTTTTTAAAATGTTATGGTTTGTATTTAAGTTTTTTTCGTCAAAAAATGAATCGAGCCTTTTATAAAAACTGTTTATAATAACTGTTTACGGTAAAATTTTCAAAGTGCGAAAAAGCCAGTGTTTATGCGGCTTTGCGGGGTGTCGAAAATTTGCGAACGGTCCCCATTTTGACGCCAACGGTCCCCATTTTGACGCCAACGGTCCCCGTTTTGACGCCGAAAGGTCCCCGTTTTGACGCCGAAAGGTCCCGTTTCATGATATATATCTTCTTTGAAAAAGTATGTTTTCCCTTATCCGCAAAACCAAATGGAGATGCTCGTAATTTGCGGATATTAAATTTTCATGTTTTTCAAGTAAAAATGAGAACCTTACAAGTAGGCTCTCGTCAAATTTTTTATGAAAAAATTTGCAGTTAACAACGCAATAAATGCATAAAAATGCACTGGCCGCAGCATCAATTGTGAGGCATAAATACCTCGTTTATTTAACCAACTGGATGTGAGTAACATCCATTCTAGGAAAATCGTATATAGTACAATCGGATGATAGCAAAAACTTTGAAAAAAGTGTCCCTGAAGCAATGCGATAACTGCTCTGGTACCTCCGCAGCCAGGACAATTGTAACCGGTCATCTCTTTAAAAATGCAGCCAGGAAACAAAGTTGTTAGGTTGATATTACATACAGATATTACCATTACACCAATTAGTTCCACTACCGCTACAATCATTGTGGCAAGATAAAATTGTTTTTGCGTGTTTAAGTCGAATGGTTTCATATACCCTCCTCTTTGTTTGTACAGGAAAAGGACGCCCTCTTGGAGCGTCCTCTTCGTTGTGTTTTTCTTCTTGTTACCTTTTTAAAAGGAAAAACTATCATTGTCCGGTTCTTTCCTTGTTACCGATATAAAAGGAAAACTATTCGCTATTTTCATAGCCTTATTACCTTTTAAAAGGCATATTTCCGAAATAAAAGGAAAGAAACACAACTTAATCTTTCAATGGATTGCCCGCCCCATCCGTGTTTCTTTTGCCTGCCAGGATCATAATTCCTTCGACCATCCCCCAGATTTCGATACCAAGAGTGCCGAAAGCAGTAATACCAAATGTGCAACATGATAGCAGCAGGCATACGGTGGAAACTACACACTGAATGGTGGCTCTTTTGGTGTAGCCGAGATAAAAATTATGTATTCCGAATCCACCAAGGAAAATGCCAAGTAGTCCAGCTACCAGTTTTGATTTCGGTTCTGCCGGCGGTACAAACTGAAAACCGCAGCTCACGCAAACACTCGCATTTTCATTGACCTCTTTTCCACAATTTGGACAAAAAGAATGTCCGACATTTTTCTTCGCACCGCAGGATGTGCAAGTTTGTTCCTCATCACCCATCTCATGACCACAGTTTCTACAATACATATTAATGCCCTCCTATTTTTCTTTAATTATGGAATATGAAATGAAGAAAAACGCAAAAAAAAAGCCCATTGTATAGGCGGGCTTAATAGTATATTTTTTTGTTTAACTGTTTCCGTAGACACGTCCTGTTTCCGTTGTGCCAAGGAAAGCTGCCAGAATGATAATGTAAGGTTGTGTAATTGGTACCGAAATATTTACAAAAGAGGTTACCGTATATACAGCTATTGCGACAGCCGCCGCTGACCTTAAGCTTGTGTTCGTTTTTATTCCATGTACAAGGCCGGATATCAAGAAGCCGTAATAAGACATCGCTCCAAGTACCCCTGTCGTGAACAGGTACTGAAGGAATTCATTATGTGGCGAATCAAATACTTGTCCGGTGATCGCCTTCATCTCATCGTACCGTAAATTCTTCATAACCATACCAAATGTTTCTGGTCCTGTTCCGATTAGAGTATCTTTTAGTGTAAAGTTCCCAAATTCCTCGATTGTAGCTCTCCAGATATAACCGCGGTGGCTGCCCCAAGAATCTGAGAAATGTAAAAACGGGCCAATGGCACTATTGAGTAAAACAGGATGATTTCGTAATGCAGCCACACCAAGAAATCCCATTGGGATAATTGTCACGATCAATCCTGCCCATATCTTTTTTGCGTAATCCGTTTGCCTGTTTGTAAATGCCGTACATATCATAATCCACAAAATACCCGCTATACATATAAATAGCATTGCTGTACGATCGTTGCATAATCTCAACAGGATACCGTCATTTGACTGTATGTATGGATTTTTAGTTCCGAGAGCCAGCCAACTGGAAGTTACCATTGCACCACCAAATAAAGCACACAGATACGAATGACGCATGATTCTTATGGGGTTGTTCCATGTAAAGAAAGGAACCATAATGAAAAAAGCAATAATTGCCAACACCGCATTATCGGATCTTCCTGTGATTAATGCAACACATAATAGGAAAAAGGCTATTGGATACCAAAGTTCCCTGATCTTCCAATTGGTATCCTCACTGCATTTTTCTGATGCCATGATATAAAGTGTTCCTGCAATCGCCATAAAAATGCTCATGGCAGCCGTATAAGTATTGATGTTGCCATACGAAGACACAAAGATCCCTCGCTGTTCTTCTTTTACCAGATCTAGCCAATGGAATGGATCCATGCCAAGGAAGTTTGCAATCCCCCATAATGCAGAAATGACACCTCCAATTAAAAATACCTGCATCATTTTCAAAGTTGGTTTTGCATGGCGGCTGATAATAAAATATGCTGCTCCGTACAAAAACCATAAAAACATTCCCTGATACCGGCCCTCATTTCCCCAGAATGCTTCGGTACGATATTGGGAAAAGAGCGTGGATAATGCAGAAATGAACAGGAAACAAAGCATGCATCGATCCATGGCAGTGTATGATGGTTTGTGCGAAGTAATATAGCTTCGTAATTCTGAGACAAAGGAATTTAACTGTCCGCTTTCCCGTATACACTCCAGCATGAGCATCACAAGTAACTTCAGATACAAGAAGATAACGCAGACTACAAGTATCATGGTTGCAGTCGTAAAAAATGCAGTACGATCCCGCAGCAATCGGAAATACTGATCAGTCGCATAAAACGGAAACAGCAGCAGAATTACATAAATATAGAGAGTGGATACTTCTCTTAATGTTTTATCCGTTCCGTAACGCAAAAGAGCTCTTGTCGCGTTACTCAGGCACGGTGTAGATTGCTTCATATTGCATCCTCCCCTGTCTGAACCTGATCGTCTATGCTGTTCCCAATGATAAGAAGACTACAATTACCATTCTGATAAAACCATGAATCCAAAGGTTTGTATTTTTCCTCCGATATATATTTTCCGTACCATCCGCTGTTATGCCAGACAATCTCAATCAGTTGATTATCTACTAAAGATCTGCAGATGTCGTGCTCAAAAATCTGTTTGTACTGACTGTCATTCCTTCCCGTATATTGGCACAATGTTTCCGGATCAATATCCATTTTGTAGTGTGGCATAGGTAATCCCCAATCGCAGCACCCAGAAAAGAGAAGATAATGGTGTTCATTTTTCTCACGTTCCGCTTCGCTGGCGATACAGAGTAACGTGTCCTGGCAGAACCAATAATGCCCCGTTCGCCACCCTTCTCCATCCCTTCCTTTTGCCCGGTAAAGAGCACGTTCTGTTGTTGATGTCATGAATTTTTCCTCCTGTGTTTGTTGAGAAGCCGCTTCAGCCTTTTGATTTTTCTTTGCAGTATTCTCTTGTTTTTCTTCACTGCTCTTTTATAAAATATTGGCGAGAAAACCGCGTAGCTTTAGATGCGCGGATGAATCGCCCTTATGTTACACATACACCAGTCCCTGATTGTGTCTCACGATTTGGACACTTCTGGCAGGAAAGTTTTTCTTATCGCACCCTGCGGCCCTGAAATATTGTCCTCCGGTTAATTGACCGGTCATAATGTATGTCTTCCCCCGATATACAAAAGCGGTTCCCGGCAGCAACCGATCTGGATTGTTATACCGTCTGGTACTCTTTTGAACCTGCAGCCTGGAACGCATCCAGTCTGCCTGTTGATGACCATGCTGCTCTGCCATTTTTTGATACCAATCTTCCAGGGAATCTGACTTCTGTTCCATCCGCTTCCGGCGGTTTGTGGCAACTTTTGTTCCATCAAGCCGGTAAACACGCTCGGTCTGGGATTTTATCCGTGCCCTGTCATGCCGCCGGAACTGGCGGATCTCAAAATGGGTTTTCGGGACATCGATCATCTTAGGCTCCTGTCCTACCACTGCAATGCAGTAGGCATCAATGTCATGGTCCTTGTCGATCTGGTGTTCATCCCGGAACTGCTTGGTCTCCCATCCGGATACCAGACGGATATTTCCATGGAACTTCTTAGACAGAGCTTCTACGAGGTACGGAATGATCTGGTTCAGTACGGATAAAGCCCCATACTTTTTGTTTTGGCCTGTTTTCAAAGCCGCCAGCTTTTCTGTGGCGGTCTGGTCGGTATGCACCAGCGTATGACATTTTTCGCATAAGCCGGCCATATTCGCCAGGGTGTTGCTTCCGCCCTTTGACCTGGGAACCAGGTGATGGTCATGTTCAATGGTACGTTCGCCGCACAGAAGACATCTTCCATCCTGAAGGTCTTCCAGGGCCTCCCTGAT
>CAJKWK010000011.1 GCA_905203555.1 uncultured Lachnospiraceae bacterium
TAACACAAAACTGGTGTTTCCTTTTCTATGTGTCCTACAAAAATTTTACGCTAGCCTCTTCCTTCTCCTCTTTTTTATTTTCTTTTTCTCTCACAATTCTCAGAAAATCTCTATCATGTTTCTTTCGCTGTGGTACAAAACGCGCCACAATATTTCCCTTACCACGATTTTTCACATAAACATATCCAAAGACAGAAAATACAACCGCTCCGATAAAATTCACAATTAAATCCTTCATTGTATCAATCAGACCAATATCCAGATATCCACCAATTCCCAAATCCTTTCCATTGACAGCCACCGAACGGATCGGATCGATCACCGTTACGATATTTCTTCCATCCGGATTCAAGGTCACCGACCGAATCGCTTGAATCACCGTATCTTTCTGCATATCCAGCCCGAAAATCATATCCATGCCAAATTCAAAAAATTCCCACACAACACCAATTGTCATAGAAAAACAAAATGCTACAATTGCGGTAAATAGCGGAGATAATTGAAATGTCATCCGATCACTTCGATTCAACAGATCTACCATAGAAAATCCAATTGCAGCCGCAAGAAATCCATTAATCGTATGCAAAATCGTATCCCACATCGGTATCATAATATAATACTCTCGGATTTCCCCCAAGATTTCTGCCGAAAATATAAATATCAAGATTAGAATTTCCAAAACAGTAGGCAGTTCAATCTTTAATGTGACCTGAATCAAACTTGGCATAATCAAAAGAATCAGCGTCAATATACATAAGAAAAAATTTTCATAATTACCATTCAGGAACTGTAAGATCATGGTCACAATTACCAGAAACCGCAACACAAAATATACAATAAATGAACTTCTGTGCTCTCGTAATTCCATATCCAGCGCTTTTCTAATGTTCTTCACCCGACTCCCTTTTGGTTTCTTTTTTTGTGTCATACTCTCTCTATCCTTTCTACCATGTTCATGCCCTTTTACAACATTGATGCTACCTTCTGAAAAGAAAAATGTCAATATCTCTTCCCATTATATTCTATTACCAACAAATTCACAGGGGTTATCAACAAAAAAGAAAGCGTGCCTATGACAGCAATTTTTTAAGAATCATTTTACAACCAAGGGATTGAGCGATATAATATACAATTGAGGTCAAAAGATATTATACAAAGGTGGTACATATTGTGAATTCAATACACATAGATTATTCATTTCAAACCAAAACAAACAAAACTGCACTTCGCCAAGGCTTTCAAGACGGAATTCCTATTGGGCTTGGTTACTTTGCCGTTTCCTTTTCTTTGGGAATCGTTGCGCGTAATGCCGGACTTTCCCCTTTTCAGGGTTTTTTAGCCAGTGCCTTATGCAGCGCATCCGCCGGAGAATATGCAGGCTTTACTTTAATTGCCGCAATGGGAACTTTTTTAGAACTTGCAATTATAACTTTTATCACAAATGCTCGTTATCTTCTAATGAGCTGTGCCCTTAGTCAAAAAGCTGCGCCGGACATGCCTCTGCGACATCGCCTGCTGACTTCTTTCTATATTACAGACGAATTATTTGCAATCTCCATTGCACGTCCCGGACTCTTAAACCCATATTACTTTTACGGAGCTGTCCTGATTGCATCTCCTTGTTGGGCAACCGGAACTGCTCTGGGAGTCATTGCCGGCAACCTTATGCCACTGCGCCTCGTCAGTGCGTTTAGCGTTGCGCTCTATGGAATGTTCCTTGCAGTTATCATCCCTCCGGCACGCAAAGATAAAATTATTGCCGGATTAATTTTAATCGCCTTTACTGCCAGTTTCGGTGCAGCTTACCTCCCGGTAATCTCCCAAATTTCCGATGGTACAAGAACCATTCTGCTGACTGTAATCATTTCTGCTGCAGCGGCGATTTTATTCCCAAGAAAATCTGAAACAGCTGAGGAAGGCGGTGAACAGGCATGACAACCGGAAAAATTTATATTTATATCTTCATTATGGCAGCCGTATCCTATGCAATCCGCGTTCTGCCCATGACATTAATACGTAAACCAATTACCAATCGGTTTGTGCAATCATTTTTATACTATGTTCCTTATGTAACACTGGCAGTTATGACCTTTCCGGCAATCATCGAAGCTACTCAAAGCCCGATTTCAGGCCTCATTGCTTTACTGGTCGGTATGATTGCCGCATGGTTCGGCGCCGGATTATTTAAAGTAGCCGTTTCCTGCTGTACCGTAGTATTTTTAATTGAATTGTTTCTTAAACTTTAAAAATCAGATCAATTTAAAAACATCCTTGATTACATAGACTCAAATTTTTCTATGTAATCAAAAACCAGGGACTGAAACCATCAGCCCCTGATTTTTACAAATCTCGATTTTGAAAAACAATATCATATTCTTCTGGAAGGAAGTAAAATTTTCCTCTGGAAATCGCTTCTTTTTCCTTATTATAAAAAATCTCTTCTATAAAAATAATCGGAGTTTCTTTCGGAACTTTTATATAATTCGTGATGTACTCTTCTGCATATACCAATTTGATTGACATTTGTACAGATGCAGACATTTCAAATATATATTTGTTAATCACTTCTCGGACATCTTCTTCTTTTCCCAAATCCACATTTAAACCTTCAATAAACTTAACTGGAATCTGCATAAAAGAATGGCCTACCGACTTTTCATGTGTATAAAACACACTGTTTCCTGCCAAAACAATTTCATTGGCTCTAAGTCCAAGTTTCCGCTGTCCTACCTCTGTGGCCGGGCCAAAATTATAATACACTTCAATTTTTTCAATCTCACTCCTGCTGCATGCAATCATCGGATTATACATACCACAATCCTTTTGTTTCCGATTTTTATCAAAAGTTACAAAGGTACCTTTCCCCTGCATCTTTGCAACCAAACCATCTTCCACCAGAACTGTCAGAGCCTGACGCAATGTATTTCTGCTTACATTATATTTTGCTGCGAGAGTTGCCTCTCCCGGTAATTTTGTTCCCGACTCATAAACGCCATCCATAATATCAGTGTACAACCGATCATAAATAGGAACATATGAAGGAATTTTACTATTTCCCAATGATTTTACCTGCTCATTTGCTTCGTGTTCCATGTACTTATCTAAATCCTTTCCAGCGTGCTCCATCCTCCCAGACATTCAAAGCCTAATTTCTCAAAAAGTGCTTGAAGACGACAATCCGAAAATAGACATGGCGTTTTGCCACGCGCCAAAATATATCTGCACAATGCAGATAATACCATGGAAGCATATCCTTTTCTTCTATGTTCTTCTTCTGTTGCAAGTCCGCCAATCATTGCTGTTTTCTCAGCTTCTGTCGTACTATTCCCATGAGAAATAATCTGCCCATCCTCACAAATGAATAAATGAACTCCATCTCCACTCACTATTCTGTCACGAATCATCTCTTTAGAAGTATATAAAGCTCGAATCTCAGGAATCTTTCCTAAAAAATGAAAGATATCATCCACGTCTGATTCTTCTGCCTGCAAAACACCAGATTGTCCCGCGGTTTCTTCTATTGTATACAACTTCTCCGTTGTCCCGAGTTTATATAACTGTTTTTCTACACAGCAATAGTGTTCTGCAAGAAATTCACTGATATCTTTCAGTGCACTGCTTTTTCCCATTATAACAAAAACTGGAAAACTTTTCAAAATAGTTTGAATACTTGACCTTTGTAATCCATCATCCTTACTATATACCAGCAGATTGGTATAAAATCTTAAATAGATTCCTTTACAAGTATTTTCTTCCCATTCCATCCATACATCCTGACATTGATTTTCAAAACCATATGCAGCAATATCTGCCAGAAGAAATGTATTATACTCCTGTTCCTGCTCCAGATATTTCTTTAAAATCATTTCATCTTCAGCAGTACATTTTCTAAGCATTCTCTTCCCTCTCAATCCGTATCGTCCAACCTTCGCCACCCTTTATATGATATTTTTCAGCAAAACTTCTCTGATTTAATCCCAAGGCCATAAAGGATGCCAATCCATTAAATAAAACCGGTTCTCCAATTTCTACAAAACCAAACGAACGATGATACAACACAACTGAATCAAAAACGATATTTCCATGTTCTTTTATCTGTACATGAACTTTATCCCCTTCCTGAATTCCTGTTTTCTCAAAATCATCATTCAATATATTAGTGCTGATATTTCCAAATTTTTCCAAGGCTTCTGAAATGGATCCTTCTGCACATCCTTCTGCACATTTCCCATAAGATATCTCATGTACCACGATTTCTTCTACCGGATAGACTTCTCCTACCTCCTCAAAAGAAATCACACCTGCCGCCAAACGCGCTCCGCAGTATGCAAATAAATCTCTCCCATGGAATACATTTACCTTTTCAGACCCCGGATATCTGTTGATACTTTCATCAATTTCACGTATTTCATCAATTCCATACATTTCCTTTATAAATGTCAAAGTTCCATTATCTGGTGTAACTATATAATACCCGTTTTTTGTTTTTGCTACGCTTGCTTTTCTTTCTGTTCCGACTCCCGGATCTACAACGGAAACAAATACCGTCCCCTTTGGCCAATATTTTACCGTATATTGTAAACACTGTGATGCAGCAAGGGTATTGAACTGATCAATCGTATGAGACAGATCATATATTTCAAGCTGCGGATCTACCTGCTTGCACACTCCATACATAGATGCAACTGCACCCCAATTCAAACCAAAATCAGTCTGAAATACTATACATGCTTTATTCATGTTTTCACCTCTGGATTCTTATTCTGCCTTTTTAAAAGAAATTGTCCAATCCAATCCTTGTCCAATTCCATATACTGTCACAAAATTTCGTAAATTTAACGCAATTTGTACAGTCAGTGATTCACTGACCATCACAACCGGCTCACCTTCGTTTACATATCCAAATGATTTACAATACTTGGCTTCACCACGATATTTTTCTTCGCCCTTATGGCAAATACTTACTTCTACAGTATCTCCAAAAGACACTCCTGTATCTTCTAACATCTGATATGGTATATTTGATGATACTAAGCCAAAATGTACTCCTGCACTCTGGATCATTCCCGCAACAGTTCCATCCTCTTTACATTCCGGTTTTACAATCGGAAGCATCACAACTTCTTCAATCGGATATACTGGGCCTACTTCTTCCCATGTAATGACACCTGCTGCCAATCGAGCTGCACAATACGCGAACAAATCTCTTCCATGAAAAATACTACATGCTTTTGTAGAGGTCCATCGATTGATCGTTTCATCAATCACTCTTACTTCTTCAATTCCTATTTTTTCAGCGACATGTGTAAGTGAACCATTATCCGGTGTTACAACATACTGTCCATTTTTTAATTTTGCCACACAAGCTTTACGATCTGTTCCCACTCCCGGATCCACAACAGAAACAAATACCGTTCCTGCCGGCCAAAAGTCAACTACATAATCAAGACTAATGGATGCAGTAAAGATATCAAATCCCGGAATTGCATGCGTATTATTAAATATTCTTAATTCCGGATCTACCATCTGACATACACCATACATCGTACATACTGCACTTGTATCTGCAGTAAAATCTGTTTGCATTACAATTGCTGATTTCATCTTATTTATTCCTTTCACCTATCACTTATTCACATTTCTTCAAATCAAATTACACAAAAGGATACCAAAGCTGAAGATAATTTGGAGAAAACATTTTATACGCAATATAGGCGATACAAACTGCCAACATTACTAAATATACAGCTCGAAATACCTTATCCGCTTCTGTCATTTCATGTTCCGCATAATAACTACGCTTCTTTAACTTTCCATATCCTCTCAAATCCATTGCATTTGCGATATTCCCCACCTTATCAAAAGAAGACAATAACAACGGCACAATAATCAACACCATTTGTTTTAATCGTTTCCACAATCCAATCTTCTTTGGATCCATTTCTACCCCGCGCGCCTGCATACTGGTAGAAATATTTTGATAATCTCTTACAATATCAGGAATACATCGATACGCCAATTCCACTACCGTACAAATTTTATACGGTACTTTAACAGAATACAATCCAGCTGCAAACTCAGATGGGGTAATAGAAAGCATAAAAGTAATAGACACTGTAAAAGTTGCTAAAATTTTTATAAATCGGGTAAGCAAATACCATAATGTTTCTCCACTGATATATAAATATCCCGGCAAATCTGCTAATACAGTTCTGGATGTACAGAATTTACTTCCAATATCAGGGTCTGCAATAAAAAACAAGAATAAATTCAACACATTCATCACTATAAAAAAGAGAAACATAATTTGAATCGGTTTCCAATTAGGACGCATAGAAATTAACCCAATTACTCCGGCAACTAACACCGGAAGAATCAACCGCAAATCCCATGACATAATTAAATACACTGTTGCAACAATAAATAATCTTACTTTTGTAGTTCCTGTTAATTTATGTAGCATTGTGCTGCCTGGCTGAAAGTTAATTAGAAATCGGTTATTCACCTGCTTTCACCATCCTTTCATAAGAAATGAAGTGGGCAATAAATTTCTCCGGCGATACTCCTATCCTACACGCCAACGTATAAAGTGATGTCTGTTTCAAACTTGCCTTCTGAATCACTTCATCATCAGATAACACTCGGAATACCTTATCATCGGCAATCATCTGACCATCTGAAAATACAATGGCTCGATCTGTATTCTCAATTGCCAAATGCATATCATGAGTAATCAACACGATTGTTTTTCCATACTTCTCATTTAATTCATTTATAAAATTGATAATCTCTACATAATGTCTGTAATCCTGTCCCGCAGTCGGCTCATCCATAATCATTACATCCGGTTCTAAAGCAAGTACCGCAGCAATTGTAATTCTCTTTCTCTGCCCATAACTTACTGAACTGATTGGCCAATTCCTCATAGAATAGAGATCGCACATTTGTAATGCCTTCCTTGTACGTTCTTCTATTTCTTCCGCAGAATATCCCCGAAGTTTTAATGCCATCTCTACCTCTTCATGGATAATATCTTTCACAAGCATTTGATTAGGATTTTGCATCACATAGCCTATCATTTCCCCAACTTCTTTAATTGACAGCGCCTTATAATCTTTTCCCTGGATCTTAATAACACCTTCCGTTGGACGATTCACACCACAGATCAAACGAGCAAGCGTAGTCTTTCCCGCTCCATTTTTTCCAATGAGTGCAATCTTCTCCCCTTTTCTTATCTCACAAGTCACATTTCTTAAAACTTTCACGTCATCATAAGCAAACGATACATTCTCCACCTCGACAACCGGCTCATCTGTTTTGATATCTTGTATCCCAACTTCTTTTTGAAAGAAATGTCTTAAACATTCCTTGTTTTCTTCGGTCAATTCCAACGCTTCCGGATCAGATAACCTCTGTTCTTTTTCAAAACTGCACCCCGCATATTTCATCGCTGTAAGATAAAGCGGTTCACGAATCCCATGCTTTTCCAGCAAATCAGACCGCAGCATTTCCTCTGGATTCATATCCGCAACAATTCTTCCTTCTGCCATCAAAATAATACGGTCAACCGGACGGTACAGCACATCCTCCAGACGATGTTCAATGATCAGAGCCGTTTTATTCTGATCCCTGCAAATTTGATCGATCAAATCCACTGCAACCATTCCCATATGAGGATCTAATGCCGCAAGCGGTTCATCAAAGATCAGAACCTTCACTTTATCATGCATCACACCAGCCAAAGCAACTTTTTGTTTCTGACCGCCTGATAACGCATATGGAAGATGCTCTAAAAATGCTTCCATACCAACAATTTTTGCTGCACTCTCTACTTTCGGTAACATTTCCTTTCGAGGCATATTTTCATTTTCCAAAGCAAACGCAATATCTTCCCCAACGGAAAGACCAACAAACTGTGCATCTGAATCCTGCAATACAGTTCCAACCTTTTTACTCAACTTAAAAAGACTTGCTTCTTTTGTTTCGATTCCATCCACTTTTAGGGATCCTTGAATTTCCCCTTTCTCTGAAAAAGGAATCAACCCATTTACACAATTGGATAACGTAGACTTTCCACTTCCACTTGGTCCCAGAATTAATACCTTTTCCCCTTCATAAATGGTTAGATTAATATTGTAAAGCGTAGGTTTTGCCTGAGATTTATACCGGAACGTAAAATCTTTAAATTCAATAACCGGATTCTTCATACTCTTATCCTGCCTGTTTCTTTTATTCTGCCGTCAGATTAGTTCTGGATGCATACCGTTTTGCAAGCAAAAATAATACCGGAATACCTACAATAAGAAGAATTGCAATGTTACCGGCACATGCAAATCCAGCCATAATAAATGTTACTTTTAATTCTCCGCCGTAAAACAGATATGTAATAACTGGAGTTACAAGACCAAAAGCAACAATATTTCCAACGATACAGAGAACTCCATAAATAATTGCATGTTTTACTTTAAAAATCCCTTCTGTGATATATGCTCCATATGCAGGAAGCAAACCAACAAAGAATCCAAGTACAGCATTACCAATTGACCAATCAAACCACATACCATTTCCAGCAATCAAATCTGCAATAATATTTCCAATCAACAAAGTAACACTGCATGGCAGCGCCCCATACATAGCCCCTACTACAATTGGAACAATCATTGCTGTAGATAAATTAGTCTGTGAAAAAATAGGAATTCCTCCATATACCATCAAAACGCCATACAGAGCTGCCCCTACAGCCATAGTAACGATGGTCTTTGTATTCCATTCTCCTACAATTGCTTTTCCAATTCCTTTTTTCATTTTCATTCCTCTCTTTCTATGTTGTTCAACATGTTTAATAAGTTACTGTCATTTTATAAAACCTTTATAATTATGTCAATTGATTCTTTAAAAACCCCATTAATTTGTTACTTTTCTCCAAAAATCAGTTCTTTATATTGTTCAACATTTAAAAAATCCCACCAAAAAAGGTCCCGGAAAATCCGAAACCTTTTTTTCAGACACATACCAAATATGCCCTGCCCCCATTTTTTATCGTATTGTTTATCTCCAAGGATTCTCTGTTGGATATCTGACACCTGCCGGCTGATTATATCCAATCTCTTCTACCGGAACGCCAATATATTTAAATACCTCATATAAAGCTTTTCCGTAATTTCCAAAAGCAACTGCACCATGATGTGGATATCCACCTTCAATTAGTACATGACGGTAAAATCTTCCCATCTCCGGAATTGCGAATACTCCGATGGAGCCAAAGGATCTTGTTGCTACCGGAAGGATTTCTCCCTGCGCAATATATCCACGAAGAATATTATCTGCTGTACTCTGCAGACGGAAGAATGTGATATCTCCCGGAAGTAAATCGCCTTCTAATGTTCCCTGTGTTACTTCTTCCGGCAATGTTCTTGCCATAATCATCTGATATTTCATTACGCCGCAAGACAGCTTGCTGGATGCAGTATTTCCACAGTGGAATGCCATAAATGTATCTTTCTGTTCATAGTCAAATTTGCCTTTGATATCAGACTCATACATATCTGCCGGTACAGAGTTGTTGATATCCAACAAAGTTACTGCATCCTGACTGATAACAGTTCCGATAAATTCACTCAATGCCCCGTAAATGTCTACTTCACAAGAAACCGGAATTCCCTGTGCTGCAAGACGGCTGTTTACATAACATGGCACAAATCCAAACTGTGTCTGGAATGCCGGCCAGCATTTTCCTGCAATTGTTACATATTTACGATATCCTCTGTGCTCTTCGATCCAGTCTTTCAAAGTCAGTTCATACTGAGCCAGTTTTGCCAGAATCTCCGGTTTCTTATTGCCTTCACCCAGTTCTTCTTCCATTTCTTTTACAACTGCCGGAATTCTCTCATCTCCTGCATGCTTATTGAACGCTTCAAACAAATCCAGTTCTGAATTTTCTTCAATCTCTACACCAAGATTGTAAAGCTGTTTGATTGGTGCATTACAAGCAAGGAAGTTCAACGGTCTAGGACCAAAGCTAATAATTTTCAAATTCTGTAATCCGTCTACCGCACGTGCAATCGGAAGGAACTCATGAATCATATCTGCACATTCTTCTGCTGTTCCAACTGGATATTCCGGAATATATGCTTTTACATTACGAAGCTTCAAATTGTAGCTTGCATTTAACATACCACAATACGCATCTCCACGACCTTGGATCAAATTATCTCCTGTCTCCTCAGCCGCTGCTACAAACATTTTCGGACCTTCAAAATGTTTTGCAAGAAGTGTCTCGGAAATTTCAGGACCGAAATTTCCAAGATAAACACAAAGTGCATTACATCCTGCTTTTTTAATATCCTCTAATGCCTGCACCATATGAATTTCACTTTCCACAATACAGATCGGACATTCATAAATATCTTCTGCATCATATTTTTCACAATAGGCTTCTACTAATGCTTTTCTTCTATTTACAGATAAACTCTCAGGAAAGCAATCTCTGCTGACTGCTACAATACCAACTTTTATTTTAGGAATGTTAATCATAATCTCTATCTCCTTTAATTTGATTTGCTCTTACGTGACATAATCACACTCTGGATTACAAGGAAGAGACAAAGCATTGCCGCAACTGTAATTCCTGTCCACCAAGCCTGATCCAGACCTGCGGAAGATACAATATTCTGAATGGTACTCAAGGACAGAACACCAAAGAATGTTCCAATAATGTTTCCAACTCCACCTGTCAGCAATGTACCACCGATAATGGAAGATGCAATTGCATTCATCTCCATACCTGTTGCATGAGATGCTGCTCCTGAACCTACATGAAGGAAGTATACATATCCTCCGATACCTGCCAGCAGACCACAGAGAAGGTGTGCCAGGAAACGAGTTCTCTTTACGTTGATTCCAAGCATCAAAGCACTCTGTCTGTTACCACCTACTGCATAGAAACTTCTTCCGAGTTTTGTATACCGCAGTACGAAGAACAAAATCACAACCAAAAGTACCGCTACAATTACACCGATTTCTACATAAGCATCTACATATTTACCAATTCTGTTTACAGTTCCCATTCCCGGAACGATCACACGTGTATCTTTCAATGCCACAAATGCCTCATTCTCTACGTTAAATGGATTTGTATGTACAATTGTTGTCATACCACGTGCAAAGAACATTCCTGCCAATGATACGATAAATGGCTGAATATCAAGGTATGCTACCAAATATCCCTGAACAATACCGAATGCCAAACCGATACCAAGTGCAATCAACAGGGAAACAACTACGTTTCCACCCATGTGATCCAGATACACAGCACAGCACATACTTACCAGTGCTGCCACACCACCTACGGAAATATCGATACTTCCTGTGATCATAACAATACTCAGTCCACATGATGCAATCAAAAGAGCTGCATTCGCATTTAAAATATTAAAGAATGTCTGTGGTTTCAAGAAACCGCCGCCCTGGAACAAAATTGCTCCGATATACATTAAGAAGAATACAATTACGGTAATCATCAGAAGCAAATTTGTATCTGACATATTTTTCAAGTTAAATTTCTTTTTTCCGGTTGCTGTCTTTTTTGTTTTTCCCATTTTAAGCAGCCTCCTTTGCCTGTAATTTAAACTTCTTTGTTAATCCAGCCATTTTCTTTCTCACCGCCGGTGCACTAAATACAACAAGCGCAATTACAACAACTGCCTTGTATGCTGAAAGCGCAGCAGACTCTACATTAAATTTATAAAGTGTTGTTGTCAAAAACTGAATTACATATGCTCCCAAAATAGAAGCTGTCATATTGAACTTTCCACCGCTCAGAGCATTTCCGCCAAGAGCAACTGCAAGGATTGCGTCCATCTCGATATCTTTTGCAATAACAGAGTAGTTAATAGAAGATAAACGGCTTACCTTGATCAGACCTACAACGGCCACACACACACCCAGGATTACAAAGGAGATGAATTTGATAAATGCCGGATTCAATCCATTCAATCTGGATGAATTTGCATTAATACCTACTGCCTGTGTATATAATCCAAGGTTTGTATATTTCAGCGCCAATGCTGTGATCAGTACACAGATCAGCATAATAAATACCGGTGTCGGAATCGGAATTCCCGGAATAAATCCACCATATACACCAAAAGATTCCTCACTGATTACCGGAAGTTCATTGTTATTGATCCAGGCTGCAATAGAACGTCCTGCTGTATACAAGATCAATGTTGCAATCATTGGCTGGATATTGAACTTCGCTACCAAAATTCCGTTGAATGCTCCACACAGCATTGCTGCTACGCAGGCTGCCAAAAACGCTACGATTACCGGTGCCTGAAGTTCATCCGGACGGGAATTTGTTCCGCAAAGTACACGAAGGATTACAGAACCTGCAATGGCTACTGTTGCTCCTACACTGATGTCCTGTCCGCCGGACGCCGCTGTAACCAATGTCATACCGATTGCAAGAATTGCAAGCTCTGAACCGTAGTCCAGAATGGTAATCAGATAACCGGACAACACCGGATCACCTGCACTATTTACACCCATTGTAATTTTATAGAAAGACGGATCAATGATCAGATTAAATAAAGCAAGAATAATCAATGCTACAATCGGAATGAAGATCTGCTTTCCTTTCATTTTATTTATCATGTTCTTCATAATTAATTGTCACCTCCGGCAATCGTCGCCATAATACTGCTTTGTGCCAATTCATCACCTGACAGTTCGCCAACAACCCTGCGGTCACGCATAACAACCAGTCGTGAACAAGTACGAAGCATCTCATCTGTTTCAGATGAAATAAATGTTACACTCATACCTTCAGAAGCAAGTTTCAATACTAATTTCTGAATCTCTATCTTTGTACCTACATCAATTCCTCGTGTTGGTTCATCCAAAATCAAATATTCCGGATGGGTCAAAAGCCAACGAGCCAGAATTACTTTCTGCTGGTTACCACCTGACAACGCTTTGATCGGAGTATCCGCTGATGCGGTCTTAATCTCCAGCAGTTTGATATATTCTTCTGCAAATTTATTCTTCTCTGCTTTTGAGAACGGACGGAAGAATCCACGCAGTACCTGTGCCGCAAGAATGATATTATCTCTTACAGACAGATCTCCTACGATACCATCCATCTTACGGTCTTCCGGAAGATATGCGATTCCCTGTTTCATAGCATCCAATGGTTTCGAAATCTTAATTTCTTTTCCATTTTTCTTCATCTTACCATGGATAACTCTGTCTGCTCCAAAGATTGCACGCACACACTCACTACGGCCTGAACCAAGCAAACCGGTAAATCCATTGACTTCTCCTTTTTTAATATAGAAATCAAATGGCTTAATGCCTGCGTTACTCTGCAATCCTTCTGCCTCAAAAAGAGGTTTTTCTCCGTCTTTGCTCTCATAAGCCTTCTGTTCGCCCTTAATATCGGACATATCATCCAATTCCTTACCAAGCATCGTTGCTACAAGTTTTACTCTTGGCAAGTCTTTAATTTCATATTCACCGACAAGTTTACCGTCTCTCAGTACCGTAATCTTGTCACATACTTCGTATACCTGATCCAGGAAGTGTGTTACGAAAATAATTCCAACACCTTTTGCTTTCAGGTCACGCATCAGTCCAAACAATTTCTCTACTTCCTGCTCATCCAGAGAAGATGTCGGCTCATCCAAAATCAATACCTTACAATCCATATCTATAGCACGGGCAATTGCTACCATCTGCTGAATTGCAATAGAACAGCTGGATAACTGTTGTGTTGCCTTTGCCGGAATATCCAGCGTCTGGAGGATCTTATCTGCATCCTCATTCATTTTTTTCCAGTTTGTACAGATATTTTTTCCTCGTCCGATGTACATGTTTTCTGCCACTGACAGATTCGGACACAATGTAATTTCCTGATATACTGTACTAATTCCAAGATTCTGTGCATCCTGTGGGGAACGGATTACTGCCGCTTTGTCAAGCCCCTTCAGATAAATTTCTCCTTCATCTTTTTCGTATACTCCGGTCAGCACCTTGATCAATGTCGATTTTCCAGCTCCATTTTCGCCCATCAGCGCATGGATTTCACCTTCACACAATGTAAAATCTACTGCCTGCAGCGCCTGGACACCGGGAAAGCCTTTATGTATATTTCGCATTTCCAATACAGATTTCTCTTTCACCAGCGTATTCACCTCTTCACCTTTATTTGTTTACTCTTCTTGTTTTTAAAGTAATACAGGCGCGGTAAACCCGCGCCTGTAAAGTCAGTCACTTAGATACCTTCTACTTCCAATCCACTTATTAGATTCCGTATGTATCAACATCTTCCTGTGTGATTGTTGTTGCATCAAATCCTTTTTCGTCCATGATGATTGTCTTCTCTTCGATTTCTTCACCATTTTCAATTTTCTTGATTACTTCATCAATATATGCAGCCTGGAATGGATTGCACTGTCCATCATAGTTCCAGTTCTGAGCCAGAAGTTCTTCCAATGCCCACTTATTGCAGTCAAATCCCATAATTACAACGTCTTTTCCAACACCATGAGAAATATTAGCTTTGTCAAGAGCTGCTACAGCACCTTTTGCCATATCATCGTTCTCAGCGTAAATAACGTTGAATTTCTGACCTGCATCAATTGCGGACTGTACGATCTGCTGTGCTTTCTCTGCGTTCCACTCTGCTGTCTGCTGTGTTACAATGTTCCATCCTTCTTCTTTTGCCATTGCATCCAAAGCCTCAGAACGTCCTTTCTGTGCAGCGGATCCCATAACTCCCTGAAGGTGAATGATGTTGTACTCACCAAGTTCCTGATCTTTCAGCCATGTAGCAGCTGTCTCACCTTCTTTTGCCATATCAGATACGATAGATGCTTCGTAAAGGCTCTCATCTGCATCAATTGTACGGTCGAAAAGGATTACTCTTGTTCCTGCATCCTGTGCATCTTTCAATACGGAATCCCAGCCTGATGTATCTGCTGCTGATAACAGAAGATAATCAACTCCATCCTGAATGAACTTCTGAGCTGCTGTAATCTGCTCATCGTTCTTAAGGCTGTATGCGAAAGAAGCGTCATATCCGTTTTCTTCAGTAAACATTTCTTTTAAGTCTTTGTCGTTTGCTGTACGGAATCCGGACTCATTTGGGTCATTGTTGATAATACCAACTTTGATTGTTCCACCGTCGCTGCCTGCATCTGCTGCATCATCTGCAGGTGCTTCTTTCTGACCACATCCGATCGCTGCTGTTGCTACCATTGCTACACATAATAAGATACTTACGATTTTTTTCTTCATGATAAAAATCCTCCCTTAGTCTTTTTTCCGGTTTCTTTGTCTCCCCGGTTGATGAGTTAACTATACGGATTTTTTCACGTTTTTTAAACCATCTATCTTCAGTAAAAAGTATATAATTTTTTAATTTTTGATTTTTTTTTTAATTTTTTACGATAAATTTGTGATTTTTTCAGGTAAGCATATTGTTGCCTCTGTACCTACATCTTCTTCACTTTCAATTTCCAGTCCATACTCATCTCCATAATAATATTTAATCCTCTGATTGACATTCGCCAGTCCAAAACTATCGCTCTCTTTCTGATCGACACGTCTTTCAATATTGTTTCTCAAAGCCTCTAACGTTTCTTTTGACATTCCTTTTCCATTATCACTCACCTTAAAGACCAGGTGATTACCTTCCCGATATCCCCCTACCAAGATTCTGCTCTTTCCTCTCTTTTTCTTCACCCCATGATACAGTGCATTTTCCACCAAAGGCTGTAAAAGAAGTTTCGGAATCTTATATTCCAGAATACCGCTTTCCATCTCTATCTCATATTCCATAATATCCTGATATCGAAATCCCTGGATTCTCAGATAACTCTCAATATGTGATTTTTCCTCACGTACAGAAACAAAATCCTTTCCCTGCGCCAATGTTGTCCGAAAGAAATTGGATAAATACGTTACCATAGAGATCACATCTTCTTTTTGATTATCCTCTGCCAGCCAGACAATAGCATCCAATGTATTGTATAAAAAATGCGGATTGATCTGCTCCTGCAGAAGTTTGGTCTCCATCAGATGCAGATTCTTTTCTTTTTCCTTGATATTGTCCACCAGACTTCCAATTTCTCCGGTCATATTGTTAAAACTATCCGCCAACACTTGTATTTCCCGGATATTCGCTTCATCCGCCCGAGCAGTAAAATCTCCCTCTGACACTTTCTCTGTCAATTTGCAAAGCCCCCGAACCGGTCCTGTAATGCTGCGAACTGCCCGGAAAGTCAAAATGACAGCAAGATAAATTGCCAATGCAATAATCAATATACACAGCGTCCTGATCCGGTTATCATATTTTTTCTGAAAATTACAAACCTGCTGCAGCTGTAATGTTTCTACACGAATGTATTCCTGAATGCCTTCTTCAATAATGGTTGTCAGCATATAAATATTTTCATCCAGATACTTCATGTTCTCTTCATATTTACCACTTTTCTGGATCATCTCCTCCAGGGTCTGCATATTCACATTCAACGCATTCAGCGTATTCGACAACCGGATAATCTGATTGTGGTTGAGCTCAACCATTGTCATATCAGACAGTTCCCGGCATTTCTCTTTTAGCTCCTCGATGGATTGATATGGATCTACCGTTACAATTCCATTTACAGTAACTTCCCCATCTCCCAATTCCTGAAAACTAACTTTCCGAACAACTGCCAGATAGGCACTGTAATCCATCGCCTCTTTAAAGCCAAAACTTTCATTTGCGTAAATAATACTTTTCGTAATGTCAGAATAGGTCTTCGTAGACTCCATCACCGCATGCAAACTATAGATCAACGCAAAAAGCATGGGCAGAAATACAACAAGCACAATCATAACAAGTCTCTTGTTAAGCGATACCTTTTTTGTCTCCTTTTCCATATCCTATCCCTTTCTGCGTGCCCGGTATTCTTTCGGAGAACATCCCTGCGTCTTCTTGAAGATATAACTGAAGTAATGCGGATCCCGATAACCCACCTCATAGCCAATCTCTGACGTTTTCATTGCTGAGCACATCAGATATTCCTTTGCCTTATTCATCCTCACTTCTGTCAAATACTCAACAAATGTCTTTCCTACCTCTTTGCTAAATATAGAACTGAAATAACTTGGGCTCATTCCAACACGCATTGCTACCATATTCAGAGAAATCTCTTCTGTCATATAGTTTTTCTCAATTTCTTCTTTTGCAGCAACGATAATATCCGAATATCTTCTTCCACTCGCTTTATCGCGAAGATCGATTGCCTTTCTCAACAATCTTTCCAGATATTCTTTCATCCCCCGGATACTTCCAATTCTCTGACTTGCATTCTGCAGCTCCTTCACTTCATTTTGCAAAGCATCTTTCTGATCGATTTTTTCACAAAATGATAAGATCACAATACAAATATCCATAACTACATACTGCCTTACCATAAGCGAACGCATATGCTCCTTCTCCAGCTGCATAGCATAAGCCTCACAGAAATCTGCAACCTCTTCTTTTGTTCCGTTATTCAGGAATTTCTCAAGTATCATTCTGGATTTTCCCACTTCTACAAACCCTTCTACCGGCACTTCCCCCTCTTCATCCTGCACCTGTAGATCTGCGATCGAAATGATCTGATTCGACTTCTCCGTAAATCGGGATGCAAATACTTTATCTGCTTCCCGGAATGAATATTTTAATTTTCGCACTCGGTCTACGCTCTTTCCGATTGCTCCAAAATACTCAATCTGCCCCCATTTTTCCATCACATGATGAAGATGCTCACAAAAACTCTGAATTTTCTCCTGCATCTTCTCTTCATCTTCTGCCATAACCAAGAAAGCCCATCCGAAAATTCCGCGCTGAAACATACAGATATCATGAAAAATACGAACTTCTTTTTCAATCTCTTCCCCAGCGTCAACCATCTGTTCCAGCATTTCCTGTTCGTCAGAATTCATAAGCAGCTTAAACAGGCAGATTGCATAGCATGGCGCACTCAAATTCATTCCAAACTTTTTTCCTTCTTCGACAGCTTCACTCATCGACATTTCGCCAATCGTCAAACGGTCAAAAAGTTTAGCTTTTTTATTTTCCGTATTCTCCTGCATATCTCTGGAATAGCGGATCAACAGTTCTTTTTCTTCACGCTCCTGTAAAATGCTCTGCTTCACCTGTCTCAATACATCCAGAAGTTGGGATGATGAGATCGGTTTCAGCAGATAATCCGTTACACCGAGCTTAATTGCTTCTTTTGCATACTGAAATTCATCATAACCACTTAAAATAATAATCTTAATATCCGGAAGTTCCGCTCGGATCAAACGACTTAACTCCAATCCATCCATAAAAGGCATCCGAATATCGGTAATTAATATATCCGGTTTTTCCTTCAAGATCAAAGGATATGCAAGTTCACCGTCACTGGCCTCTCCCACAAATTCATATCCTTCTTCCTCCCAGTCAATACTCCGTTTCACACCATTTCGGATAATCATCTCATCTTCTACAAGGAATACTTTTATATCGTTCATTTTTCACTCACTCCCGTCTAATACTCTCTTTGTTTTACGATGTTTTCTGTAATTGCCTGTATCGTATATGCTTTTCCACCCAGCATAATTTCAAAATCTTCCGGCATATTCATATATACTTCTTCTGGTACATTCCATTCTTTTTGCAATGACTCGCCGTTCTCAATCTGTTTAATCACTTTTTCTACATAATATCCATGCCATGGATTACACTCAGCATCAATCAGAATCTCTCCTGTCTGCACGCGTCGCAGCCCCTCCTGCGTGGCATCAAAAGAAATTACCTGAATATCGCCTCCCGGCCCCACGCTCTTCCCTGCATCCTTAATTGCCTCTATAGCGCCAAACGCCTCATTATCATTTTCACAATAAACAAAATTAATATTTTCATACTCACGCAGCATCTTCGACATCACTTCGTAGGCTTTCGCCTCCGTATATTCTCCGGATTCCTGAGCCAGCAGATTCCAACCATATTTTTCAGCTGCTTCTTCCAGCGCATTACTTCTTCCAATCTGTGCTGTAGCACCGGCTGTTCCCTGAATATTTACGATATTCACCTCCGGAATCTGGTTTTGCTCCACATACTCCATCAAAGCCTTGCACGCCTTCTGCCCTTCCAAATAAAAATTAGATCCAATCCACGCTGTATAAAGCCCTGCATCCCTGACAGATACCCTTCGATCAATAATAATCACCGGTATGCCTGCCCGTTTCGCTTCTTCCAATACTGTATCCCAGCCGGTTTCTACCACCGGTGAAAACACAATATAATCCACTTCCTGCTGTATAAATCTTCGAATCGCCATAATCTGATTTGACTGCTTTTGTTTCGCATCCTCAAACAGCAGGTCATAACCTCGATCCGGCGTAAACATCTGCTTAATCGAGATCGAATTTGCCGTTCTCCAATTAGATTCTGCTCCTACCTGAGAAAATCCAACCGTAATCATCTTTTCCTGTTTTTGGTGAAAATCTCGTCCTCTGTTTTCTCTCCGGTACTCATTTGCATTTACTGCCACTACAAGAATAGATACAAATAGAGCCACGCCAACCAATCTCGTCAATAACCTTTTCATAATATATTCATCCTCCGTACCTCTTCAGATAAAACGCTCCCTATACTATCATTTATTATAAAAGCATTTTTGTGATTGTAACATACTTTTCCTTTTGAAAACAGTTTATTTTTTTATTGCAAATCAAAAACAACAAAAACGAGGGCTGATGTACCATCGTTACATCAACCCTACGCTTTACTCTTACTACACTACTTTATTTCCGTTTCTTTCTAAAAAGAACAATCCCTGCTGCAAGTGCTGCTGCCATACATCCAACTACTATGCCAATCTTAGCATTATCACCGGTCTTGACAGTTTCCGGTTTCTTCGGATTTTCCGGTGTTCCGTTGTTGTCTGTATCACTCGGATTTTCCGGTTCTTGTGGTTCCACTTGTTTCAAATTCTCAACGCCTTGTTTCAGTATGCGAACTGCCTCAGCCACATCTTCTTCTAAAGCATCTGGATTTTCTGCCACAGCCGCTGCAGCATCGTACGCCTCCTGAAATGCCTGATAACTATCTTCTGTATAAAGAGATGCATCCAAATCTTTATATGTCTCTAAGAGTTCAAGAAGTTCTGTCTCATCTCCCAGTACACCACCTGCTAATTCCATATCTCGGAGCACTCTGTTGTAAACTTTAATATTATCAAAAGCACCTTTAAAGTATCCATCTCCACCATAGAATGATTTTCCAAGATATGCTTTTAGGTTTTTTCCAAGATCTGACATCTCATTCTGCACATTCTCATTGTGACCAATCAACTGCTCTCCCAGATAGAGTTTCATATCCAACCCATCCATGATTAGCGTCAGATGCAGCCATTGATTCTGGATGGCACTATCCAGTTTTTCTGTAAATCCTTTTTCACTTCCCCAAGAACCTGTGGTAATCACAGATTTGATGGAATCCTGTGTCGGTTTCAAGAAATAATATCTGTTACTATCCTGTCCGATTGTAAATGCAAAGTAATTTCCACTTACCTTTTCCGCTTTGATATCCATGGAAATAGAGAATGTATTTCTTCCATCGAAAAATCCTTCCGGAAATGCTGCATATGTTCCATTACTTCCATCTAAAGAAAGTACCTGAGAACCTGTTGTTTCATCTTTTACAAGCTGTGCATTTCCATTTAACAAACCTGTATTTTCATTTCCACTAATGTCTTCAATGTTAGTTCCGTTTATCGTTTCAAAATCGTATTCCAATACCGGTGCAAGTGATTCCTCTTCGTTATTTTCTTGCGCCAGATCTGACCATTTCTCCATCACTGCCTGGTATTCTTCCTCAGTTACAGGAATTGGTGTACCATGTCTTGCGCGGGAAGGCATACGGGATGCAGTTGCTTTCTCAAATACACCGGAAGACAAATCAGTTGTTACCAGCGGATAATATCCGATTCCGCCGAAATCATCTACCAGCAGACACCATTTTCCATCCGGTGCGTCCTGTGGATTATATTTAAAAATTGTCGGACCTTCTACCCACTGATTCTGATTCAGAGATTCTGATGCAATCGGTGTCCATTCGCCAAGCAGGGTGCTGCTCTTTTCTGCAAAAATAGATTTTGTCTTTGCACCCAATTCATTGGTATTTCCGCCTTCATTCTTTGTATAGCGGTAATACATATTTTCCTCATCATTATAAATAATGGTCGTATCGATACTGGACTCATCTTTCTCAATGAAAACCTGTGGCTCGGTAAAGCTATAGAAATCTCTTGTTTTCGCATAGTAAACTCTTTGCTTTCCATAGTTATCATCCGGTGTTTTGGAAGACCAGTACACCACATATTCTCCGGTAATTGGGTCATATGTAGCCTCCGGCGCCCAAGTACAGCCTGCATCGATAGATGCGCTGACTGCTACCATACGTTGTTCAGACCAGTTCACCAAGTCGGTAGATTCCCAAACCATCAGAGACTGACTTCCGGCTGTCTGTGCTGCGCCCCATCCGTTTCCACCATTGATTTTCAAATCAGTTGCAATCATATAAAACTTATCACCTTCCGGAGAACGAATGATAAATGGATCACGCACTCCCTTTTCTCCCATTGTAGAAGTCAGAACGGGTTTGTTTTCATTCAAATCGTACCATTTATCTCCATTTTCACTGGCTGCAAAATAAATCTGCTCTCCGTCAGAATATCCCTCTCCCGCAAAGTATGCGAAAAAGTATCCTTTATAATCCTCTGCAGTCAACGCCTTCTTTGCAGCTTTTACAAGAAATGTAAAACTCTTTGTATCTGTTGCCTCACCAGCCTTCAAGGTTGCGGTCATCGTAACTTCTGTATCTTCTGCCGGTCTTGTTACGGTTCCTGCCGGAGTTGCATCATATCCTTCATTGTCATGTGCCTCTATATCCACAATTTCCGGATGATCTGTTTCCCATGTAATGCTCACATCATTGATTTCTTTCTCCGGAAGTGTAATATTTCCGTACACCGGATGATTGGTTGTGTCGTATGGAAGTGTTAAACTTTCTTTTGCCTCAGCCAGCTTTCCTTCATCGGAAGTGTCCTTCTTTTCGGCGCTGATTTTAAATGATTTCAGTGAACCGGTAAAATACGGATCCGGTGAATACAAGGACTTGCCAATATAACCACAAATAGTTCCATCAGTACCATCTTTTAAAATCTGCTGAATCGAATATCCCGTTTCCTTACTCTCTACCAGTGCGTCATTTAAATATACAGATAAAGTTCCTTGATCAAATGCCATTTTCACTGTATTATATGCACCCTCACGAATCTTCGCACTCTGTGCAAGTAAAATTTCATTTGTACTATCTTTGATACCTGCACGAAGATTTCCTTTGTTTGCATTATTTCCATTTCCGGTCTGTGCCGGACAAAGGAAGAGATAATTCTTTACATTGGGCCACTCTGTCACCTTACTTCCCAATGTAAATAACCATGAATTTTCTTTGTTATTCGGAGACACCTTAAATTCTGCCTCAATCTCGAATACTTCCTTTTCAATCATTCCTGCCGGAAGTTCCACATATTTTCCATCTCCCAGATTTAATATCTTTGCCCCATCTTCTTCTGCAAAATCCTGATCTGTAATTCCATTTAATTTTGCATGATTTCCATTCCCTGACTTATCTGTCAAATATCCGTCCTTATGCGTCATATCATATTCTGCAACAATCCCCATTTCCCCTTCTCCGGCTGCATTCGCAACCGGTGTTGGGAGAATGGATAATGTCAATGCAGACGCCAACATCAACGCTCCACACTTTTTAAACATCCTCATTTTTCTTTAATCCTTTCCTCACCTTTTTCTAACTTTACCTTTTTCAGTAAATTTTTTATGATTTTTTTGTGTTTTTTTATTTATTTCTTCGTTCTGCGTTTCTGAAGCACTACGATACAGCCAAGCACTGAAACACCAAGAAGTAAAATCCAAGGCATACTCTGTGTGGTATCTCCGGTCTGCACACTGCCTGATGGTTTCTGATTTCCATTACCACCTTCATTGTTCGTTCCTGTATTTCCCGGTTTGCCTGTACTTCCTGGTTTGTCCGTATTTCCCGGCTTATCGGTACTTCCCGGTTTTCCGGTTGCCGGAATTACCTGCACATCCTTCTTTGCATCACAATTCTTACAATGAATGGATTTGCTTCCGTCTTCTGTCGCCGTTGCCTCTTTATCAACCGTATACTCTGTTTCCCATTCATGTTCTTTCATAGGAAGAATGGTATCTTTTTCTGAAATTTCTGTTGTGGCATCTTTATCCGCAAAGTATTTTCCACACTCTTCACAATACCAGTATTCGATATTTCCTGCTGCTGTACAGGTTGGTTCTTTTCCTTCCATCTTTGTCAAGTCATGAACATGTACCGGTGGCTCCTCTGCTGTCACTTCTACAGCTGTTGAATATTCCATGGCAAATCCACCGTATCCCGACACCTCATCTTTCGCTGTTACCGTTGCAGTTACAATTGTTTTTCCGGCTGCTGCCGCTGTCACTGTACCTTCCTCATAGACAGCAATGTTTTCATCTTCACTGGCATAAGTAACCGTTACCATATCCTTTACTGCCTCCGGAATCTCCATCAGCTGTTCAGCATCTCCTACCTGCATTGAAACTTTTGCTTTTGGCTCCACAATTGCGTCGAATGGATTTTCAACGGTTACATAATAAAGTTCTTCCATTGCCTGTTTCAAGTCTGTATAAGCTTTTTCCACTGACTCATAAGTTGGCGTCTCCACTGCTGTTTCAGCTGCCGCAATTGCTGCCTGTAAATGCTCTTTTGATACATCTGTCAGATACGTCTGATCTACTTTCGCAGCCTCTTCAAGCAATGCTGTCAATTTTTCACTGTCTACTGCTTTTACAGTTACTTTGAAAGTAAGCGCTGCCTGTAAAACATTGCTGGATGCTGTTGCTGTCACCGTCACTTCCTGATCGGCTGACGGACTTGTTACAGTACCATCTGCTCCAATGATATCTTCATGGTCTGTACTCCAGCCCAGTGGGATTCCTGCTGCCGCTGTCGGAAGAGACAAATCATAATAAATCTCATTTTCACTGCTGTTCTTTCCAAGGATATCTTTGACATCCAAGGCTTTCTCTAAGTTCTTCTGCAGTTTCTCTGAAAATTCATCTGCAGCCTGCTGCTGTACTTCTTCCTCTGTCATAGCCAGACTATACACTTTTACCTCATCCACGAGCCCTGCATATTCCGCATCCCAGTTATTGACACCAAGATAAATATCCTGATTTTCTCCTACCAGCGGAGCATTACTGTTCACTGTTCCTAAGCAGATTCCATCCAGATATGCACTTAATTTTCCTGTGGATTCTGTCAACGTAATCTGATGCCATTCCTGATTCTGAATCATCGGGCTGAACAAAGTTGTATGAGAAGCATAAATACCGCCTTTTGCCCACACTTTAAAATTATCAGAGGCAATTGCACTTCCACGACCCATACCGGAAATTGCGATCCAATTCTCCGGATTATGATATCCGAGGAAGAGCATACACTGATTTTCCAACATTGCAGTGTCTGCTTTTACCCATGCAGATACGGTATAATCTGTACCCAGATTTTCCTGATTCAACTTCAGACCATACTCTCCAAGCTGAATTGCTTTTCCGTCATGACCGTCTTTATAGACTGCCTCTCCATTGTACGCTTTCAGACCTGTTACAATCAAAGATGCTGCCTGTGCATCTCCTTCGGCTCCTTCTGCACTATTGGAAAGTTCATTTTCAAAATCAAAAACAGCTGTCAAACGACGGTTCAGACTATTTTCCACATAAACCATGGTCTCGGCTGTCTTTGTAACACTGCCAAGAGTTACTGTTGTGGTGATACTTGTTTCTCCTGCCTTTTGAGCGGTCACCACTCCTTCTTCACCTACAGTTGCAATTTCCGGATTCTGGCTTTCAAATTTCACCTCTGCCCCGGCCTCTTCTGCAACTGCCGGCATATTCACTGTAATCTTTGAAGTTCTTCCTTTAATCGTATGCAATGCTTCTGTTACTGTAATGCCCTCTGCATCCAGAATATCTTCCGGTGTGATTTCCGGATTATATAGTTGAAGAACTTCCTGTTCACTCAGTTTACGATTGTATACTTTTATCTCATCTACCAATCCGTTAAATTCTGTATCCCAGTTATTCACACCAATATAGACATCCTGATTTTCTCCTGTCAAAGGAGCAATACTTCCACCTGTTCCTACTTCTTTTCCATCCAGATATGCCGTTACTCCATCATTTGAACCGGTAACAGTCAGGCAGTGCCATGAGGTATCAATTGTCATATTTCCAAAACCAGTCCAGCCAAATGATTGCCCGTTTCCACTTCCGTTTGTCCAGAATTTGCAGTTCGGCCCCAAACTTTCCGGTCCTGCAACTGCCAGCCATTTTTCCGGTGAATGATAACCTAAGAACATGACTGCTTCATTTTTTGCAAATTTCCCACCCGGTTTCAACCACATAGAAACGGAAAAATCATCTCCTAAATTCTGCTGATTCAACTTTAGACCATAATCGCCAAGTTTTAACGCCTGCCCCTTATCCGTAACTCCTGCCTCATATGTAAGAGCTTGCTCATATGCGCCAAGTCCTGTGACAATCGCCTCTGCCTGTCCCTGTCCGCTGATGCCATTGGTTAAATCCTTTTGATCAAAATCATAAGACGCCACCAATCCGTCTTCCAATGTCCGATTCTCTGCCTTAACGGACATGGAATTTGGAAATGCTGCTGAAGACATAACCAGCGCACCTGCAAGAAGTGCTGCTAATACTTTTTTTCTTTTCATTTCTTACTTCTCCTTTCCTATTGCCCGTTTAACGATACTCTTTTTCTACAACAGTGATCTTGACATCTTTGGTGTACTCAACTCCGTCATAACTATACGTTACCCTTAAAGTCTTTTCCCCAGTTGTCTTCATATCAATCTCTGCTGCATTTGTTATAACTTCTTTGATTGTTTCCGTTTTTCCATTTGGCAGTGTAACAAACACACGAATGTCCTTGACATCCAGTTTTTCACCTACTGTATAGAATCTCGTTGTCTTCAAAACCTGTGCATCCTGCGCTGCCTGTACTTTATCCTGCGTTGCCTCTGTTGAAACAAAGAAGGTCGCCTCTTCTGCCTCTGCCTCTTTTGCAAAATATAATTTTCCTTCCCGGCTCACCAGATAATATCCCGGATATACCACGCTTTCAAAAGTAACTCCATATCCTGCAAGTCCTTCTACCGTCTTAAAGGTCATGCGATTTGCCTCATCTTCTGTTCCGCCTGCATCCTGAGCAAGAACAACCGGAGCGACACCATTGCTGTCAAGTGCCACCTTCAAATACAATCCCGGTTTGTAATTAGATTCGATGGAAACATATTCTTCCTTTGTCTTATCTGCTTTTCCCAGAACAATTTCCCACTCACGCTCTTCACTTCCTGCAAAGAAATCTGCAAAAACTTCCTTTGCACCGCCAATGGAACCAAAACTTCCCGGATTCCAATCCGTCATCGGATACTGCGTATCATCACAAGTATTCTCAAATGTCTCGCTTGCAATATAATTTCCATTCCAATCGGCAATCTTGCTCACTGTTCCTGTTAAACCAATAGCCGTTTTCTTAATCGGATCAATACTTCCGTCTGCGTTAATATCGATTTTTTCTACACAGGCAACTCTTCGGAACCCACTTCCATGAGGCATACTTCCATCATGGTATACAAAATATGTCTCGCCTTTAAAATCAAAGACTGCCATATGGTTTGTATTACCTGTTGCAGAAGGCTCCATGATCACACCGCCGAATTTCCAATCGTTGCTCATGATATCATCGGTTGTCGCATACGCCATCTGTTCTCTCCAATCACATGCAAAAAACATATAATATGGTCCGTAATAGTTTCCATTTTCATCCTGCTGACGATAGTAATACGGAGCTTCGGTAAAGGAATGTCCCTCAAATTTATCCTTATCATTATAAACTTCTATGCCATTCATTTTTCCGATTACAATATCATTTCCTTTTCCGTATCCTACAGATAAATTATCTGCGTTTCCATCCTGATCTTTAATAGAAATCATATCCTCATTCAATTCGCATACAAAAAACCGGTTATTTCCCCAGCCCAGATAGCGATGCTCTACGCCTTGTTCATCTGTTTCAATCCAGATTGTCGGATCGATATCTTCCCATGTATGCGGACCGGATGGCGTCTGTGTATCACTGACTAACGGTTTTCCGATATCCTTAAAAGGTCCGGTCGCTGTATCGGATACTGCCACACCAATTGATTTTCCAGGTCTTCCGGCTTCTTCACAACAATAATAAAAATAATATTTTCCATTACTTCCTTTTGCTACCTGACCTGCCCATGCGGAGACATCATCCTGTGCCCATGTAATGTTACTGCGGTCTGCTTTTAAAATCTCGCCTTCGTATGTCCAGTTTTCCATATCTTTGGAAGAATAACATCTCCAATCCGGCATCGTGTAATATTCTCCTGTAGAAGTATCATGTCCTACATAACAATAAACGGTATCCCCATCCACTAAAATGGATGGGTCACCGCCATATAGAATATTGCCTTCTGCATCAAAGCCAAGCATGGGATTTCCTGTGTTACTCTTATTCAAGACTTTTACCGCAGGCTCGGCAGCTTCCGCTGCCTGTGCCCGTATCAATGCAGGTTCTGCACACAAAGCCATGCCCATCAGCATCACCAGCGTACCTGCAATTACTCTATTTTTCATGCTTTAACTCCTTTTTCTTTTTCGCTCAATTACGATTGCCGCACCGGCTGCTGCCAGCAAGCCTGCTGCCATACCAATCGGTGTCTGATCTCCGGTTTGTACTGCGCCGTCCTGCTTATTTCCATCCGGTTTACTTCCATTCGGCTTACTTCCATCCGGTTTATTTCCGTCCGGTTCATTTCCATCTGGATTTTCTCCACCCGGATTTCCGCCTGTACCGGAATTATCTTTTACAATTACATCAAATGATGCAGTATAAGATTTTCCGTCTACAGTATAAGTAACGGTAATTGTCTGTGTTCCGGCCTTTGTATTGTCAAAGCCTTCTACTGTTACGTCTTTTGTTACATCTTTCTTCACACCATCACTATAAACAGCATTGACTGTCATTCCTGTAAGATCCAGCGTTTCTCCTGTCTGATATTCCGTCTTTTCCGGAGCCTTCAGTTCAATCCCTGTCAAGGTTACTGTTTCCTCTTCTTTTGGCTCTAACGCATCAATTGCTTTCTGCAGTTCTGCTGCGGCAGCATCTGCTTCAGCTGTTGTCTGCACAGTCTCAAGCGCCGCCTCAGCAACACCAAGAGCCTCTTGAAGTGCCTGATAACTTTCTTCTGTATAAAGACTTCCATCTACCGCTTGGGCATTGGCAATGGTCTGTTCCAGAAGATAGGTACTTACATAATCACTTCCACCCCATTTTCTCTGAAGTGCATCATACTCAGATGCAGTTACCGGCATAACATAACCATGACGATATTTGCTGTCGCTTGGGAAGGAATACTCATCTTCACCTAATAATCTAAATTCTCCTGAATCCAAATCTGTCGTAATCAACGGATAATATCCCTGACCTCTTGCAAATCGGTCAACCATCAAACACCACTGATCTTTTCCATCTTCTGTCTTCTCATTCATCTTAAAGATGATTGGTCCTTCTACTGCACCCTGTTGTGTCATAAGATCCGTTGTCAGACTCTTAGATGGGATTTCTGTAAATTCACCAAGTACGGAATCTGACTTATCCATAACGATTGTTCCCACACTCTCGTTCTTTGTAAATCGATAATAGGTATCTCCATCCTGGATCATTGTAGAATCAATTACTTTGATAATCTTTCCGCTCGCATCTTTGCCACCGTCATGATAGAGTTTTGGCTCTGTAAATGTACGGAAGTCTCTTGTCTTACAATAGTAAATTGCATGATTTTCAAATTCCTGTGTTACATTTTCATCTTCATCTACTTCCAGTTTTGTTGCTGACCAGTATACAACATACTCGCCGGTCTTATCATCATAGATAAATTCCGGTGCCCATGTACATCCTGCATTTTCCGGAGCAATTTCAGACAGCCATGGTTCGCTCCAGTTTACAAGGTCATCAGATTCCCATACGACAATACTGTGACTTCCGCTTCCGCCGGCTCCCCACCAATCAACTGCACCTTCATTCGAATTATCTTTTGCCTTATTTGTTGCAATGCTCAAATCCGTTGCGATCAGATAGAACTTATCTCCTTCCGGTGATCTTGCAATAAAGTGGTCACGAAGTCCGCTTTCTCCAATATTACTTGGAAGTACCGGTTGATTACCATTTAAGTTCTGCCAGTTCAATCCATCCTCACTGATTGAGAAATAAGTCTGTTCCTGATTTACATTTTCTTCTGTACCATTAAATCTTACAAACAAATATCCAACATAATCTTCTGCTTTTACTTCTTTTGCTGCTGCCTTAACTGTTACGTTGTATGTTCTTGTTACAGATTCGCTGTCCTCTTTTGAGAATACAGCTTTTAATGTTACATCTGTATCTTTATCCTGTCTTGTAACTACACCTGCCGGAGTATCATCATATCCTTCATTCTTCACTGTCTTTGTGCTGATCACATCCTCGTTAGATGAAGTCCATTTGATTGTAACGCCATCTTTCTCTTCCGGAAGAGTAATATTTCCTTTAATCTGGT
This sequence comes from uncultured Lachnospiraceae bacterium, assembly GCA_905203555.1. Classification (GTDB taxonomy): domain Bacteria; phylum Bacillota; class Clostridia; order Lachnospirales; family Lachnospiraceae; genus Schaedlerella. Next base: position 29,802 of record CAJKWK010000011.1, read on the forward strand.
CTGCATTTGGAATGGTGACACTGTCTGCTACCATTTCCACTGCTCCCATCATTTCTTTGCGGGCTGTCTCATCCTGTTTTGTGAAGTTCTTCACTTCTTCATCTGTCATTGCCCAATCATATACTTTGACATTGTCATAATAAGCCCGGAAATATTTATCCGGATTGGTCGGCATAGTCTCTTCGTTATAGAGAGACTTTCCAAGATATGCAATCAGGTTCTCGCCCAAATCGCTCATGGAAATTCCTGTGTTGTTGTTCGATGCAATCTTCTTTCCATCCCTGTATACATCCAGAGAATTTTTTGTCACGACAATCTTGATATTCTGCCACACCCGGCTGTTGTTTGGATAAACAGCGGACTTAATTGCCTGTTTCTCATTCTGCCAGGAGGAAGTAGAAATTGCAGTCTTTATCTTATTTGGCTCTACCTTCAGCATCAGATATTTATTATTATCCTGTCCTACACCGAATGTGAAATAATTACCGGATCTCGTCACTTCTTTGACATCCATTGAAATCGTCATACGGTCTTTTCCATCAAAGAATCCTTCCGGAAATTCCAAAAATGCATTATGACCATTTACGCTGTCGTCTCCGTCAAGATACAATACCTGTCCATATTCCTGATCCCATACATAGGACGCACCTTCGCTCAATACAGCGTTCTGTGTTCCATCTTTTCCGGTATCTGCAACACCTGTTTCCGCATTATATGTTTCATCAAACTTATATTCCAGAACCGGAGTTGTATCCGCCGCCTCACCTTCTACTGTAACTGTAATACTTGTTTTCTCTTCTTTTGCAAATTCTGTATCTGACAGATTCAGAATCGGCATTCCATCCATATCATAAAATACCGGTTTGATATATGCATGACGGCATGGGTCATACAACGGGTCTCCACTGTGACCTTTGTGCGCCTCTGTCGGTCTTGCATGGTATACAATGATCTGGTTTCCATTTTCATCTACAGTAAATGAATTATGCCCCGGTCCTGACACTTCATCATTAAAATCTGTACTTGTCATAATCGGATATGGATTTTTTACCCAGTTATCCGGATTTGTCAAATCTGCATCTGCCTTACCGGTAAGAAGTCCGATACAATATTCAGAACCGGTTCCGGATGCGGAATATGCAAGATATACATTTCCGTCTTTCTGGATGACTGCCGGACCTTCATTTACCCGGAAACGAACATTCTCCCAGAAATACTCCGGCACTGTAATAACAGATGCTTTACTTGTAAGCTGGGTCGGGTTGCTTGGGGCAATGGTTGCAATATACAAACTGGAGATTCCTTCCGGATTGGCTTTATTTTTTGTAAAGTCAGCCCAGCAAAGATAATGATTACCGCCAGCCTCAAAATATGTCATATCAAGAGACATTGCATTCAGACAGTTTGCTTCATCCCCTGCCATCGCCTTTACATCTCCGGCCATCTCCCAGCTTTCCGGATTCATCATATCCTCAGAATTTGTACATTTCACCATGAACGGACGAATATTAAATGTCGTTCCGTTTCCGGAATTGATTCCTGCTGTACTTAAAAAATACCAACTGCCCCCAATTTTATGTAATTCCGGAGCCCAGATAAATCGACCTCTCTTCGGATCATCTTTTTCATCCCAAATAGTTACTTCCTCTGCCTCTGCAAGTCCTGCAATGGTCTTCGCTCTTCGAAGAATCAATCTGTCATAACCATCTGCATCATCACCGCCTACCATCGGATAAGAAGAAGTAAAGTAATAATAACCGTCATCTTCATTGTAAATAATATGCGGATCTGCTCTCTCCGGAATCAGCGGAGCCTCTGCATCCGTATATTTTGTTCCAATGGTTCCTTCTACAGTGTAGGTTCCCGGTCTGCTTGTATCAATCTTAGCAATTGCATCTGCATCCCATGTAATTCCATATATCTTTTCTGTTCCGTCAGAATAAGTTGCTGTCGCTGTTCCTTCTGCCAGCTTTGCGACCTCTTCCACAGACAGTTTTGTACCTTTTCCAACAGTAACATCCTTTTTTGAAATAGTAAGTTCTGTATTGTAAGGATTTATGAACTTTTCTGCCAATCTTTCATATTCAGCTTTTGTAAGCGCCTCTCCCTCTGCCCAAACTGCATCTGCCGGAGCATTTTCAATCTGTGCGATTTCATAAGAAGAAACTCCTTTATTCTCAAATGTCTCAAAATCAGAAGTTGTCAAAAGTGTCACTGTATTGCTTGACTGTACAAACAGTTTGTATACCTGCTCAGCACTGTCGTATACACAAGTCATCTCTTCAATCTTATTCAATTCCGGACAGGATACCGTTCTTCGATTTGCTGAAGCTGTCAAATCTTCGGAATCATATACAAGAACTGTACCGCTTCCACCATCAGATGCGATCATTCCAAAAGTTCCATCCGCTTTACGGAAAATTGTCGGAGCTGTATATTTCTTCACGCCAACGGAAGAGTACATGATTGGCTGATCTTTGTGCAATACTGTATAGCCATCTTTTCCTTCAGCCGCCATTTTCATACCGCCCTGTAAGCCATAACCTTCGGACTCAATATTAGACGGAGCTTTGCTGCTCACATAAGTTACTATATCAGTTCCTTTTGCAATCACTGTAAGCGGGAACTCTTTCGTTCCATCTTGTGTGGCGCCGTCTACGTTAATTGTTGCTGTAAGTGTAACCTCAGCATTCTCATTACCGCGAGTAACAACTGCTGTATTCTCTTTGACTGCAATTGCATCTCCCTTTGTCACTTTCCATGTTACCTTCGCATCTCCCACTTTAGACGGCAGCTGAAAATCTTCAGAAACAAATCCTGCATTCAGTGTAAGTTCCCTTGTGTAAGTAACCACGTCCTCGTCCGGATTTTTGGCCTTAACTACAATTGTAAACTCTTTCGTCACTGAAACCTCTCCACTTTTTATAGTTGCAGTCATTGTAACTGTCTGATCCTCATCGCCTCTTGTCACTGTACCGTCATCTTTCATAACAGCCGGATTACCGGAAGACCATGTAATCTCTGTGAGACCACTTCCGCCAGTTGTCGGAAGTGTTATGGAACGGTCTGTTTCCGCAGGAAGTGTCAACGCATCCTGATCAAATGCTAACACATACTCTGCATACTGCTGTGTAATCTGTTCTGCATTGAGCGCCTCTCCGTAAATGCGGAAGTTATCAATAAGTCCCTTTCCATATTCTCCTTTTCCCCAGTTTGCTTTTCCTAATTGAAGAACACTATGGTCCCCGAGAATATCTGTAAGAGCAAATGCACTTGCCTGTCTGTTGATTTCCTGTCCATCCAGATAAATGATTGTTTCTTCCTCTGTATGAACAACATCGATATGCACCCACTTATTATCATAAGCACTGATATTTGCCCTCGCACTTACCGGTCTTTCTCCACCATTGAAACGCTCTGCTACAATATAGTCTTTATCCGCTCCAGGATTATGAACTGTTCCTATGTAATGTTCATTCTGGTATGTTGTTTCACTGGTATCTCTAGCTGCAAAAAATCCCCAGTTTACATGATTCTTTGGCATTTTCGCATCATAGGAAATGGTCAATTCGGTTTTACCTGTCAGAAGGCTTCCACCATTCTCATCGGTAATATTCAGCCATTGTCCACTTCCATTCAGCGACAGCGCATTCCCTCCTCCGGCATGGCTGTCCGCCAAAGCATACGTTCCTGTTGCATTCGCTGTATCTGTTTTGATTTCTTGATTTGCCTCAAGCCCTTCAAAATCAAAATTCACCAGCGGAATCGGCATATCTGCCGCTTCAACTTCCGCCAGTTCTCCCACTCCCGGAGGTAACATTCCGGCAAGCATGGCAGACATCGTCAATAAAGCAATCCCTTTTTTTGTCTTTCTCATAATACCCCTTTCTTCGGCGATAATTCATTTCTAATTTTAATAAAGGTAAAAATACGCCGATTATCTTATTTTCAAGTATATCTCTTCCCCTATAAAATCGGAATTTGCTTTCTTATTGACTTGTATGATAATTTTGTGATTCTTTTATGAAATGATTATAGAATTTGATTTTTTTTGAAAAAGGTTGGATTTTTTATTACAAAAAAAGAAAAAGCCTTGATCTTCAGGCTTTTTAAGAGGCGCAGACCGGATTTGAACCGGTGAATCAGGGTGTTGCAGACCCACGCCTTACCGCTTGGCTACTGCGCCGTATTCGATTTCTATAAACTTGCTCTAAGAGATACAAGACTGTTGTCAATATAGTATATTCCGACAACAGCCTTATTATAACAAACCGCTTTCATTCCGTCAATCTTTCTGGATTTTTTATATTATTTTATATTAATTTCCTTAAAATAAATCTTCCAATTTTATCAATATCCAGAAGTTTTTTCCTGCTTTATAATTTTCACCATTCTGCTTGTTCCAAGCCGATCGGCTCCTAATGCCAGAAATTCCTCCGCATCTTCCAGCGATGCAATCCCGCCGGCAGCCTTAATCTTCACATCCGCTCCAACATGCTCTGCCATAAGCCTGATATCATCCACCGTTGCGCCACCTGTTGAAAATCCGGTAGATGTCTTAATATAATCTGCCCCGGCTTCTGTCACGATTTCACACATTTTTATCTTCTCTTCTTTTGTCAGCAAACAAGTTTCGATAATAACCTTTAATACCTTATCACCACATGCTTTTTTCAAAAGTTGGATTTCTTCTTTTATCTGAACATATTTCTTATCTTTCAGCCAACCGACATTAATTACCATATCGATTTCTGAGGCACCGTTTTCAATTGCTTCCTTCGTTTCAAATTCTTTTGTCCCGGAAGTCATATATCCATTCGGAAATCCAATCACTGTACAGACCGGAATCCTTCCCTGCAAATATTCACTCGCCTGTTTTACATAACTCGGTGGTATACATACAGATGCCGTACCATATACGACTGCATCATCACAAATTTGTTTAATCTCTTCCCATGTCGCAGTCTGCGTCAATAATGTATGATCCACATGCTGCATAAGTGTTTCCATTTTCATTTTCAGGCTCCTTCTAAATTATAATTCTTGTTACTATATCTGCTTTCTGACAATCAAATATTCATCCCCACACCGATAATACGGACAATCCCGGAATTCCCCATGCACAAACCGGAACATTTCATCCTCATCCAAATTCTGTGTACAGGTATAACATTCATATTCTTCATCATATTCATAATTCATGCAGTCCTCACAATTCGCTGCTTTTTTCTTCCCGATCATCTCTTCAGCCTCCATTCCTGATGTTTTATCATAACACGTATTCCTTATTTCTACAAATACCTGCCAAAATAAAGCTCTTGCTCTTCCTGTTTTTATCTGTTACACTCAAAACAGTCTGCCGAATGATTTCACCGGATAATTTGATTGCATGTATCATTATAAAAAGAGTTTAATTTGAGGTATCACTTATGTCTGAACATCCATTTTCTTACAAAATTATATACAGCGCCCGCAAAACACTCGCCATCCAGATTACTGCTGATGGCGCTGTCTGCGTACGCGCCCCTCGTACCATTGCCCCTTCTGTCATCGATTCCTTTTTGACGGAAAAAGAGAGTTGGATTTTAAAACATTTACAGAAAAAGAAAGAAGAAAAAGAAAATGGATATTTCCAAAACCGGATACTTTCAGATTCTGACCGGCGCCGTTACCGTCAGATCGCCCGAGATATTTTTACCCAGAAGACAGCCTACTATGCCAATCTTCTGGGCGTAACTTATGGGCGTATTTCCATTCGGGAACAAAAGACCCGTTGGGGAAGCTGCTCCAGTGACGGCAACCTCAACTTCAACTGGAGACTCATCTTCGCCCCGGAAGATGTTTTAGATTATATTGTAGTCCACGAACTGGCACATCGAAAGGAAATGAATCATTCTGCTGAATTTTATAAAATTGTTGCTCAAATTCTGCCAGACTATAAAAAGCAGCAGCGCTGGCTGCGTGATAACGGACAAAAACTTTGGAATTAAACTCCCAGTATCTTTAATTGCTGATACAGATATGCTACCGGAAGTCCGACTACATTATAGTAATCTCCTTCTATCCGATCAATGTATGCCGCAAATCTTCCCTGAATCCCATAACCACCTGCTTTGTCCATCGGCTCTCCGGTGGAAATATACTGTCGGATTTCCGCATCTGTCATAGCATGTACAAACACTTCCGTACGTTCGGCATGCCGGGTTACGTTCTTCATTCCCTCTGTATCATAATCCAAAAGCGCCGTTCCTGTATAAACCTGATGTGCTCTTCCCTGCAAACTCTTCAACATCCGAAAAGCATCCTCTTCATCTTTTGGTTTTCCTAAGATTTCTCCATCCAATACGACAATCGTGTCTGCTCCGATTACCAGACAGGACGCTTTCTCTTCCAAAACAGCCGATACATTTTCTGCTTTTGCCAAGGCAAGCTCTTTGACAATTTCTTCCGGTTCTGTACTTGTATACCGCTCTTCACCGCCACTGACCAGCACGTCAAAGTTTATCCCTATCTGTGCCAGCAGCTCTCTCCGTCTCGGTGATGCAGAACCTAAGATCACACGTTTCGTCATATTCCATATCCTCCAACGCCTGCTTAAACGCTTCTTCAAAAATGGTTTTTTCTTTTACAAACAATTCCTGAAATGCATTTCGAACCTCAATATCTTCACACTTCTGAATCGTTGTCATACGTCTCTTTCTCACTCATATATCATATGCTGAATGGATTCTGACTCCAGATTTTCCTTCGTCACCCATGTATACCCCACATTTACAACTGCTTCATTCCCTATCTGCAGCACTGTTCTTGCAGACGCGATCACCGACGCATAACCGATGGCAAATGGATTCTGTACAACCAATCCGGCAATCTTTCCATCTCGCAGATCCTGAATCTGATCCTTTCCTGCATCAAATCCCATCACGATCAGCTCTTCGCTCTTTTCAGCCTGTTCCAATGCAGACACTGCCAGCTGTGTCGTTACGTTATTAGTTCCGAAAATTCCCTTTACTTCCGGATATTTTTCGAGATAATAGGCAATCACATCTTCATCTGTCATCGCATCTACCGCCGCTGTTCGTTCTTCATCAGACAACTCCGCCTGCTCCTCTTCTACGATGGCTTTCTTCCGTTCCTGGAGCTTATCACAGTAGATCACTTCTGCCACCTGACTATTCGGGTAATTCTCCTGTATCTCTGTCTGGAAACTGGCTGCGCGCTCCTTCGCTGTCTCCGACTTGGAATCATGTACCAGCAATAAAATCTTACCATCACGTCCCATCTCATCTGCCAGTTTGTATGCCCCGGTCCCTGCCGCATCCTGATTGTCTGTCTTTATCGTACATTGAATTCCCGGATAATTATTGCCGGAATCCAACGCTACGATCGGAATGCCATTCTCCGTAGCAAGATCAAACTGAACCGTACATGCATCTTCATCAATGCTGGCAATACCAACTACATCCGGATAACGTGCAAGTTCTTCATCTAAAATATTCACCTGTTCGTCTATATCCTCCGTCTCCGCCGGAGCATTGTATGTTACTTTAATCTTATCGCCGCCTGTATATCCCAGTTCCGCATTCAAGTCCTCTGCTGCCTGCATCGCACCTTTTTTAACATTCTTCCAAAAAGCGGATGATTCATCTTTCCCTATGATAGAAATATAAGTTCCCGGTTCCAGATTCAGATCACGCACTTCACTGTACGCTACTGGCGAGATCTCATTCAGATTGATCTGGTATGCCGGTTTTTCTGTTGTATCTCCGGTAAATGTTGGTTTTTCTTCTTCCTTCGAACATCCAACAGCAGCCAAGATCATTGACAATGCCGCTGCTGACGCCAATACTCTCTTCATCAAAGAATTTTTCATGATATTCCCTCGCTTTGAATTATAGATACTCCCTTGTATCACATTTCAGAAAATAATAACTTACGATTAATATCTTTATATCGACCTTAATCTTACCACATTTCCTACTATAAAAAAATGATGAATTTCTTAATTTTCTGTGACCTCAGAAAAATCCTTGTATATTTCCTATGTTTGTATTAAAATTAATGTAGCAATTTAGATTGATATTTTTATCGGTTTATCATCTTATTTGCAATATGAAAAAGGAGGATACCATACTATGGCACACGTAATTAGTGATGAATGTGTAAGCTGTGGTTCTTGCGAAAGCGAATGCCCAGTAGGAGCTATCTCTGAAGGCGATGGCAAATACGAAATCGACGCTGATGCTTGCGTTGACTGTGGAGCATGTGAGGCAGCTTGCCCAACAGGCGCTATCTCAGCTGAGTAATCTTTTTTGAATATAAAGAGCTCATAAAGCAAAGTGATCACAAACAAAAATACCGTCTGTACAGGCGGTATTTTTTTGTCCGAATTTGGCGAACGATTCCCGGCGTATTTCTGCATACCCTATGCTATAATGTGTTTAACATCTTAAGGAGGTAATACATAATATGGGTGAAGTCAGATATATGATTTCTGAAGCTGCCAAAAAGGTTCATGTGGAATCCCACGTTCTTCGTTACTGGGAAGAAGAACTGAACTTAAAAATCGGACGCACAGAAATGGGACATCGATATTATACCGAAGATGATATACAATTATTTTGCTGTATTAAGAAACTAAAGAATGAAGGAATGTTATTAAAGGACCTCAAGCCTCTGATTCCAAAATTACAAGAGACCCGCAGCAGGCTTGCAGCGCCTCCTGCGCCAAAACCTTCGGAGCCGATTCAGAAAAAGGAAGAAGACACTCAGCTTTCTGCTGTATCTGCTTCACTTACTCCGACCCCCGCCGAAGTAATTCCAGTTACGCAGCTTGAACAAGTACGCGGACTGATCGGTGATGTTTTAACCGAAGTTGTCACTACAAACAATACCGCTCTGGAACAATCCATTAGTAAAAAAGTCACCAATGATGTCATCCGCGAAATGGATTTTCTTTTTCAGGCAAAAGAACGACAGGAAGAAGAACATTATCGAAAATTGGACTGTCTGATCCGCCAACAACAGGCTGCCCGAAAAGAACTTGCGGAAAAAGCAACTCCTTTTGGAAAGCTCAGACGCATATTGACATAAACTTGAAAACAGCAAACAGGAACACGATGCAATCAAACTTGATTCCTCCGGTTCCTGTTTTTGCTCTTTTTTCTCTTCTTTTTTCTAATTGGTTTTCCGGTGTTCCTCCCAGGCTTTCTCTATGATCTCCGGTTCTTCCAGCAATTCCTTTGCCCCCAGCGCCATACATTCTGCCACATAAAACATTGCCTTACTTCCGATGCTCATTCCCACTTGGGCTGTTGCCGCCCAATGATGAAGCGCTGTTCCCCGGCACATTGCCGCCGCACTCAACATAATGGTCGGTACTGTATGACTCATATCCGACACATCCGTTCCAATGGCAAGTTTTACCGGTGTCTCTTCCAGCGGTTCCAGTCCTTTGAAATAAATGCCCTGGTTCTCCAGTCCTGCTGCCTCCGTAATCGCCTTCGCATACGCCTCTTCCTCAGCTGTATGCTCAGGAGCCGGGATCTGTTCCATCGCATGATAAAATACTTCTGCCAACACTCTGTTGACTTTCATTTCTTTATGTTTGATTACAGTCTCAATCTCCACGCGTGTTCCTGTCATCAGCGCCGCACCTTTTGCACAATTATCCACCCGCTCAGATGCATCTTCGGTCCGTTTCCAATCCGCTGACCGAATATAATAATTTGTCGCCGCATAATCCGGTACAATGTTCGCCGGTCCATCCGTATTAGTATATGTATAATGCATTCTTACATCATCTGCCACATGTTCCCGCAGATAATTCACTCCAACATTCATCAATTCTGCCGCATCCAGCGCACTTCGCCCCATCTCCGGATGCTTAGAGGCATGTGCCGTCTTTCCGTAAAATTTATAATTCTTTACTTCCTGCGCCTGCCAAATATCATAACTCACCCGATTTCGGTCAAACGGATGCCAGGTAATCGCTGCCGATAAATCATCAAACACTCCGTCTTGATTCATCTTAATCTTTCCAACCACTGTTTCTTCCGCCGGACAGCCATAGACTCTAATTGTACCTTCTATTTGTTCCGACTCCATCCAATATTTTAACGCACAAGCTGCTGCCGCGCATGCAGTTCCCAATAAATTATGTCCACATCCATGTCCTGCTCCTCTGGTTGATTTCTGTTCCGGACACAATTCCTGTCCAAGTCCCGGAAGGGCATCATACTCTGCTAAAAATCCTAAAATAGGAGTTCCCGTTCCCCATTCTGCCAGAAATGCAGTCTCAAAACCGGAGATCCCCCACATAACAGAAAATCCGTTCTGCGAAAGAAAATCTGCCAGACATCGGGAAGATTTTTTCTCTTCTTCTGCCAGTTCCGGATGATTAAAAATAAAATCCGCCGTACTCTGAACAACCTCCTTATTTTTCTGGATCCACTGCTGTATTCTTTCATTTCTATGCATATTGTCTGCCGCCCCTTTTCTCTTCTGCTTCTAATATACTACCCTATTCCTTTTAGAAACAGATGTCAACCGCTTCATTCCTTTTCTTCTACCCATTATCTGTTAAATTTTATAAAAAACAAATCCATCTTTTCATAATAACTATATAAAAAAGTAGCGATGTGACTCATTCGAATCACATCGCCCTTGCTTGAAACTATCTTTTTGCTGACAGCCCTTTTTTTACCTGCTTTTTATCTGTTTCTCTTTTTGAAACTGATACCGACTGCCAATCCTGACAATAGCAATAAAATCACTGTCCATAAGAACATTGTACTGTCACCTGTTTTCGGCATAGTTACTTTTCCGCTTGTTGTATTTCCGGAAGTTGAACCGCTATTTCCACTTGGCTTACTATTTCCATTTGCATCCGGCTTATTTCCATCTTCGCTGCCTGGTTTATTTCCGCCATCGCCACCCGGCTTATTTCCGTCTTCACCGCCCGGCTTATTTCCGTCTTCACCGCCTGGCTTGTTTCCGTCTTCGCCGCCCGGTTTATTTCCATCTTCACCAGGATCTTCCTTCAATACCAGTCCTTCATGTGCCGCTTTGAGACTTTCCACTGCATCATTAACAATCTGCTGATCAGCTACTGTCAATTCATCATTTTCCAGTACTGTATATGCTCTGTCTAATTCTTCATTAAATACAGCTACCGACTCTAAAGATATTTATTCATAACAAAAAGGTGCGTTGTTAAAACTGCTCTATCAGTTTCAACAACGCACCTTTTCTCAATCATTCATAATAAACAAATCTGGAGAAACATTCCTCATCTTATGTAATTATTTTGTCGGACCATCGTATTCACGAATGATCTGTCTTACCGGGTAAATGAAGGTCGGAGATACCGATAACTCATCCACGCCCATTGCCATAAACCGCTCTGTCAATTCCATATCAGCGCCAAGTTCTCCACAGATACCGGCCCAAATACCAGCCTTATGTGCATTATCCACAACCATCTCGATCATACGAAGTACTGCTTCATGATGCGGATTGTAGAACTCATCTAATTTTGCATTCTGACGGTCGATTGCAAGTGTATACTGTGTCAGATCGTTTGTTCCAATACTAAAGAAATCTACTTCCTGAGCCAGCAGGTCACTGATGATTACTGATGCAGGAGTCTCAATCATAATTCCCTGCTCAACCTCTCCGTACTGGATTCCTGCTGCATCCAACTCAGCCTTCACTTCTTCCATAATTGCCTTGATCTTCCGAACTTCCTCAACAGAAATAATCATTGGATACATCACTGCAATATTTCCATACGCACTTGCACGCAAAATCGCACGCAGCTGCGTTTTAAAGATTTCCGGTCTGGTCAGGCAAATACGAATCGCACGAAGTCCCATTGCCGGATTCTCTTCTTTATCCAGATTAAAATAATCCACCTGCTTATCAGCGCCGATATCCAGCGTACGGATAATCACTTTCTTACCGGCCATCGTTTCTGCTACCATCTTATAAGCCTTGAACTGCTCGTCTTCTGTCGGATAATCTCCGGACTCCAGATACAAGAACTCACTTCTGAACAATCCAATACCACCGGCATCGTTGCTCATTGCAGCCGGAAGGTCTGATACAGAACCGATATTTGCAAACAATTTAATCGCCTTACCGCTCTTTGTTACAGTTGGTTTTCCCTTCTGCTCTGCAAGCAGTTTTCTGCGTTCTTCCTGTTCCGCCTTCTTTGCCTTGTATTTTTCAAGCACTTCCGGTTCCGGATCAATATAAAACTCTCCTGTAAATCCATCGATAATTCCCAGCTTACCATTCCACTCTTCCTGAATGTCAATCTGAATCAATGCCGGAATATTCATTGTTCTTGCAAGAATCGCAGTATGAGAGTTAGAAGAACCAAGTCTTGTTACAAATCCAAGCAATTTGCTCTTATCAAACTGAACGGTCTCACTCGGCGCCAGATCTTCTGCCACAATAATCGACGGCTCGTCCCAGCCCTTTGCTTCTCCGACACCCATCAGTACATTGATCACACGTTCTGAAATATCCTTCATATCTACGGCTCTTGCCTGAAAATATTCATCATCCATAGATGCAAACATCGATGCAAAGTTATCACCGGTTGTAGCAACTGCATACTCTGCATTTACCATCTGTGTTTCGATAATACTCTTTACTGAATCGTTATAATCATCATCTTCCAACATCATCTGATGTACTTCAAAGATCTGTGCACCAGATTCTCCGACTTCCTTAAGAGCCTTTTCATACAAGCCGCCCAACTGCTCCTGTGCAGAAACTACTGCTGCTTCATATCTTGCAACTTCTGCTGCTACATCTTCAATCTTTGTTCGCTTTACCTGATTCTGTTCTTTTGCAAAAAATGTAATCGGACCAATTGCGATTCCACCGAAAATAGACTTTCCTTGAATCACCTGCATAGCCTGCCTCCTATAAATTTTCTTTGAAAAATGTTTCCAGATCAGCTGCTACAGCATCTGCATTGTCACCTTCTACATCTACTTCAACTTCCATACCTTTTTTAACGCCCATACCCATAACAGCCATCAACTTTGTTGCATCAGCGCTCTTGCCGTTACAGCTCAGAGTGATTTTTGCACCTGTTGCTTTTGCCTGCTTTACAAGTAATCCTGCCGGTCTTGCGTGAAGACCTACTTCATCTGTAATTACATAATTAAACTTTGCCATTGTTTTATCCTCCTTAAACTTAAACATAAAAAATCCATACTAATAATTTAACACATATTTGTTAAAATATCTACTATAAATGGAACTGAGTTCCGCAATGAATCCTTATCAGCTGATCCTGCATAATCTCTTCCATAAGCTCCATTGCTTCCTCGCCGGTACAATGCCCCGTGTAAAACTGAACCGGAAGTTTCGCAAGTTCTTCCGCAATTGACCGAATCGTCGCTTTCTCTTCTGTAGTATAGCCTTCTTTTTTATACATGTGAAAACCACTGATCACCACATCCGGCAAACCTCCATATAATGCCTGATACCGGTCCAGTATGTTCAAAATCCCATTATGTGCACATCCCGAAACAAGTACCTTTTTCTCTCCCCGGATGACCAGACATTGCTCATGTTGAAAATCATCCTGCACAAACACACCATTTCGTTTTTCTGTTAAAGCAAGATTACTCTGCGGCCAGTGTCTTCTTCCACTGATTCCGGAAAAAAGTTCCAGTTCCGAATCAATTCTAAAATTTCCCTTCAAAAGATGCAAATTTGTCAACTTCGTAATTTCTTTATCAATTCCTATATATCGTTCCCCATGATAATAGTCCCCGAAGGCGCTCTTCTGTAAATATATATCCGCATGTTCATTTAACTTTGCAAAATCCAGCAAGCCCCCGGAATGATCATAATGTCCATGACTCAGAATGACCGTATCGACATCCTGCAGCTGGATTCCCAATTGCCTTGCATTTACAAGCGTCTTCGAACTTGCCCCTGTATCTGCCAGAATTTTATGTTTTTTCGCCTCTATATAAATACACAGACCATGTTCATATTCACAACATGGATTTCCACAAGTATCTTCCATTAAAACTGTAAATTTCATATTCTTCTCACAGCCTTTCATCACTTTTTTCGATACACTGCCCAGTTCTGCTCTCCATCATCCCTGATCTGAATATACTGGAAACTCTGAATATACTGTTTGAACTGAGAATAGCCATAATCCCGCACCTTAAAATCACCAAATTTGCTTCGAATCCGATTTCCTAAAGTTCCAAGAGAAATTCCCTGACTTCCTGCATTTTGTACCTGACCTACGATAAACTCCTCCAGCATTTCCTTCTTACTTTTATCTTCATACAACATTACCGTAACCTGTGTTCCGTCCTGTTTTAATTTCAACTTCGGAAACGTCTCCAAAAACTTCGACAACAGACTATATCCATACCGTCTGACATCAAAATCCGGATACAGCTTAACCAAACGACTTCCCACTTCTCCAAGTCCGGTCTCTTTATCATTATTCTGATTTTCTGTGATGATCTTAACTACAGCCTCTTCAATCTGATTCTTAGATACCGTATGAACACCAGCCTTCTTACTGCTTTTGCTCTCCTTCTCAGCGCCATTTCCTGAACCGCCGGAAGAAGACAAAGAAGTTAAAACAGCTTTCTCACTTTTGGAATTGGCATTTCCCATCGTATTATCTTCTAACAAAAGCTCCAGTTCTGTAAAAATATCACAAGCCTTTCGGAAAGGAACCGGAGTTTTACTCTCGCCCATTCCGATAACCATTCGTCCGCTTTCGCGCAGCCGGCTGGCAAGTTTCGTAAAATCGCTGTCACTGGATACCAGACAAAATCCTTCCAGCTCGCTTGTATACAACATATCCATCGCATCTATGATCATCGCGGAATCCGTTGCATTCTTTCCCTGTGTATAACTAAACTGCTGGATCGGAGTAATACTATTCTGCAGCAATTCTTCTTTCCAACTGGAGTTATAAGAACTGGTCCAATCCCCATATATTCTCTTATATGTTACATTTCCGTATTTGGACAGCTCGTCCAATATCGGTTTGATATATTTTGCAGATACATTATCCGCATCAATCAACAGTGCAAATCTGTCTTCCATGGACGATATCCCTCTCCATCTATATTTTTCCATTCAAACAGAATCCCTCTGTTTTCTGCTGTTTCAACTATCATATAGCTGTGCGCAGAGTCTTCCTTTGGAATCGAAACAGAGCCCGGATTCAAATACATAAATGTTGTTCCATCCTCAAGCGGAACAGCTTCACACGCCGGAACATGTGTGTGTCCGTTGAGTAAAATATCTCCCTGTTTCAACATCGGCGGATGCTGCGGATTGTGCTGATGTCCATGCGTCACATAAAGCAATTGTCCGCCCAATTCCAATAAACAATATTCTGCCATCATCGGAAATTTCAGTACCATCTGATCCACCTCTGTGTCGCAATTTCCACGTACACAAAGGATGTCCTTCTTCCTCGCATTTAACATTGCAAGAACTTCCTTTGGCGCATAATCCTTTGGCAGATCATTTCTCGGTCCATGATATAAAATATCTCCCAGCAGCAATAATCTATTTGCGCCTTCCCGGTCATAGGCTTCCAGCATTTTTCTGCAATAAAATGCCGATCCATGAATATCTGATGCAATCATATATTTCATATACTTTTTTCCTCCTGAATAAAACACCAAATCAACGATTCCATTTTTTCTATCTGATTTTATTTTTCCTGGAAACACCTACTATTTTACGTTCTTTTTCTCCCATTGTAAACGGTCTTTTCCCTTTCCTTTCCGCATACAATATAACATCTGTTCTACAGGAGGTGACTACTTTTGAACTATTTATGGGCAGGTATGATTTTTATTGGAATCCTCTTCGGTGCATTTAACGGCAAAATGCCGGAGCTCACAAACGCGGCGCTGGATTCCGCCAAAGAAGCTGTGACTCTTTGTATTACCATGATGGGGGTCATGTCTTTCTGGGTTGGAATGATGGAAATTGCTTCCCGCGCCGGAATTATCAAAATTGCTTCCGCAAAAATGCAGCCGCTCATCCACTTCTTGTTCCCGGAAATCCCGCCCGGACACAAAGCAAATGAACATATTACAACAAACTTTATTGCCAATTTTTTAGGTCTGGGATGGGCAGCCACACCCGCAGGATTGCAGGCAATGTCAGAATTGGAGAAACTAGAAGAAGAACGCGGACGTCCGAAAGGAATCGCAAGCAACGAAATGTGTACTTTCTTGATTTTAAATATTTCTTCTCTTCAACTGATTCCGGTAAATATAATCGCCTATCGAAGTCAGTATGGAAGTGTCAATCCTGCTGCCATCATCGGCGCCGGAATCCTTTCCACAACATTCAGCACCTTAACAGCAATTATTTTTTGTAAATTTGCCGGAGCAAAAAGTAAGCGGAGAACATAACATCCTCCGCTTTCCTTTTGTATTTATTATTGTTATATTACGCAAAAAATCCGTTCCCGGCATTGTCTCAAATTGAAGTATACGGAACCGAAGCGGAATAAGATCGACTATCTGATTTTCCACATATATTCTTCCACGAGTTCGAATGGTGCCGGTCCAACGGCCAGCACCGCCTCGTGGAACTCTTTTTGAGAGAATGCCCCCGCTTTCTCCTGCTGCCATTCTTTTTTCAACTCCAAAAACTCCAGATATCCAATATAATATTTTAAATAATTTCCAGGGGATCCAAGAATCAAATCATAGATGCGGTCCGCTGTCCCCCTGTCTTTTAATCCGTAACCGGCTAAAAATTTCCCCAGTTCGTCTCTGCTCCATCCATCATAATGAATCCCGATATCCGCAAGTGTATACATTCCAAGTATCATAGAGCTGTTACGCTGCAAAATTACCGCCTGTTCTTTCTTCAACGGCGCTAACGAATAACTTGCCATTTCCGCATACGTTGCCCACCCCTCTACATATCCTCCAAACTGAAATATATTTCGAATCGGATCAGGATTGGTGCCTGCATAATACGTTGTTTGATACAAATGCCCCGGATAGCCTTCATGAGCCAGCGTGGTAAATAATGTTAAATGATTCCCCATATGTGCCTCATTTACATAGATTACATTGTTCTCGTAATCATCAATTGCCGGGATCATATAAAATGCCGGACTTAGGTGCTCCTGCATTGCTTCCGGCACATATTTTACCTGTACATTCGTTTTCGGCGGACTCGGAAAATTTTTCTCAATTCCTTTTTCCAACGTTTTTAGTATGGACACCGGATTCGGAGCCACTTCTGCTGTTACCTGCAAAGATGCGGTCTCACGTACTTCTTCAACCTTAGTTTCTGCGGTTCCGGAATGCTGTTTCAACTCCGCAAAAGCCTGCTCCATTCTCTGCATATCTTCCACCATCTGCTTCTTTGTCAGCTCCTGCATCTCACGCACTGTCCGTCTGGAACCAACCGCATTCTGTACCACATGTTCATAGTATTCTTTGCCTTCCGGATAATAACAAAGACCTGCTTCATTTGAACCTGCGCCTTTTAGCTGTTCAATTGCCATTAGAAGTTTATGATACGACGGAAGTACATAACTGTTAAGCATCAAAGCATTTTTCTTGATATAGTCACTTTTTTCTTTCTGCGACAACTCTTTTATCTTTTCAATTCTTTCCACAAAGGTAGAAATCAAATAATTCTGATCTCCCATATTCATGAATGCCTGACACTGTGCCATTACCTGTTCCGCCGCATCATCAGACATAAACAATCCCATTTCTGCCTTTCTTTTTTCAAATCCAATCACCGACTCAAAATATTCCGGCGTTGTTTTTAACAACTTCAGATATGTCTCAATCTCCTCTCTGCACTCCAATGGATATTCCGAAAGCACAACCGGAAGCTGTGTCTGCACTCCACTGATTAGCCCAAGAGGTTCTGCATACATGATAAACTCTGCATCCTCCTTCACCCCTTCTAAATAATATTTCAACACATCATACGTCAATTGATTCTCCACATTTAGTTTCGCATAAGAGAACCTCCCCATTGCCTGTTCCAGATTTTCTACGGCTGCCAACCGCTGCTCGGCATTCAGTGCCAATGTTCCAAATGTTGGATCCGCTTCCTCTATCCCATAGTCTTCCGGATTTTTCAAAGTATAATGGATGCTGATTGTATTCGAAGAAACTTCCTGACAAAAGATCTCTTTTGTAAACTTCCGAAAGGATCTATTTTCCCCTTCCGCATCCTTTTCCCGACATGCTGTCAAACTAAAGCTTACCGTAAAAAGACAGATTACAAGAACTGTCCGCAGTAATTGACATATCTTCCTGCGATTTTTGCATTTACTCCTAAAAAAAGACATAGAAACGCCCCTCATAAACTTTGTTTCTATCTTATGATTCATTTAGAAATGTTATTCAACGCAAAGCAATCATATTTTTCATATCCCCTTGTTCTATCTATAACTGCTCTGCATATATATAAATTATACTTCTGTTTGGGAGTGCATCATGAACCTACTCTTATATATTTCTAACTTTATTGTTCCCTTCATCATCCTTTCAATTATTACCTATGGGGTTCTAATGGGGACCAATGTATATCAACATTTTGTATGCGGCGCCCGAAAAGGATTTTTTACAGTAATCAAGATTATGCCAACTATGATCGGTCTGATGGTCGCCGTAGGCATCCTGCGCGCCTCCGGTTTTCTGGACTTTATTTCCCGCATTATCGGACATTTTACAGATGCCATTGGATTTCCGGGCGCTCTTGTTCCTCTTACGATTGTAAAAATGTTTTCCTCCTCGGCCGCTTCCGGACTGCTTCTGGATCTCTTCAAAGAATACGGAACCGATTCCAGGATTGGATTAATCGCCTCCATCTCTATGTCCTGCACAGAGACAATCTTCTATACAATGAGCGTCTATTTTATGACTGCAAAAGTCACAAAAACCCGCTACACATTGCCGGGAGCACTTCTGGCAACATGTGCGGGTCTTGCAGCAAGCGTCATACTTGCCGGAATGATGTAAAAACAGCCGGCACTTTCATTCATGCCGACTGTCCTTTACCGTAATTCCAACGCTCTTCTTTATAAGACACTTACTTCATGGCTAACGCACTTCCGTAATCTGTCCGTCTTTCATAAATACAACTTTTGTAGCCAATGTAATCGCTTCATCATAATCATTCGTAACATAAAGAACAGTAAGTCCCATCTTACGATTGATCTTTTTCACATCCCTGAGCATCTCTGCCCGTAATTTCTCATCACCATGTGCAAAATCTTCATCCAGCAGCAATACCTTCGGACGAAATACGATTGCTCTTCCCAGCGCTACTTTTTGTCTCTGAGAATCCGTAATCGCCTTGATCTTCTTATCCAGAATATTTCCGACTCCTAAAAATTCTGCTGCCATCTTCACCCGCGTATCAATCACATTCCTCGGCAAATTTCGTAGTTTCAATCCAATCGCCATATTATCATATACGTTAAAATGCTTATACAACGCATAATTTTGGAAAGCCATTGCCAACTGCCTGTCCCGAGGTAAAATATCATTGAGCAGATCCTCTCCCAGATACATCTCTCCGGAAGTAATATCTTCCAAACCACCAATCATACGAAGAATCGTAGATTTTCCACAGCCACTCGGACCATGAAACGTTACAAACTCACCGTCTTCGATATAAAGCGATACATCCTTGACTGATACAAATCCATTTGGATATATTTTATTGATATTTTTTAATGTCAGACTTGCCATAACCAGACACCTCATATTCTTTTTACTGTCTCTATTCTATCATAACCAATTCTGTAAAACAATAAAAAGACGGCTTTATCCCTTCTCTGCACGTTCTGAATCAATGCAAAAATCCTTACAGCAGCTGGTTATAAATCTCTCTTTTCGGTACTCCCCTGTCTTTCGCAACCATTTTCATCGCATCCTTCTTATTGATTCCCTGAGACAGATAATGTTCCATATGATCTTCTACGCTCATCTCTTCCCAACGCGCCTGCTCTTCCATCCGCATCTCTTCCCGACTGCGTCCCTCGATAACAAGTACACATTCTCCCTTCGGGTCATTTACTTCATAATAGGCAGATGCCTCTGCAATCGTAGAGCGAAATGCCGTCTCATGCCGCTTTGTCAGCTCCCGACATACCGTAATCCTTCGCTCGCCGCCCAAACGCTCTGCTAGTAATTTTAACGTCTTTACCAGACGATGTGGCGCCTCATACATCACAATCGTACGAGTCTCTGTTTCCATTTCCTGAAGAACAGCTTCCCGTTCCTTCTTATCTGTCGGCAAGAATGCCTCAAATGCAAATCTTCTTGTAGACAGTCCGGATAATGTCAGCGCTGTCACACAGGCAGCTGCCCCCGGCAAAGAAGTCACTGTAATTCCTTCCTCATAGCACATCTGTACCAGTTCTTCCCCCGGATCCGAAATTCCCGGCGTCCCGGCATCCGTAATCAATGCGATATTCTGTCCTTCCAACAGTTTCTCTACCAGCTTTCTGCCCTTTTCAAATTTATTAAATTCATGATAACTGGTCATCGGCGTCTGGATTTCAAAATGATTCAACAGCTTGATACTATTTCTCGTATCCTCCGCCGCGATCAGATCAACTTCTTTCAACGTGCGAATAACCCGAAATGTCATATCTTCCAGATTTCCAATTGGCGTTGCACATAAATATAATGTTCCCGACATAATTTCCTCTCTTATTTCTCCGTATCGGATGAAACAGCTCTTTCATACATAATTATCGGCGGTTCCACAGTTACTCGTGACTTTCCACCCTTCAATCCTTCAATCAATACCATCGTCGGCTCCTTATCCACATAAGGATGCACGAACCGAATCCTCTTTGGCTCAATTTTATACTGACACATCTTCGTCAAAATTTCTGCCAGACGAAATGGCTTGTGGATCATATAAAAACGTCCCTTACTCTCCCGTAAAAGTTTGGCGCTTTCCCGCAGAATATCATCCAGCGTACAAAGAATTTCATGGCGTGCAATCGTTCTTGCATCCCCATGATTCTTCAACCCATGCTCCTTTAACATATACGGTGGATTGGTAGTAATTACATCAAAAGAGGCAGTTCCAAACAACTCCGCCGCCTCTTTGATATCACCTGTTACAATATCTATTTTATCTTCCAAATCATTATAACGCACACTTCTCTGTGCCATATCTGCACTTTCAGGCTGAATCTCAAGTCCTGTAAAATGCAGTCCCTTCGTCTTCGCAGACAACAAGATCGGAATCACTCCCGTTCCGGTCCCCAGATCCAAAACCCGTTCGCCCGGTTTTACCTTTGCAAAATCAGACAGCATCACTGCATCAATTCCAAAACAGAATCGTTTTGGATCCTGAATAATATAATACCCACTTAACTGAAGATCATCCAAACGCTCGCCCTCAAGCAAATACTCCGTCTGTTCCTTATCTGTTTCTCTCATGTCTCTTATACAATTCATTCCTTTTCAAGCTCTGCCAGCTTTTTCATCTCTTCCTTAGAAACTTTCGCCTTCTTGCGTCTCGGCTTAAACTTCAATTCCTCTGCTTTATATTCGCGGATCTCTTTTTCATCATTTTCCAGATTCACGATTACTTTTACCAGCTTTCGAAGAACACTCAAAGAATGTACATTACCGGTCAGCCCATCAGGTGTCGTTACCATATCTCCTACCGAAGGGAGCTGACTGTTCAGTTCCTCATAAGTCTCCTCTTCGTTTGTCAGACAACACATCAATCTGCCGCATACTCCAGAGATCTTGCTCGGATTCAAAGACAGATTCTGCTCTTTTGCCATCTTAATGGAAACAGCCGCAAACTCAGACAAATAGGTACTGCAGCACAATGGACGTCCACAGATTCCGATACCGCCTCGAATCTTTGTTTCATCCCGCACTCCGATTTGGCGCAGCTCGATCCTCGTACGAAATACTGCTGCCAGATCCTTAACCAGTTCCCGGAAATCAATCCTTCCATCTGCTGTAAAATAAAACAACACTTTATTATTATCAAAGGTATACTCTGCATCGATCAGTTTCATATCCAGATTATGTTTCCGGATCTTTTCCTGACAGATCTGAAATGCTTCCTTTTCCTTCTCCCGATTCTCAGCCTCCGTCTTCTCATCCTGCTCCGTTGCAATTCGGATCACATACTTCAAAGGCTGAACCACCTCTTCTTCCTTTACTTCTTTCGGACCGCTGACCACACGACCGTACTCAACGCCGCGCGCCGTTTCCACAATCACATGATCCCCCTGCCGAATCTCAAGATTTCCCGGAGAGAAAAAATAAATCTTTCCCGCTACCCGAAACCTTACTCCTATTACCTTCACCATCTTCTAGTTCTCCTTTATTGTCAATAAAAGTAATTCCATCGTCAATTCAAAATTAACATTGGCCTTCAATCTGGCTTTTGCTTTCTCAAGCCCTTCTAAAATATTCTCAATGCCTTCATAAGAACTCTTTTTAGCACAATCCTTAATATAACGCATCTGATCTGAAAAAACCACTCTATCTACATTTTTTGTAGCTTTATAAATAAGTACATCACGATACCAGATTGCGATCACATCCATATAATCGCTGATATTCATCTTATATGCACTACATTTTTTCACTGCACCCATCAATTCTTCCACTTGCATATCATCAATATTTCTCAGCAAATGAACCGCTTCTTCCTTAATCTCATTAAAATATTCCGAAGTCGCAAGCGCAATTGCCTTTCCCATATTGCCCTGTGCAAATGCTACACAGACATCTGCTTTATAATCCGGAATCTCCATCTGTTCCATCAAATACTTTTTCACCAGCTGATCCTTGATATTTCTTAACTTCAGCATGACACATCTGGAACGAATCGTCGGGAGCAATGTCTCTGCATTTTCCGTTAAAAGAATAATGACTGCATATTCCGGCGGCTCTTCAATGGTTTTTAAAAGAGCATTTTGTGCCTGTACACTCATCATATCCGCCTCTGCTATAATATAGATCTTGTACGGACTGCTATACGGCTTGATCTGAATATCATTATTCACCTGTTCCCGAATATCATCTACACTGATCGTCGTAGGTTTCTCATGTGTTACACGAATAATATCCGGCTGATTGCCGCTAACAGCCTGTTTACATGACTGACATTTTCCACACGCATCCCCGTCTTCATCCCGGTTCTGGCACTGCAGGCTCATTGCAAACAAATTGGCTAACAATTTTTTCCCGGAACCTCTCTCCCCATTCAGAATATAGGCATGAGAAATGGCACCTGAAGTCACTGCATTCCCAATATACTGTATAATATTTTTGTGTCCTACTACATCTTTAAATCCACCCATACAATCACCTGCTATCTGCTTTCATAAAAATAGATAAAGTTTCTATATGTTTCAGTATACCATAATTTCGCTGTAAGAGATACCCCGTAAATCCATCTGGAATTCTTGTTTTTTTATAAACTTTTTTTAATAAAATGAATCATTTCGGTCACACAGCTCTCAAAATCTATATTTGCAAACCGGTTTTTAATTTCTGCCCGTTTCAAATTTTCCTCTGAAAAATCCTCCGAATCTGCCAAAAATCTCCTGCACATTTCCGCATACTTCGGCTCTGCCTGTTTCTGTTCCCTCTCCAAAGCCCGGCTCAATCGCACTCCATCTTCGACTTCCACATACAATGACACCACTTTCTTTTCGCCATAGTAGCCTTTCATAGCCTCATAAGATTCCAAAGTACCGATGACCAGATAGTTGTCCCTCTCCAGATCTACCTGCCCATCATCCGCTGTAAAATATTTCCAGACCCCACATTTTGTATGGTACGCTCGCTGCTCGATCACACAGCCCTTCTCTTCCATCTTATGCAATACCGTTTCATCTACAAAATGATATTCAACACCTTCCTGCTCTCCTTCCCGAATCGGACGTGTTGTATACAAAACAATATCCTTCAGTTCCGGCATTCTCTTTTTTATTTCTTTAAATATAGAATCCTTCCCTGAAGAACTCTTTCCCATGATATAAAAAATCTTTCCCATCTTCCTATCCTCTTGGTATTTCTTTTAAAACCTGTATCCGACCGGACTGCTTAAGCCCTTCAATATCAAATCCGCTTTTCTCATATATCTGCAATAACTCAACTGCTTTTTTTGAAATCCGCTCTCCCGGAACAATTAATGGAATCCCCGGCGGATACACATACGCATATTCCAATGAAATTCTTTCCTGACATTCCTCCGGTAAAAGTATCTCTACATTCGACTTTTCCTCAGACAAATTCTCCGCCTGGGCGCTTGTATAGACCCTTTGCAAGCGTGGCAGTTCCATACTCGGACAATCGATTTCTTTCCGCTCCAAACTTTCATCAATCTGAAACAACGCCTCTTTCAATCTCCGGAATCCTTCTTCCGTATCGCAGACTGAAGTCATCGCCAGCACATATTCTCTGGACGCCATCTCCATCTGTAAATGATACGATGCAAGCAATTCTTCATACAATAATTTTCCCGTATATACTTCTTGACCTTTCACTGTGTTTTTTGTAGAAATCACAATTTTCGATCGATCATATGCATTTGTCTCAACCAACTGCAGATTCTTTAATCCACTTAACTCTCTTCTCAATTTCTCCAGTCTTTCCTGATATATACCAAACGCATCCTGCTCTCTTTTCAAAAAGCGAATACATTCATCCATGCTCGCCATAAGAACATACGAAGGACTGCTTGTCTGAATCATATGCACATACTTCCGGACCCGTTCACGATTGACCAGATTCCCATTCAAATGAATCAATGCGGTCTGTGTCAAAGATGGCAGCGTCTTATGCAGACTATGAATCACCACATCAGCCCCCTGCTGATTCGCATTTTCCGGGAAATATGAATGGAATCCAAAATGAGCCCCATGTGCCTCATCAACAATAAGCGGTATTCCAAATTCATGGACTGTATCCGCAATTCTTCGAATATCCGAAACCACACCATCATAAGTCGGAGAAGTAAGAACCACTGCACTGATTGTCGTATTTCCACAATGTCCGTTTCGATCTTCCAAAAGAATCCTTCGGATCTCCTCTGCGTCAATCGCCCCATTCAGCCCGTTTTTTTCATCATATTCCGGATAAATGTACTCCGCATCCAATTCATTCATATAGATTGCAGCATAAACTGACTTATGACAATTTCTCGCTGCCAAAACACGCCCACCCTTACGCGCACATCCAAGTACACCACTCAAAATACCAGACGTACTTCCATTGATCAGATAACAGGTTTCCTCCGCATGATAAACTCTTGCAGCCCGTTCCTGCGCTTCCTTCAATAACTCTCTGGCATGGTGCAAGTCATCAAATCCTTCAATTTCTGTAATATCTATCTGATACGGCAGCCCATTCTCCATCATTTCACCGTTGCGCTTGTGTCCAGGCATATGAAATCCGTAGAAATCAGACTCTCCGTAATTTATCAACTTTTCATATAGTGACTTCACTTATCGTTTCACTCTCCTCAAGTTTATTTCCCCTATCATAACATGAATCCAGTAAAAGAAATAGTATGTTTTTCATATATAAAAAGCGCAGCAGAATAATCTACCACGCTCTCAATCATATCTCGTTTGCTTTATAAAAATTCTTTATCACATATTTTCATAGAAACAATATGTTACTCCAACGCTGTTTTCTTTACCTGTTTCAATCCTTTTGCTACAGCAGGGATCGAAATTACAACAATCGTAATAATCGCTTCTACTAACAAAAAGCTATAGTTGTATGCAATTGGATAAATTGCACTTAAAGATTTCGGGAAATTATCCGGCATATAATCCATCCAGTACAAATAGCCGCCCAAAGCATGAAATGCTCCACGAGCAATTACAGCTACAATATATCCCTTTAACAATCCATGATCCTTCTTTGCAAAAAATCCTGCCACACCCAACGCTGCAAATGCAAATACATAATCACAGCAGACCTGGAAAAATGATAATACATAAGGCTCCTGTAAAAACTGAAGTATTCCATATGCCAGACCACATAAAACTCCTGTCTGCACACCATACCAGTTTGCAATCAGTACTACAAACAACATACTACACAACGTAACACTTCCACCCCAAGGCATTTCAAACAACTTAATGTAAGATGTTACAAATGCAAGAGCCAGCGCTGCAGCGCAAAATACCATCTGTCTTGTTGTCATTTTTTTGTGTTCGCTTTTCTTTCCTGCGAAAATTGCTGCAGCCACAAACAATACAACTCCTACCACGATGCAGATTGCATACCCTGCTGTGGTCAAACCACCTTCTGCATTTACCATAAAACTAAACATACCTATCTCCTCCTTTAGTACAGATAATTGTCGGTATCATACAACTATCCGATCACATTTAATCTTGATTTGAAAATCCACATATCTCAAGTAAATACTTTCTAAAAAATTTAGCTAAAAAGAAAGTCCTCTATGTAATAAAAAAGCTGTGACAACACCCTTAGGTATTATCACAGCAAATCATATCTAAATAACATACATATAACATCTACTGAGCTTATTTTCCTACGTTGGCATTATCCAAATCAGGTTATGGGTCTAAGCGATACAGCTTACTCTCAGCCTGCTCATGCAAGCTCCCCTTTTTCAATTACATGTATTATTTTAGCACATCTCTCACACAATGCAAGCATATTTTTATTCTTACTTTAAAATTTACTATAGAATCACATAGAAATAATAAAAATAGCGGAAACCCTTGTAAATACTGAGTTTCCGCTATCTTCTCATCCTGAGCGTGCGGGGATTCGAACCCCGGACAACTTGATTAAAAGTCAAGTGCTCTA